>CAZXTJ010000068.1:0-19622 GCA_964643655.1 uncultured bacterium
TCCCTATCCTCCTTCGGATATCGCGGCACCAGCCGCATCAGGAGCACGGATTAAGGTCAACGGAATAATAACGCAACTTTTCTCCCCTGTAAAGCTACCTTTTCCTTTTGACGGCGCTATAAGCCAAGTGTAAGCTTTTTTACACGGAATAGATTGAAAAAAAAGTTATTGAGACAGGATGGAAGGACGCAAATGGGTACCCTATTAATGAAGGATATCTCTCATCTCGTTACTATGAACGACAAGCGAGAGACCATCAAAGAAGCATTCATTTATGTAGAAGATGGAAAGATTACCCAGTTGGGACCCATGGCTTCTGCACCAGCAAGTGCTGACAAGGTAGTCGATGGTAAGGGTATGGTCGTCATGCCTGGTCTCATCAATACACATCATCATTTCTATCAAACACTGACGAGAAACCTGCCAAACTGCCAGGATGCCAAACTCTTCGATTGGCTCATCTACCTCTATGACATTTGGGCCAAGATGTCTCCTGAAGCTCTCCGCTCGGGTTCTCTCATTGCTGCTGCTGAGTTGCTCGCTTCTGGCTGTACAACTGCAGTCGACCACGCCTATGTGTACCCCGATGGCAACACGGATTTGTTTGATGTTGAAGTCAATGCCCTCAAAGAAGCTGGCATAAGAATGCACCTTTGCCGAGGTTCCATGTCTTTGTCCCGTGAAGATGGTGGATTGCCGCCCAAATGTGTCGTTCAGACAGACGAAGAGATCCTCTCTCACTGCCAAGAGGTCATCGAAAAATATCACGAGAAGGATGACTTGGGCATGATGCGCATAGTTCTTGCCCCCTGTTCTCCTTTCTCGGTCACAGCAGACATCATGCGGCAGACAGTTACTTTGGCCGAAGAGCACGACGTGCTCATTCACACTCACCTAGCAGAAACAGAAGACGAAGACGACTTCTGTATGGAAAAAGTGGGTAAACGCCCGGCTGCTTATCTAGATGACTTGGGTTGGATGCGGGAAAACGCATTTTTTGCTCACTGTGTATGGCTAAATGACGATGAAATCAAGTTGATGGCTGACCGCAAAGCCGGAGTGGCTCACTGTCCCACCTCCAATATGCGTCTTGGCTCGGGCATAGCCCCCATCGTGCCCATGCTCAAGGCTGGTGTAAAGGTCTCCATCGCAGTTGATGGTTCTGCTTCTAATGATTCATCCAATATGATTGCTGAGGCACGCCAAGCTATGTTGTTGCAGCGCGTCAAATATGGTGCGAGCTCAATGACAGGTCTCGAAGCTCTCGAAGTAGGTACACTCGGTGGCGCAGCAGTGCTCAATCGTTCCGATATGCTCGGTTCTTTGGAAGTTGGCAAAGCTGCAGACTTCATTGGTATCGACTTGAACACCCTCGATTATGCGGGTGCACAAGAAGATCCTGCTTTAGCTCCAATTTTCTGCTTCACCAAACGCGTGGAAGTCAATGTAGTCAATGGCGAAGTGGTCATTGAAAAAGGCAACTTCACCAAGTTGGACATTGAAAAAATTGTCGCTGAGCACAACAAAATTGCTCACGCCATGGTTGAAAGCGCTAAATAACCTTAGGCAAAGAATTTTCGCACCCGCTGGGCTCTTTCTGAGTCCAGCTTGAGGATATCCAAAAGTGCGTGGCGTAGCCAAGTCGAGTAAGTGCACCAATGCCACTTTTCCAAGTCCTCAAAGAGTTGCCATAGGACGTCGATGACTTCTACCCTGTGCTCTTCTTGGTTTTTGGCCAATTGGCAAAGGGCGACGATTGCTCCATTGACCACCCAATCAACTGGGCCTTGGGCCAAATCGATGAGTGTTTCTTTGGAAGGGCACTCCCAGTGCTGTTCTAACTGGGCCAGTGTCATTGCGGCAGCAACTTGCACAGCCTGTATCCATCGCCAAGAGGGGCGAGGATAAGGCATATAGGCGTCAAAATGAACCATTGTTCCTAACAAGTCGTTGACAGCTCCTGGACCAATGTCACGGGCAACGGTGTTACAGAGATCCCACCACTCATCAATGTGATAAGGCCCAGATGCTACTGAATAAATCATTTCGGAGACGATAATGTCAGGTTTTTCGACGAGCAGAGTTGGCTCTCCATTTTTATATGACCAAAGCGCATCTTTATGGGAGCGTCTGGGAGCTAGTGGATTGGGTTTCCAATCGTTGCTTTCTACTCGTTTGTAGTTCAGTTTGAAACCACGAGCTTCTGTGGCCAGTTTTAGAGCAAGGTGCACTGAAGGAGCCTCAACGCAGGACGCAGAGATGGTAATTTTCTCTCTCGTGTCTGCTAAAACTGTCTGCAGTAGTTTGATGGAAGCATCTTCTGGAGCAGGAAGATAACGTTTCACTGGTGCAGAAGAGACAAGTGTCTTCAAGCAGTCGTGAGCATAAGCAAAAGCACTCGTTCCCCGTCGTTGTTGAGAGGCAAACTCGCGTAACTCGAGAAACTTCTGTTCATCTCCGTCACGTTTACACACTTCGCGGCAATAAACAGGAAACCCACAGAAATGGTGGGGAGAACGAGCTAATACTTTGTTCAGGACCTCAAATCCCTCTGTAGGGCGATTGTGGTCAAAGAGCATGACTGCCAAATCTACCTGAGCGTCATCATCGTCCGGTTCTATACGTGCAGCCGTTTCAAAGGCAGCTTTTGCTCCGTCAATGTCACCAACTTCTCTGCGGGCATAAGCTAAGTTGACAGCCAATTGCCACGTAGGATTTTTGTCGAATACTTCTTCAGCAATTTCCAATGCTCTTTCGTTGTTGCCACCTTCGCGTAGTATTGATGAGCAGTAAAAGAGCATTTCATAATCGTCTTCTTTTTGGGCAACAAGGTTTTCTACTAAAGGATAAAGCGCCTGAAAAATGGCAGCCAACTTGGTGCCACTACCGCGACCACCAAAGCGACCTATCATCTTGCGAAAGAGAATTTTGCATTTGTCCTCAGTCAACTTGTCGTAGAAGTCGCTTTTGCTCGACCAGTTTTTCATCCACTGCAGAAGTGGATAACATTGCCTATCCACCACATATTCGACGAGCAGTTCATAAGCTTCGTCAACTTCGCCTTGAAAGTGTTTCACTTCTGCGGCAACAGCTGATGGTTCAGGTAGTTGTTGTAATAGTGATGGCAGTTCTTCGGCCTCTTCTATAGCTGTCTCGAGGAGGAAAGTGAAACGTTCTTCCCATCCACAAACAGCCGCTGCTTCATCGAGTAGAAGTAGTGCTTCGAGGGTGTTTCCCTCTCCGATATGATTTTCGGCCTCGTTGAGAAGTTTGTTTCTTTTCTCCTCAGACAACTGTCACCTTCGTTCAATTCAATGTAACAAGACGGCTATAGGATAAAGCACGACCCGTGCAGCTGACTACTCGTTCGCGGTAACATCTTAGTCCGCAGCAGTAAATAGAGGAGGCGCCACAGTGTCAACAAGAGGCGAACGAGAAGAGAAGCTGAGAAATCTAGATGGTAAAGAAGCTGGTCGTGCTTGGCGCTTGGCTCACGAATTGGACATCTTGCTGGAAAAACAGCAAAGAATGGGCAATTCAGCAGAACACTCAATTGGCGAGATAGCTCCTTGGCTCTTGAAACATCTCGGTTTGAAGGGTTTTGGTATTCGTTTTTTCGACAACGGTAAAGTTTGGCACGAACTGTTCTTCGGTGAAGACGATGACAACTTGCTCACTATCTTGAATAAAAAATCTGAAGGTGAGTGGGATAGAGGTATGAGCTGCGCAGTTTCTCTTTCCGTCGATGGTGAAGACATAGGTATGTTGGCTGCAACTTTTGCCAAAGCGCCACCACCTCCCGGTGCAATCCTTTTGCTCGATGTCGTTGGTCAAGAGTTGGATAACATTTTTTATGAATTTCGTAAGGCCCGCAATCGACATGTCGAAGTACTCGAAATTGAAAAAAGACTACAAGATCCCGTTCTTGACATTACAATAGACAACACTGCTCGCTATCTCTTGGAAAGAACCGGTATAGAAGGACTAGTCGTTGTTTACCAGGAAGATCTCATTCAAAAGGTTGCTCGCTCTTTTCGCGTTTATTACCATGGTGCTGTCTTGACGACTTCAGAAAGTTCCGTTCCCAGTGAACTTTCAGCTTTGTTGGAAAAAAAGTCACAGCCAACGGCAGGCGAAATATTAGCTGCGGCAGGTCTGTCTGCCCAAACCAAAACAAAGATTCAAATACCAGCAGGTTCGGCTACCAACCAAGGGTTTGTCGTTACGGCAGGTCCAAGCACAGGTCTTTCTCGAACCAGTCGTGAGTTAGTACAAGTTTTTGCAGTTTCATTAGGACAACGTCTCGTCGATTATCACAAGGAACAGCGTTGGTTGCAGCAGTTTTTCAGTCCTGCAGTTGTTTCAAAGTTGCTGCAAGAAAGAGATTATCGTGACCGCTATCTATCTCCTCGTATTCGTCGAGCTGCAATATTGTTTTCTGATATCACCTCTTTTACAGCCATTAGTGAGCAAATTTTGGATGGCCCAGGAGAGGTGGGCAAATTCATCGATCAATGGTCCGACAGAGTAGTAAATATTTTGTGGGAACATGGCGGAGTTTTCGACAAAATGGTTGGAGACTGCGTCATTGGTCTCTTTGGTCCTCCTTTTGATGACATATCACCGGCAGAATGTGTGGCCAGGGCTGTTAGCGCTGCTCAAGCCATCAACGAATTCACAGCCAAAATGAGCGGCACAGAGGTTGTGGACAAGATTTTGAATAGTGATGTTGTCCCAGGCTTGGGTGTCGCCACGGGCGTGAATGTTGGAGAAGTAATGGTAGGTACCATTGGTCCTAATTATGATTACACAGCTTTTGGTCAAGCCATGAACAACACAGCTCGTCTGCAAGGTGTGGCATCATTTCGAGAATTGTTGGTCATGGAGCAAGCATATCAACTCTTGGATGCAGAAAATCATTCCCTCTGTCAAAACGTTCTTTGGGGAGAGCCTGAAGAGCAATGTGTGAAGAATGTAAAAGTACCACTCAAGTATAGAAAAGTCCTCTGAGTCATAGTTTGGTTACGTTGGTAAAGACAGCTTGACAGCCACCATGTTTGCCGTTTATTGTGCCCTCCAATTTGGAACTTCGAGCAACAGGAGGGAGTTGCAAGTTGGCTTTCCTAAAGGATAAAAGAGGATTGATTTCTATTTGGGAACTCGGCAGAGAGGACATCGATTCTATACTCGATGGCGCAGTCGAACTGCAGCGGAATCCACGTCCGCAGGGAATGAACGGGGCCGTGATGGCCTCTCTTTTTTTTGAGCCATCAACGAGGACTCGACTGAGTTTTGAAACTGCGCAAGCCCGTCTAGGTGGCCCTGTTGTTGGTTTCTCTACAGCAAAGTCTTCATCGGTAGCCAAAGGCGAAAGTCTGGCTGATACCATCCAAACAGTGGCTGGTTATTCCGATGTCATCGTGATGAGGCACCCTTTGGAAGGGGCTGCACGATGGGCTTCCGAAGTATCTGATGTGCCCATCATTAATGGTGGTGACGGTGCCAATCAGCATCCGACACAGACTTTACTGGACTTGTTCACCATTCGTGAATACCACGGAAAACTCGATGGACTGAAGATCGGTTTCCTTGGTGATTTACGCTACGGTCGAACAGTTCACTCACTGGTGGAAGCACTCAAGCTCTACAATGCAGAATATCGTTTCATCGCACCGGCTGCCCTGCAGATACCTCAGCGTTATCTCGACGATTTGCAGAAAGAGAAACTTCCCTACCAATTGGTAAACCAGCCAGCTGGTGCCGTTGAGGGATTGGATGTACTCTATGTAACTCGTATTCAGAAAGAGCGTCTTGGAGACGAAATCGAATACGAACGTTTCAAAGGCTGTTACCGCGTCGACGAAGCTTTACTTCGAGAAAACGAGAAGATGGCCGTAATGCACCCTCTGCCACGTGTTGACGAGTTAGATCCAGCTGTAGACCATCGTGAGCAGTGTATCTATTTCAAACAAGCTGCTAATGGTATTCCCATTCGCCAGGTCTTGTTATTGGCCGCAGCAGGAAGGTGGTGACCGTTATGGGTAACAGACAAGACAAGGTGAGAGTTTATGCTCTCGATAGAGGTACGGTCATTGACCATATCCGCCAAGGCCAAGCTCTTCGCGTTTTGCGTCTTCTCAGTTTGGATGCTGAGACTACCGTAGCTATGGGCATGAGTTTTGATAGTTCAAAATTGGGTCGCAAGGACATAATCAAATTCGAAGACTTTTTCCTCGAAGAGGAGACTGCCAAGCGAATAGCCCTTATCGCCCCAGAAGCCACTGTGGCAAAAATCGACGGTGGCAAGGTCATCGAAAAGTATCAAGTAGCCGTGCCCGATAACATCGACGGTTTTATGAGCTGCGCAAATCCCAAGTGCATTACACGTAACGAGCCCATGAAAACCAGGTTCACCAAAGCATGTAATGGTGGTGACATTCGTTTCCGTTGTCACTATTGCGAAAGAACCATGGATGAAAATGATGTGAGGGATCACTTGCTGTGAAACCTTCACTAGACGTAGAACTCTGCGGTGTAAAATTACCCAACCCAGTAATTTTGGCCTCTGGTGTTCTCGGGGCAACTGGTGCCGGCATTGCTCGCGCTTTGCGTAGTGGTGCCGGCGCAGCTACATTCAAGAGTGTGGGGTTAAGACCGCGAAAGGGCCATCCCGGTCCTGTCATCGTTCCATTTGAAGCAGGTTGGCTCAACGCAGTTGGTCTTTCCAATCCAGGGATAGATGACTTCGGTGAGGAGTTTCATGCTGCCCGTAAAGGCGCTGAAGGTGCTCTTTCTGTATCGGTCTTTTCTCACAATGCGCAAGAATTCACTGAGCTCGTTGAAAAAGCAGAGCTTTTAGAACCTGAATTCATAGAGCTAAATCTTTCTTGTCCCAATGTGTCCGATGAATTTGGTCGTCCCTTTGCTCTTGACGTAAAAGCAACTAATGCTGCTGTGTCAGCTGCACGGAAAGCTAGCAAAAGACCGCTACTTGCCAAACTCACTGCTACTGCTCCCAACATTGTTGATGTGGGCAAGGCAGCATTGGAGGCAGGAGCAGATGGTCTCGTTGCTACGAATACTTTGGGCCCTGGTATGGTCATCGACGTACGCAGACGCTGTCCTGTTATGGCCAATACCGTTGGTGGAGTTTCAGGTGCGGCTATTAGACCCATAGCTTTGCGAGCTGTATGGCAGTTGGCTTCACTGAACTGCCCCCTTGTTGCCGTCGGTGGTGTCTCAACGGGCGAGCATGTGGCTCAGATGATGATGGCAGGAGCTACTGCTGTTCAAGTTGGTACTTGCCTCGTTGAAGAAGGTTTTAGTGGCATTACTCGTATCGTCGACGAACTCGAGAGTTTTTTGGCAGACGAAGATTTTTCTAAAGTCACCAAGTTGATTGGTCTCGTGCGGAAGGAAAACAAATGACTTTAGCACAACGAACATTCACCGTAGTGGCCAATGAAAAAGTATCTGGAAGTGCTCATTTACTTAGGCTCGATGGCTCCATTGAAGCTGAAGCAGGACAGTTCGCCATGATATGGCTACCTGGTGTTGGTGAGAAACCATTTTCACTAGCCAATGCAAGCCCCTTGGAGTTCATCATCGAACCTGTTGGTGAATTCTCCAAAGCCCTTTGCCTAGTGGAAGTAGGTTCGAGGTTTACCTTCCGTGGTCCCTTGGGTAAAGGTTTTTCCAAGGAGGCCAAAAGGCCGATTTTACTCGGCGGAGGTTGCGGTGCAGCACCGCTCTTTTTTTTGGCTCGTCAGTTTGAAAGCTTGGGTGTACATCCGACTACAGTCATTGGTGCAGCCACGGAAGAAAAGTTAATCTCAGATGAAAGATGGCCTGGCTCTTTGGAGTTGACCACTGATGACGGATCTAGAGGTTTTCGCGGCAACTGTGTCCAGAAGTTGGAAGAGCTTCTTGAAAAGAGTGAATATGACTCAATTTTTGCTTGTGGTCCTGAAGCTATGGCCGTGGCAGCACTGCAGGTGGCAGAAAAGAATAATGTTCCCATCGAAGTGAGTCTCGAGCGTTACATGAAATGTGGCGTTGGCTTGTGTGGCCATTGCGCAGTCGATCCAACTGGCTGGCTCGTTTGTACAGAAGGTCCAGTTGCTTCTTTGGAGACCTGTAAATGTCTCAGTGAGTTGGGACACTATCATCGCGATGCTGCTGGAAGGCGGGTGCCTCGCTAGTGGGTCTTCTGCTTCGTGGTGCAACTATCGTCGATGTGTCTGGTTCGCACAGAGAAGATTTATGTATTAGTGACGGAAAAATCATTGGTCGTGGCAAGAACTTGCTCCAAGAGGAACACACTGTTGAAGAGCTGGCAGGGAAGATGATTTTTCCAGCTCTCGTCGATAGCCATGTCCATTTTCGTCAGCCAGGTTACGAAGTGGCTGAAGAGTGGACCACTGCTGCCAAGGCAGCTTTGGCTGGTGGAGTGACTGCTGTCCTCGATATGCCAAACAACAAACCGATTACGGACAGTGTTGCTCGTCTACAGGCCAAAGAAGTTTTTGCTCGCGGCTGTGGAGTTGATTTTGGTTTTTTCGTTGCTGCAACGAGTGACAATGTGAAAAACCTTGCTTCTATGGTTCCACCGGCAATCGGCGTCAAACTCTTCTGCTCGGAAACGACAGGAGTAAACATGGCAGCCTCAGTTTCCTTTTGGCGAGAAGTACTCTCTTGCGGACAGATAGTGGCTGTACATGCAGAAGATGGTCGTCTGTTGGAAAAAGGAGCTCCCAGGAGTGAGTCGGTTGTGCTTTCTTGCTTACGAGATCTCCTACCTGCAGCACTTGAAGTGAAGGCTCGCGTTGTCATCTGTCACGTAACTTCACCAGCCGAGCTAGAGCTCATAGGTGAATATCGTCAGAAAGGTCTGGAGGTATACGCTGAGGTAACTCCCCATCACCTTTTCCTCTCTATGGAAGACGAATTGGGCCCTTGGGGTAAAGTCAATCCACCACTGCGTTCTCGTGCAGTTGCTGAAGGAATGGTGAAAGCTCTAGCCAATGAACAGGTAGATTTAGTTGGCAGCGATCACGCTCCTCACCCCATTGAAAAGAAAGAAGGGGCGGCTCCTCCTTCGGGTATGCCAGGTGTGAGCACAACTTTGCCAGTCTTGCTAACACTTGCTGCCAAGGGGAAAATCTCTTACGAAATCATTCCAAAGGTTACTTGTCAGCAACCAGCAGAGATTTATGGTCTGTCCCAGCGGGGGAACCTCTCCCTCGGTAGTGAGGCTACTTTGGTTGTTGTGGATCCACAGAAGGAGTGGTCCATTAAAAAAGGAGACATACGTTGCGGAAAGTGCGCTTGGTCTCCTTACACAAAAAAGACTTTTACAGGAAAAGCAGAGGCGACCATGTTACGTGGCCGCTTTTTGTTCAAAGATGAGCAATTTTTATCTTTGTCAGAGGAAGGTGTGTGGCTCAATGTCTCGTGACGAAACTTGTCGCGCTCTATTGCGTGCAGGGACCATCAAATTCGGAGAGTTTACTTATGCTTCTGGGGCCAAAGGTCCTATCTACATTGACTTACGACGTCTTGTTTCTTTTCCCGAGGAGCTTTCCACAGTTTGTTCCCATCTTGCCAAACTTATAAACGAGTTGGGCAACACCAACATCGTTCTCGGCGCTGCCACTGCAGGAATTCCTTTTTCTACGCTTGTCTCTAAGGAAACCAAAATACCTATGTGTTACATCCGTAAGCAGGCCAAAGGACACGGTACTCAATCTCAAATCGAAGGTGTATACGAAAGAGGCCAGAAAGCCGTTCTCATCGATGATTTGATTACCTCCGGTGCAAGTAAGAAGATCTTTGTTCTTGGTGGACGAGACGCTGGATTGACCATCGATGATCTAGTTGTCGTACTTGATAGGCGAGCAGACAATGACAAAGGTGCAATCGATGAGCTGAACGTAAAACTACATAGCCTGGCTACTTTGCGCGAGCTCGTAGAGGTCGTGCGCAAAGAAGGCGGTGCCACTGAAGAAGAGCTCGACCGTGTAGAGAAGTGGTTGAAAGGAGAAGAGTGGTGAAAATCATAGAAAAACTCGAAACTAGAGCCAAAAAAGTAGGCACTGTTCTTTGTCTCGGCCTTGATCCCGTCCCTAGTCGCATGCCCATAAAAGAGGGAAGCGAAGTTCAGACTACGAAGGTTTTTCTCACAAAGATAGTCAAAGAACTTGGCGAAAAAGTTGCAGCTGTAAAACCCAATAGTGCCTTCTTTGAGCAACTCGGCGCCAAGGGTATTCAATTGCTCATAGATATTTGTCAGCTCGCCAAAGATATGGACATTCCAGTCATTCTCGATGCCAAAAGAGGTGACATTGGTTCAACGGCAAAAGCTTATGCCCGTTACGTTTTTGATGTCATTGGTGCTGATATGGTCACCCTTTCACCCTATCTTGGCGAAGACTCTTTAGTGCCCTTTTTCGACCGAATGAAAGATGGCTCCAAAGGATGTTATTTGCTCAATCGCACATCCAATCCTGGAGGCGCTCGTTTTCAAAATCTAGTTGTCGATGGTCGTCCCCTTTATGAGCATGTGACAGACTCAATTATTGAGTGGAACGCTAAATTTGCCGGTTCCATTGGAGCAGTAGTTGGTGCCACTGTACCAACTGAATTCGACGCCATCACCAAAATCTATTGCGAGAAAGAAGCTCGAGTACCTCTGCTCGTGCCCGGTGTTGGTGCACAAGGTGGCGATGCCAATCGTGTACTCGAGATTTTACGCGAGCGCAGTCTTCTCCTGCGCGCTCGCGTGAACTCCTCCTCAGGCATTCTTTATGCTCACGAAAAGAGTGAAGAAAAGGATTGGCTGAAGGCTTCGGCCAATGAAATCGAACGTTTGCGTAAGATTTTGCCAGCCTGAGTGACTCTTTGGCTTTGCTGTAGTACTATCTCTCCTTCAAATTTGGTGGATTAGGAGGGAAGCCATGGCAGAGGCTGACCATAAATGGCGTTTTTTTCGTTCTGGTGGTTTTGATCAGGTCCTTCTCGACAGAAAAGAAGACCTCTTGGCCTTGTCGCAGCTGGATCAGAAGCTGTGGGCTGCTCTGAGCTGCCCTGCTCAAGGTCTGGAATTTGATGATAGGACTTTAGCTGTCATCGACGGTGATACTGATGGACGAATTCGTGCGCCAGAGCTCATAGCAGCATTGGAATGGGCATGTAAAATGCTCAAAGATCCTGACTGTTTGCTCGACGAGGACGAGGTTCTGCCACTAGCCTCCATTGATGACTCCCATGAAGAAGGAGCTGAACTGCTTCAATCGGCAAAACAGATTCTTACCAATTTGGGAAAAGGCGATGTTGATTTCATTACTGAAGAAGACTCTGATGACGAAGCCGAAATCTTTGCCGCAACACCCTTCAATGGTGACGGGATTATCACAACTGATGCAACAGAAGATGAAGCTGAGAAAAAAGTCATCGAAGAGATACTCAATTGTGCTGGCCCAGTAGTGGACAGAAACGGTGCCCAGGGTATTTCCCAAGATAAGGTCACCCTCTTTTTCGACGCTGCCAAGGCTTATGAAACGTGGTGGCGCAAAGCAGAAGACGAAGGTCACACCATCCTTCCCTTAGGCAAAGACACAGTTGCCGCAGCTGCGGCCGTTTCAAAAATTAGCACTAAAGTTGATGACTTCTTCACACGCTGCCGATTAGCCTCTTTTGATCCACAAGCCACAGCTCCACTGAATCCACCTGCCACTCATTATGAGGCATTGACTCTGACTTCATTGTCGGAAAAGGCTGAAGGCGTCGCTGCCTTTCCTTTGGCCCATGTGGAAGCCGACAGAATGCTTCCCCTAGAAACAGGCGTCAATCCTGCCTGGCAAAAAGCTATCTCCGATTTGCAGGAACTTGCTGTCAAACCCATCTTTGGCAATCGCGAATTCATTGATGAAGAGCAATGGAACCATCTGAAAGAAAAATTCGCTGCCTATGAAAGTTGGCAACAGGAAAATGCCGGCACAGAAGTGGCGCAACTGGGAATAGACAGAATCAGAGAAATCAATCGTTCAGACCTGCGAGTAGCCATTACGAGTCTCGTGGAAAAAGACAAGGCTTTTGAGCCAACGGCCAACAACATCGCTTCCGTGGATAAGTTAGTTCGTTATCACCGCCATCTAGTCACGCTCTTGCGAAACTTTGTCTCATTCAAGGCTTTCTATTCGCCTAAAGACAAAGCCATCTTCCAAGTGGGAACTCTTTACATTGATGGCCGCAGCTGTGACCTTTGCATCAAAATTGATGATCCTAATAAACATGCAAATTTGGCCCAACTCAGCCGGACATACATCCTTTATTGTGAATGTGTCCGTAAAGGCGGAACAGAAAAAATGAACATCGCCGCTGCAGTTACGGCTGGCGATTCGGACAACTTGCTCGTTGGTAGAAACGGCCTCTTCTACGACCGCGATGGCAACGATTGGGATGCCACTGTCATCAAGATTGTCGATAATCCCATTAGCGTAGTCCAAGCCTTCTGGGCACCTTATAACCGTATTGCCAAACTTATTTCAGACCAAATCGAAAAATATGTGGCCTCTCGCACTCAAGAAATGGAAAAAAACACGGCCACAGGCATTACGACAATAGCTACCAACCAGGCACCTGCAGCTGCTGCAGCGCCGTCATTTGATGTGGCAAAGTTTGCTGGTATCTTTGCAGCCATCGGACTAGCCCTAGGTGCTATCGGAACTGCTCTGGCTACCATCGTCAGCACATTACTGAGTCTTCCCTGGTGGCAGATACCCATCGTAATAGTTGGTGTACCTCTTCTCATTTCAGGTCCTTCAATGATTATCGCCTACCTAAAACTGCGAAAACGCAACCTTGGCCCAATTCTCGATGCCTCTGGTTGGGCTGTGAACACGAAAGCCATGCTCAACGTCAAGTTTGGGCGGTCTCTAACTCGAGTCGCAGAATTGCCCGAGGGGGCTGAGTGCTCAATGAGTGACCCCTTTGATGATGGCGAACGTTCCTGGTGGACTTACATTCTCATCATAGCTTTGGTTGCTGGTGGAATATTCTGTTGGCGCAAAGGCCATCTCAAACGATGGTATGGGAAAATCAAAGCAAGAGGGGCCAAACCGGTTGTAGAGGCGACAAAAGCTCCTGTGGCCACAAAAGCTCCTTAGTTTACAGATAAATATGGCCTGAGTTGAGTTCACCTTCTAGTTTTACTGTGCGGTTTTCGTTTTTCACATGCCATGTGGCTCGCATTGATTTATTCGATGTTACACGCAGGTAGAGGGTTCCATAGTGGCTATCGAGGCGGTAAGTGAGGACAGAGCTGTTTGCTGACAGCCTTTCAACTCTCGAGAAGGTTTTACTACCACCACTTTCGGTCCACCAGCCTGCTTCGTCTGAGCCAGGTTTGAGCCAAATGTGACCAAAAGCATAGGGACTGTTCGTTTTCCATTTGAGCAAACTCGCTGTCGTGCAAGAGCCTATCCGCACTTCATCAACATCAGGAGGGAAGATGCCTTGACCGATGAGGCCAGCCTTGAGCCTGTCAGCTATACGTTCGTTAGTAACTGTTTCATGGTCTTCCCACCAATGTTTCAGTCCTAGATAGATGTCTCTTGCTGGTTTTTTATCGGGACGACCAGGGCAGTTTGCATCAATGTGGATTTCAATGAACCGCTTGTCCCATTCAGCTTTTGGGCCGAGGATGTGGAACTGCCAGCCAGTCTCTTCAGAGCGCACTCCCCAACGTCCTTTACGGGCGGCAGAGTAAAAATTGCCATAACCGAGGGCAGTCAAATAGTTCTGAAAGTCTTCGTGAGAGCCGTTGATGATGACGTTGAAGCCAGGCCAAGGTCTATCTGGAGAGAACCTGTCGAAAGTGGCTATGAAAGGTAGGAGTCGCTCTGCCTTCAATTTTGCATAGATACACAGCAGTATTCGGCGACCAGTAGCTGACAGACCTTTGTTGAAGTAATATTGCGGCCAAGAATCTTTTCCTTTGTTGGAGTATTTCCAAGCGCCATAAACGTATGGAGCATTTCCATGAGCTACGTTGTCATAGTCAGTGTTTTCTCTACCCTTGTGTTCTAACTGAGCAGATAAAACTCTTTCGAAGAAAGAACGTGTTGGTTCGTCGAGACGCTGCCAAGGAGTATGGTTCTTTTCTGGTTGGGAGCCCTCAGAAGCGAAGTCCGTATAGACAAGACCATCCATCGAAGGAATTTGAGCCTTACCTGTGGCTGCTGAACAAACTATCAAGATTGTAAAGCTGATTAATCTGATGTACCGAAACATGGCGTCTCCTTGATGATTTAGTTTTTGTTTTCAGAGTCTACTATTGGAAGTATGGGGCCAAGTTTGAAAGCTTCTATTAAAGCCGTTTTTGAGGGAACGTTGTAACTTGTTGTGACATGCATGTGACGCCGTGGAACAAGCAATCGTTCAGAATGTGAACATGCCAATGTATATTGAAGAGCCGACAAGTGATTTGATCACAGGAAGAGGGGCTGTCAATTGGGTAAATGCAGGTTTTTATTGTTGCTCTGCTTGGCGTTCATCGCAGTTGGTTGTTTCGAAGACGTGAATGCAGTCGATGAAAAGGGAAGGACTGCTCTCCATCGAGGGGCCAAAGCAGGTGATTTGAAAGTAGTCAAAGCGCTTTTAAAAAAGAAAGCCAAATTAGATTTGAAAGACAAGTACGATTGGACGCCACTATGTCATGCCGTGGACGGAAAACATGTGGAAGTTGCCAAAGCTCTCATTGACGCTGGTGCTGACATCTTTGTGATCATTGAAGGCTGTAATAGGACTTTGTTACATCGAGCTGCCCGTTGGAATGACCTAGAGATGGTCAAGTTGTTGATAGAGGCGGGCTGTGAGCTATCGGCCCATGACAGTGAACCCTTTTGTGCAGGAACTCCTGTTCATCGTGCTGCCCAATGTGACTCAGTCGAAGTCATGGAGTATTTCCTCAAGGAAGGGGCATCGGCAGATGTTCGCTCTAAAGCTGAGAAAGCCCCACTACATTTCACTGCAGGTTATGGGAATAGAGGTGCCTTAGCGGTGGCCAAGCTCTTGCTAAAGAATGGGGCAGATGTGAATGCCAAAGACAAAAACGGTGTAACACCACTCCATTTGGCGGCTTACTGGGGTAAAGTTGAGCTGGCAAAGCTTTTCATAAAAGCTGGAGCGAAGTTAGATATTCGAAACAATGATGGAGAAACACCAAAAGACCTTGCTTCCAAGCCTGATGATAACGAGAGAAGAGAAAAGGCCAGAGAAGCTGTGCTAGACCTATTGTCCAAAAGCTAAAAGAAGTTCATTATAGCGGCTATTGGAAAGCCTATTGCAGCTGCCAGTGAGACGAGCATGCCAAACCAGTAGCCTATTGGTGAATCATCACGATGGTAAACAGCACCGTATTTGCCAGTTATGTATCCTTCTGTAAAACCGGAATATGTGCGATAGATAAAAAACAAACCAGCCAACATGAGTACGACTCCGCCAAAGGGATCTGGATTTCGCATAAACTCACCTCTCAAGCCCACACAATACAATTTTTTTTCCTGTCTTGTTTGAAACACAGTGTTTACTTTCGAACACACTCAGCAACACTGAAAATCTCAAAGACCAATTCGCTCTCAGAGTACGTTTCGCTAGAAAGCCCATCAATAGATGTAACATCTGGCCTCACGCATACGTATAACATGTATAGAGCAAATTGGTACGTCATTTGCGAGAGGTGGGTTGTCGAAAAAAACAGAACGAAATTTTGGGAAGTAGATAGTTAACAATACCGAGGACGTTAGGAGAGGGTAATGAGAAAGTTTGTATTGGGCGCGCTGCTAGTATGTTTCGCAAGTACTGCACTGTGGGCACAGGGTGCAACGGACACAAGTCACTATTTCCGAGATAAAGAAGTCAAAGAGTGGTTACAGACCAATCGTGTTTCTGAACAAGATGCATATCGCGAAGCTTTGCGCCGTGCGCAGCTCTTCATTGGCAAATATTCAGGTTATGTAGATGAACTCATCAAAAATCGTGAACAATTGATGAAACTGCCTGAAACGGCAAAATTCAAAGAGATCAAGTTCTCCAAACTTGGTTTCTCCAAAGACTTTGATTGCTCAGAAAAGCGCGCCAACCGTTTCACTGCCGATACAGACATCGCTCTTTCCTTTATGCCTGACTCAGTGATCGACGCCATCAACGATGCCATCAAACGTTCTTATACTTCCGGTTTCCGCCGTTATGGCGCATTCCAAGTAGGCAGTAGTTGGCAGCTCATCAAACGTGGCAAAGTTGGCGCACGTGGCCGCTATATCTTTGAAGAGGCTTGTCAACGCACCGGTTCTTGCTCTGAGCGTGGTGGCTCTATCGAAGGTGACATCAAACAAGCTTTCGGTGAACACCAGCAAATGTTGGGACAGGCCAAAAACTTCTATGAGACAAAGTCCTATGACAAAAAAGGCTTCTTCGGTGGTTCTACTCGCTACATCAAAAAAGAGTACTCCAGCCAAGATGGTACCTGGAAACGTTACATCAAGAATCATGAAGAGCTGCTCAAAAAAGAGCTCACACTCATCAACGAAACCAAACAGGCAATGACTCAGAATATTCGTGAACGTGCTGTTGGTGTTCTGGCAGCTATCGTTGCTCACTTCCCCAAGAGCAAAGCTCTCGACCACGTTCGTGAAATGCCTCAAGAGTATCAGAACCAAATCAGCCGCCGTGTAAAACGTGCCTATATCGAAGGTGTACGCGATGGTCTCAAACAAGCTGTTAACAAAAACCT
Organism: uncultured bacterium; assembly: GCA_964643655.1. Lineage (GTDB taxonomy): Bacteria > Muiribacteriota > UBA6191 > CAZXTJ01 > CAZXTJ01 > CAZXTJ01. The sequence continues at coordinate 16,793 of CAZXTJ010000068.1, forward strand.
AGTATTCATTCCTCGTGAATACACTTGGACGCAGAGTGAACGAGATTATTCCACAGGCGAATATCGCCGTTATCGTTATCGTGCAACTCGCTACACAGCAGTATGGCGCCCCTACAGCAACACATTCGGCAACGTTGACTACTCAGGACGTATGTATAGCCGTGACCGCGTTGTTGCTCGCTTCTGTACACTACCAATGGCAACTGTTCGTGTAACTGACGAAGGTAACCGTGTAGCACTAGGTTTCACCACTCAGCTTCCTCGTGAAAGTTATGCACACAAACGTTATGTATTCCTCAATGCATACAATGACCTCGCTTCTGAGCAGACCTTCTTGAACTTCTTGCTCGACGCAGCATATGTCATCACTTATACAGACTATTATGACCGCTGGGAAAGCGACCTCGTATACGACAGTGGTTGGTCTTCCTCCTGGGGCACTGACTACAGTGGATACGATGGATGGCAGGAAAACAGTTGGAACGACTCTGGTTACAACAGCGGTGGAAACAGCCACTCCACATACACACCTCCCAGTGGTGGTTCCTGGAACAACGACAGCTACAACAACAGTGGTTCTACTGGTAACACTTGGAACGACGACAACTATGGTGGCCACAGCCAGCCAGGTGGAACATATCAGGACAACGGTTCTGGTAGCTGGAACGACAGCCCATCTGATAGTTACCTCAATGACTCTCAGCCAAGTGGCAGCAACGACCCATCCAGTGGTTGGAACGACCTAGGTGGTGGCGGTGGAAACACCTGGTAAGAGCTAATCAAGAAAGTGGCGGCTTCGGCCGCCGCTTTTTTATATAGGCGAAAAAAATGTATGTAATACCAGAAAACCAAGTAAGCATAGAGATTAAAAAGGAGTGCTTTAGCCAGAGGGGGCTGTATGCAAAGGTGATTTTGTGTTGCCCGGCTGGGATTTCACAACCAATGAAGGTCTTTTCTATTGTCAGGAGATCCTGAGGTTTACCATCGATTGTGACTGACCAACCAGGCACATTGTTTTGCAGTAAGAGTGCAAGTTGTTTTTGGGGCAAATCAACTTGGAAAACCATCTCGTTTGGTAGGAAAGAAAGGCAGCGAGAGATTGTCTGTGGGCTTCGAGCAACTATTCTGTAATTCTTGAGATTTAGGGTGTCCTCACCAAATCCCTCCTGCAGATAAAAACGGAATTTACTCAGACGTCTTGTGGGCAAGTTGAATGAACAACTTTTGTCACCTTTTTTGATTAGAGCAACACAATGGTCTGCAGCAGTGGCAGGCCACTTTTTCGTTCGATGATAAAAAAGGTGGAGGGCAGATGATCTCCTGGCCTCTTTCTCGAACTGAACTTCCACTGCGATTGAAGTCCATCTGTCCACTTCGCAATAAGCCAGCTCAATGGTATCTCCTGCGACTATTCCTGTGGACACAGTCTTCTGTCTATCTGTGCCTTTTCCCAAAGTGCAGGCCTTCTCTTTTTTGTCGTAATCCGTCGTAGTGGAGAAAAGTCTGCGAGCAAAAATCTCCCCCTTGTCGTCCCGTTCACAGAATTCAACGAGTTTTTGGCAGTGAAATGGATTGTAGCTCGTTGAGCGTAATGTGCGGGTGAAGATGCTGAAGTTGGTGAAGCCGCTGAAGATAGGAGAGCTGCTGTCATTTTGTACCGTATATGAAGCTGGGAACAGCGATCTGCCTGAGTGTGAAGCCGCTTGTTTAGCTGGTTTTATTCTGAAGTCTGGACCAAGCAAGATGCCTTGATAACTAGAATGACTCACTCCAGCAAGATCAACTAGCAAAAGAAGTAAGACAAATACGATTTTGCCTTTTTTCATAACCCAGAGAAATGCCAAACCAAGGAGGAGCGAAAAGAATCCATGGGGAATCACATACTTGCTCAAGGGAGTCCAGGCTGAAAGAGAGATGACAATCAAGGTCGTGATGAACAAGGCCTTTTCTCTATATGAAACGACTCGGCACTCATTTCTTTTCTCATCAAATCCAAAAGCTGCTAATAAAGCGGCAAAAAGAAGTGCCAAACCACGAAATAGGGCAGGGAAGCGAAATCTATTGAAACAAGGTATGAGGTAATAAGCGAGAGTACGTAATCCTCCCCATTTTCCTAAAGAGAGCAGTAGAAAAATGGCGAGGAGGGAGAAGAGTCCCTTTTTTTCTCTGTTTATAGAGTGTGCGCTGAAAACGACGAGCAGCAAGGGTATGAAACCAAAAGCTATGGAAGCCGTTGAATAGTCCGTTCCCAGCGACAAGATGTCTTTGCAGGCTGACGGTGCAATCAAGGTCACAAATCCAGAAGGTGGAAAAGGATTTAAGAGGCAGAAATCCTTGGACATTGCTCCTCGCGCCATCGAAGAAGAGATTGGAAGAAGTTGCCCCAAGAGTATGAAAGCAGAGAGGATGGCTATCACCAATGCTGCAAAAGACACTTGGATGGCTCTGCCAACACTACGATGTACCAATAGTATGAAGAGCAGAAGAGCCAAACCTCCAGCTGCTACCAATCCTGGGTAACCTCCCAATATGGCCAAACCGTATGTTAGTCCTGCAGCGATGACGTATTGCTTTTGATTTGCCTGTAAGTATCTCTGGCAGAAGAGCAGAGTTGCTGTCAGCCAACATTGTGCAACTATCCAGCTATAGTGCTCTCCGTGACCGAGAAAAAAGCCTGAAGAGCTGTAGGCTAGGGCTGCAATCAGGGCTGCTCTTCGACTTCTAGCCAAGGAACGTGCGAAGAGGTAGAGGAACCATGCTGATAGAGCGAAGTGTAAAAGAAGAAAACAGCGAAGAAACGCCTTAACCGCTTTATGAAAGCGCTGTGGGA
>CAZXTJ010000069.1:0-19461 GCA_964643655.1 uncultured bacterium
TGGCCCAGAGAATTGGCGTCGCTTCACTCTCTCGATCACGAGCTTCTAAATGTGCACCTGATCGCAAGAGATATTTGGCCATATCAATGTCACCCTTGAGGGCAGCAACGTGAATAGGGGCCCTGCCAAAGACACGTTCGGAAGGTGAAACAAAGCCGCCTTTACGCAGCCACTCTTTGAGTATGGCTTCTTCCATAGGAACAAGTGCTTGGCCGCTTTTTGGCAATTCACGGGATGAAATCTTGAGTTGCCCCATCATCCTTCTTGCAGCTTTCGAAGATGGATCTATCGAGAGTGCCTTTAGACAAATGGTTGCTGAGGCTTTGTGTTGTCCCAATCTGAGCAAACACTGAGCCCTCCATAGATGAGGAACAGGTGTCTTTCCAGAGAGGAGAGCAGTTTTTTCGTAATGGCCGAGGGCTTCTTGATAGTTGCCTTTTGAATATGCCAATCGCCCCGCCTTCATAGAAAGGTAGAAGTTGGCCCCAAACAACTGTGCCACGAAAAAGAGCGAAAATATGATAACGATTACCTTTTGCATCAAAATAAGGATACAAGATGTCTCATTGGTGTACCATAAGCTCTTCCGTAAAGAGGACACAATGGAACGATTTTTACAATTAATACATTGGTTGCTGCTTTCGCTAGCGGTTTTGTTTGTGATTCATTTACTTTATGACGTCGCGCTGATGAGTGGCTTATGCAAAACTTCCATCTTTGCCACACAACCAATGTCTTTCAAGACTCCCATCCTAAACTTATTGTTGACCCAAAAGATGGAAGCGAGTCCAGATGGATGGTGGAACGAGCTGTTGGTGTTCCATGTGTTACTTGGCCTGCTAGTTTTGATAATTGTCTTTGCTGAAGGTCGGTCATTTCTTTTTTGGGTACCTGTAAGTGTCCTTTTTCCATATTTAACGATATTGATTTTCTTCAACAGAGACTTACCTGAAGATAGCGATAGCGGTGAAGAAATGAGTGTTAAATCTGGAGTTTTGGCAGGCACATCTGACGACCACTCTGCTGGAGCAGGATTTTTCATCAGGACCTACCAATACGATGATATCCAATATGAGCACTATGAGTTGCCACGCTTATGGCGTTGGCCAGCAAATGGTTTCGTCCTCTCCCTTTGGCTTTTCATCCTTCCCCCATATTTTTATGTGACTCTTGGCAAAATGGAGTCGTGGTCTCTTCTCATACCCACTGTTTTTTGGGGATTTGTGATCATCTTTGTTCTTGTTGCAGTTTCTTTTCACGCTAGAGGTTTTTTCTGCAAAGAACTGTTGAACAGACACATGCCTTGGGGAAGATATATTTTGCAGATAGATGACGAAGAGGGAGAAGTAGTCTACGAGCGTCATTCAGAAGACTATTCCACAGATTGATAAAGAGCTGCATTGACTGTCGCAACTAGTGTACATAGAGGATTAATCATGGGATTTCCAAAGCAGCTAGAAAAGAAATACGAAGTACAGAGGAAACTTGGCCAAGGAGGAATGGGGCAAGTCTATTTAGCTGTGCAAAGGTCCAATGGCGAAACAGTTGCCATAAAAGTTCTCTGTGGAAAGTTGGCTAACGATGAAAGTCATCAAAAGCGCTTTCTTCGTGAAGCAGAACTTGCAGCCCAACAGCAGCACCCTTCTATTGTTCGTGCCCTTGATTACGGGTGCGTTGAAGGTCAGTTTTTCATCGTCTATGAGTATGTTTTGGGAAAAACACTAGACCAGCTTCTCAAAGAGTGTCGGCCGCTGCCAACTGAGCAAGTAGAAGATTACCTTCAGCAATTGGCTGAGATTTTGGACTCTCTTCACAAAGCAGGTGTCGTCCACCGCGATATCAAACCATCCAACGTCATGGTCGATGACCGAGGTCGTATACGTTTACTCGATTTTGGGGTGGCTCGTTTCTGTGATACAGGTCAATCCATTACTGAAACAGGTGTAGTTGTTGGCACTCCTTACTTTTTGTCGCCAGAATTGATAAAGGGAATAAAGGCAACTCCAGCAGCAGATGTTTATGCTGCAGGGGCTCTTGGCATTTTGTGTCTCGCCAAGGTTTCTCCTTTTTCGTCGTGGCATGGACGTGTCATCAAAAAGCTCAATGAAAGAGCTGCAGGTTTGGAACGGTTACCAATTCCTTTGGCTGCTGGTGGTCAGCTTGGTGAGATTCTGCGCAAAGCCACAGCCTACGAGACTTCGCAGAGATTTTTGAATGGTAGTGAGCTGCTGCAGGCTTTGAAAGCGACAGGCCTTTCAAGAGCGGAAGAGTTTACGCAGGAGCTGACTAAAAGTGGTGTTTCATCTGCTTTACCTGCAACTGAAGAGATGGTGTCAGTTGCTCCTACACCTCCAAAGCAAGCAACCCAAAAAGCAAGACGGGCTTGGTTTCCTTTTGCTCTAATACTTCTTCTTTTCATCCTTTTTCTTTTATGGCCAAAAAATGATTATGAGCAAGTAAAGAGTGGTGCAATGCTCAACCTGAAGATTTCAACAGGTGCAGATTTTGTGGAAGCAAGATGGAGCTCCAAATACCCCTACAAGGGAACTATCAAGCTAGAGTCAGCAGTTATGACGGCAGTCTCCTCTGCTGAAAGTAAAATGACAACTTCTCACAAAGTGCGTATTTATGATGTTGAGCCCGATTCAAAAGGTGAGTTGCAAGTTTTCTATCCCTGGGGACAGTCGTCACTCAAACACAAATTCAAAACCTTGGCTCCAAAGCTACGTCTCTTTTCGGTCACTGAAGCAAAAAAGCAGATAAGACTACAATTTCACACAACTCCATCAAGTGAAAACATCAAGGTTCAGGTTGCAGGAAAAGTGGTGTCAGCTGAGAAAATTGGACATAGTTTTCGTGCCATTTTTCCAGCTGAGATTACTCCTAATGATTTTGCAAAAGCTGAGATAAGAGTTACCAACAAAGCTGGCAGAGTCTACAAATTCTCCATTCAGCAAGCAGTTCGACAAGATGTGCTGAAGGCTGGAGCCAAGTTGGACTTGGCTAGCGCAACTGCAACTTATAATGATGTTCTGCTGGCTAGCAAAAGGACTGGCGATACACTCCATGGACCTCAGCAACGTAGGAGCAAGGTTTATGAGTGGCGTCGGCAGAAAAGCAAAGCCTGGCGCAGACAAGCCCTGACCAAGTACCGAGATAGTGGTGATTTTGCTCGGTTAAATCTCATTTATCATTTGGCACCTTTGGCTTTTGGTTTTGCTTTATCTACTGATGAGCAGGCAGAAATAGTCAACAAGTTCAAGCCTTATCGACAGTTGAAAACTCTCCTGTTCAAGTTTGACAGAAAACCAATTTATCGAGAGCCATTTTTCGGTCAGTTCGCCTTTGCAGGGACTGCTCTTGGCAGTGAGTTCACCTCCCTGAAGCTGACCAGAGAGCCCTTGCGATTGACAGAAGGATTTCATACTCGAGGGACTTATACACCACTTTGGCGAAAGAGCTTCGAGTTGCCAGAGAGACCACTGAAAGCAGCCGAACTCCGTTTCAGTTATTCGCGATGGAGAGGTCCTTATCTAGCTTTCAAGCTCAATGGAAAGACCCTATTCATCCCTTCGCCAAGACTATTGTTGAAAACGTTGCGTAGAGACGTGGTTTATCAGCGTTTACCTGTAAGTTATCTCCTCACAGGTAGGAACAAAGCAGAATTGCGCATTGAGTCCGTTGAACGGCAAAGTACATCTGTCACCATAGAAGTTCTCGAATTGCTTCTTTATTATTAAAAGACATGTTATACTTCGCGGCTTCATTTTTCGATAGGAGGCTGCCTTGAAGACTTTTAGTCGTCTATTTCTATTACTCACCGCACTATTGCTCACAGTGTCCTCAGTTGAGGCTGGTATCCGTTGTCCACTACCTATGTTGGATGAGCTTTTCAAGTCCATACGTAGTGAAGACCGTGGTCCTTTTGACAAAAGAAATATTGCCAAACCCCAGGAGGGAAGCAGCAAGAAGTTCTGGTTGTGGGACTTTTCTATCATGCCTCCGGGCTTTCGCCAGGTCGAAGCCAAATGTCTTGCTGTAACGGAACATGCCTACATTTTCGTCGAGACTACTGTTATCGAAGAGGTTTTCCCCGAAGGGACAGTGGACGCAATCGTCCAGGCTCTCGAGCATAGCTGTCCAGCTTTTGACGAACGCGGCATCTTAGACGTTGACTGTGATATTTTTGGCCAGCCTCCTGATGCATTGGACAATGATCCAAAGGTTTATTTTCTCTATGCCGATTTCGCTCAGTATGGCCATATGGCCTTTGATGGTTATTTTAATGCCTTTGACCAAATGCCCGATGAGATTGCTTGGCAGAATTATCGACAGCACTCCAATGAAGTAGAGATACTCTATCTCAATGCGAAAGCTCCTGCTTCAGACTATATGCTCTCTGTACTCTCACACGAATTTCAGCATCTCATTCACTATCGCTACGACCAATTGGAAGAGTCCTGGATAAATGAAGCGATGTCCGAGGCAGCAATGACAGCATGTGGTTACTTCACGGACAAGGCTCACTTGGCAAGATACTGCGCCCATCCACAGATTCCTCTCGTTGATGTCGAACATCCGAGTTATGGTGCTGTTTTGCTCTTTGGAGCCTATCTTTTGGAGCAGTTTGGTGAAGAGTCCTTGGGACGGTTGGTTGCCTGTCCAGAGACAGGTATTGCTGGTCTTGAAGCTGCATTCCCTCAATTACCATTTACTGATTTGTTCCATCGCTGGGCTTGTGCAAATGGTTGTGCTTCTTTGATGGGTATAGATGAGGGTCTTTGGGGATATGAGAGTTTTCCACTGCCAAAGCTCAAAACGCTAGCCCTTGGTTATGAGACTTCTGTTTTGACACTTCCAGCCTCAGGATTGGCCTATCTTCCCTTGCGGGAAGAGGCCCATACTCTGACAATCACTGATGTCTCACCAGCTGCTCCTAGTAGTCATGCCAGTAGTCGCCTCTTGAGACGCCAGGTTTTGTTCAATGGTATGACTCCAACACTTTACCTTGTTATGCAGGGTGATGATGGGTTGCAGGTCACACCACTGACTCCTGAAGACAAGGTCTACTCCATCCCTGGGGGAGAAGGTTTTGTCCTTCTCTCTACATTGGAGATGGGGGGTGGCTCTTTCTCACTGACTCTTTCGCGCTGAGAGAAATTGGTGAAGAAAAGAAAGAGGGTCTCGACTGCCGATGTGGGGGGTTCCATCGGTGGGATCGAGACCCACCGTCTTTTATGCAAAGGGGATGCCAAAAACACCGGAAATTGACCCAGATCGCGGATAAGCTTTATAGTAAAGGGTTACAGCCTCCGTGGGGGCGGTTTTAAAGGGTCACAAAAAGTGCCTAGTTGGACCTTTTTGTCATTGAAAAGTATCTTGACTCAGGAGAGCAAGTTGGATAAAACCCCATCAAAAGAGGTTTTGGGGTGTTGGATAAAAAGTTCCTAGGGATGGACAGCTATGGATGAGCAGCAGAAAATAGTCCTAGAGAGGGTTGGGGGCCTAATAGAGAGGGTCACCTTCCACTCAGAGGATAGTGGTTTTTGTGTGCTCAAAGTCAAGGTTCGGGGCGAACGCGAACTCGTGACAGTAGTGGGTACCTTACCTCGCGTCACTGCTGGTGAATGGATCGAAGCCCGTGGCTCTTGGGTCATAGATTCGAAGTTTGGTCGCCAACTGAAAGCCAAGTTCCTCAATACGACGAGACCTGATACGCCAGATGGTATGGAGAGGTATTTGGCCTCAGGGCTCGTCAAAGGAATTGGTCCTAAATTTGCCGAACGAATGGTTCAAGCTTTTGGTGTAGAAGTCTTTGATGTCATAGAGAGAGAACCACATCGACTCACTGAGGTGCCTGGCATTGGCAAGAAACGTTATGAACGTATTGTCAAAGCTTGGCACGAACAGAAGGTAGTCAGAGAAATCATGGTTTTCCTCTATGAGCAGGGTGTCGGCACGAGTCGTGCCTTTCGTATCTACAAGGTATATGGTGATGAAGCCATTGAGAAGGTGCGCAAAGATCCTTATCGTCTTGTTCGTGACATATGGGGCATTGGATTCAAAACAGCAGATCAGATTGCTGAAAAACTTGGTATTGCTCGCGACTCAGAACTTCGCGCAAGAGCAGGTGTTGAATATACACTGCAAAAACTGACTGAGATGGGCCACTGTGCTTACCATCGCCCAGAATTGATCAAAAAAGCACAAGAGATATTGGATATTCCCCAGGATATCATTAGTGATGCCATTGATTTCGAGTTGAAGCGAGGCCGCTTGGCAGAACATGAAGACGAGATGGGAAGACCTCTCGTTTATCTTGCAGCCATTGATGGTGCTGAGCGTTTTCTAGCCAAAAATCTGCTGACTCTTCTGAAGGGAAAACATCCTTGCCCTAAGATAGACGTGGACAAAGCCTTGGAGTGGGCCCAGTCAAAAATGACCATAGAGTTGGCGCCTGCTCAAAAAGAGGCCGTAGCCCATGCTTTAACTGCCAAAGTGATGGTCATTACAGGTGGACCAGGTGTTGGAAAAACGACCATTGTAAACACTATCGTGCAAATCCTGGCTGCCAAGAATTTGCGAATCAGTTTGTGTGCTCCTACAGGCCGAGCAGCCAAAAGGATGACCGAAACATCTGGTAAAGAAGCCAAAACAATCCATCGTTTGTTAGAGTTTGATCCTCGCAGTGGTAGCTTCAAAAGGGACAAACAAAATCCGCTAGTTGGTGATCTCTTCATCGTCGACGAAGCTTCCATGCTCGATATAACTCTGGCTCATCAATTTGTCCGGGCAATCCCAGAAAAAGCCGCACTCATTATTGTGGGTGATGTTGATCAGCTTCCTTCCGTTGGTCCAGGGGCAGTTTTGCGAGATATCATCACCTCGGAGGTTTTACCGGTCGTCCGGTTGACTGAGATTTTTCGACAAGCTGCCCAATCAGCCATCATCAAAAATGCCCACCGTGTCAATTCTGGAGAGAAACCTTTGTGGCCAAGGGGAAGATTGGATAGACCACAGGACACGGATTTTTATTTCATCAATGCAGAAGAGCCAGAAGAGGGTGCAAAGTTAGTCGTCCATTTGTTGCAAGATAGAATTCCAAAACGGTTTGGCTACGATTCTATGAATGACATACAGGTTTTATGCCCCATGCAACGTGGCAACTTGGGTGCGCGCAACCTAAATGTGAAACTTCAAGAAGCGCTCAATCCTGGTAATGGTGGACTGAAGAGGTTTGGCTGGACTTTTCGTCGTGGTGACAAAGTCATGCAAATCGTCAATGACTACGACAAAGATGTATTTAATGGAGACATTGGCCGGATTGAAGATGTAGACGAAGAAGAACAAGAGTTAATAGTTCAGTTCGATGGGCGCGATGTCGTGTATGCCTTTGGCGAGTTGGATGAACTGACTTTGGCTTATGCCACTACAATTCACAAGTCTCAAGGTAGTGAATTTCCCTGTGTCGTCATTCCCATTCATACGCAGCACTATGTTTTGCTGCAGCGTAATCTCGTATATACGGCCATCACGAGAGGTAAAGGACTAGTAGTTCTCGTTGGCACACAGAAAGCTCTCTCAATTGCCGTGAATAGACTGGATGCAACTATTCGTGTGACAACATTGAGACGGCGTTTGCAGGGGCTTTGATTTTAACGTTTGTTCAAAAATACACCTTGGATAGCTGCTTCCATTATGAGCTTTTGCATATCATCGGCAACTGAGGCTTGCTCTCTTTTAGTATCCGCAAAGGTGTTGGCCAAACGAAGTTGGCGATGGGCCTCTTCGTATTTTTTATTATCGGCAAGAAATCGAGAGAGTGTTGCATGGAATTTGCAGCGTATGTGTCTAGGAGTATTTCTCGTTTCAGTTCTATGGAGAATGGCATATCCTTTTGTGTTGTCACCCAAAGCTCGGTAACGTCCTGCCAAATCTATGCCTATACTTGCAACTCGACTATCAGCAATTGTGTTGGCCAGTTCAAAAGCCTTCTGCGTAAGTGTGAGTGCTTTGTCTAGATGACGCTGTTTACGCTCTTTTACCTCATTGGAAACATAGTGTCCGCCCAAAACCCCAGCAGCTGCGAGCAATACTGTTATTTTCTCTTTGTCGGGAAGCAACTCATCAACTGCCACAATGTCTTTAGCGAACTGACCACTTCGGTCTCTTGCCTCTTCAGTGTCTTGTTCCATCAGAAGAGATATGTAACCAACTGCCAACTCTGCCCAAATCATCCCTTCGGGTTTATTGGCCAAAAGTTCTTCATATTCTTTTCTCAATGGGAGTAGTTTGTGTCGTTCATTATATTTGCCACTGAGACTGTCTACTTTGGCTTTGAGGGCTACATACAGAAGACGGTCCCTCTTTGGGCCTTTCTCTTTGTTTGCTGCTGCAGTCATTCTTTGGGCAAGTTCAGTTGACCCTTTTGTCCCTTTGCATGTGATGAGCATGGTGCCAACTATGGGAGGGTATACGTCAGGCAATATATTTGGCCCGAACCTCTCGACGAGTAAAACGAAGGTTTCTGCTGCTTTTATTCTATTTCCTTGTTTTGTCAAATAAGTAGCAAGGTAATAAAGTGCAGCAGCTTCTTGGGGTGCATGCTCCAAATTCAAACGCTTGAGTACACCGGCTCCTTTGAGTACTTCTCCCAACACAGCACTATCTTCAGAGCTTGGTGGCCAACTGTGGTTGATGATCTCGTCGCGCAAAGGTTCCACATCTCCAGTAAAAGCTCGGCCAATTGGTTTGGCTGTAACTACTCTTGGGGGAGGGGAGGAGAGGACGTGGTTCAAGAGGAAAATTACGATGACAAAGAGAAATATGATGGTGACTACCAAAGGAGCTCTTCTTTGAGGACTGCTGATGTGAGCTTCTGGTTCAACTGGAGTGATGGCAGCGGACAGATGCTCTTCTACCTCTTTGGTTAAGGTGACCGCTTCGTCTTCTCCAGAGAGTTTTTTCTGCAAAGCATTAGCTGAAGGAAACCGTAGTGAAGGGTCAAGTGCCATGCAACGCATGATGATGTCCGAAAGCTCCTGCGAGATAGATGGTTTGAGCTCTTTGGGACTTTTGGGTGTTGGTGGTTTGGCCCCCATACACATAGACATGAGCTGATCTTGGTCGTAGGGCAGCAGTCCTGTCAGTGAGCGGTAGAGAGTGACGCCCAGGCTGTAGATATCACTTTGGGGTGAGGCTTGGGCACCAGTGAGTTGTTCTGGTGCCATATAAACGAAGGTTCCGCAAATGTCACCTGTGGCTGTCAATCTCGTTAGCTCACTTGCCAAGGCAAGACCAAAGTCCAGCAGAATGGTCCTACCATCAGACTCGATGAAGATATTGGCAGGTTTGATGTCCCGATGAATGAGGTTGAGAGAGTGGGCATAAGATAGTGCTTCTGCCATATGGCAGGCAATCTGTCGACATCTTTGCTCATCGAGGCACTCATCGGTGGTCAATTCAAAGAGGTCTTCGCCGACGAGGTATTCCATGACGAGGAAATAGTCACTACGTCCAGGAATAGTGCCTCCATCGAGTATCTTAATCAGGTAGGGATGAGCGAGAGATTTGGACATTTCTATCTCACGTTTGGTCCGTGCCACCATCTCTTTTGAGATACCCTCAATTTTTTTCATGATTTTGATGGCCACGATGAGTCCATCAGAACTACGACGTCCCATGAAAACAGCACCCATGCCGCCAGTTCCCAAAAGACATTCGATTTCGTAACCTGGTATCTCAGGAAGTTTCATCTTTTCCCTCGCTGAGGCAACCTTACTTCAATCCCCCCTTTGTGGGGAAGGTGGGAACAGAAATGTGTGTAACTTTTCCCCATATATTTGGGCGTTATGGCTCAATCAAACCCACGTTTCTTTATTGAAGTCTGTTCCAGATTTGGCAGCGTCTTTGCGGTACAGAAGGCGGAGGAACAAGCATGATGGCTCAAAGAATAGACAATTATGAAATCATTCAAACCATTGGTCGTGGTGGAATGGGTGTTGTTTACAAAGCTCGCCAACAGTGTCTCAAACGAATTGTTGCTTTGAAGACCATTACCAATGAGCGTTTGTTTTGCTCAGAGCACAGAGAGAGATTTCTCCGTGAAGCAAGAGCAGTTGCTTCATTGAGACACCCAAACATAGTCAAACTCTTGGATTATGGTGTCCAAGGAGACTTGCCTTATTTTGCGATGGAGTATGTGGATGCCCAATCTCTCGAGGATTTGCTGCTCGATGAACCCAATGGTTTCTCCATTTTTGAGGTTTTATCTTATGGTGTTCAGCTCTGTGAAGCTTTAGTGCATATTCACGAAGCAGGTCTCGTCCATCGCGATATTAAACCTGCCAATGTTTTAGTGGATAAAAAAGGCTCTGTTACTCTTACAGATTTTGGTCTCGTTGGTGGGAACTACAAATCAGCACTGACTGTCGTAGGACAGCCCATGGGCACTCCTCAGTATTTGTCTCCAGAGGTTGCTGCTGGTGAACGCGGTGATGAACTCAGTGATGTCTATCAGCTGGGCGTACTGCTTTATCTCATGGCGACTGGTAAAACTCCTACTTCTGGTGAAGACATTGACCAAATGTTGTTGAACATCCTTACAGGAGATATCACTCCTCCGGCACATCTAAGAGCCGAGATCTCGCCAAAGTTGAGCAAGCTCATCATGAAGTGTCTCGAGCGTAAACGAAAAGACAGGATTGGTTCAGCCAAGGAGCTTTGTCGCGCCTTACGACGGCTGATGAACGGTCAAAAAGTTGAGTTCATCGAACTAGAAGAAGATGAAGAGGAGCAAGAGTTACCCATAAAGGTACTCTGTTTTCTTTGGTTTTTCATTTGCCTGCTCGTTTATGACCTGGGCAAGGCACCTTCGACTGAACCTCTGCAGATCAGTAATTTCCAACAGAAGTGGATAGCTCTCGACAAGGTCGTCCTTTCTTGGGACACGAGTGAAGCTGTAACGAGTTTTGTCACATTTGAAAGAAGCAACAGTGCAGAGAAATATGTGGTAGCAAAAGTCCCACGATGTACACATCAACTCATCTTGGATGATGTTGCACTGGAAGAGAGAATGACTGCACTGCAATTTCACTTCAATAGTAAGTTGGGAAAAGTATCTTCAGCTAAAAATGAGATTTTTGGTTTTCATCTTTGGGTCAAAGAGCTCTGTGCGCAGCTCAAGTTTTTAGATGTGAAAAGGGTAAATGAGAGCCTTGGACTGCATCGTGACAAACAAGAACTCAAAGAGCTCTTATTGCAGCATAAGGGAGTTAAACTTTTCATGTCGCTTCGTTCAGTGTTGCCAGCATATTTCTCTTGTCCAAGGGTTTCATTGGCCAAGGGAAAGTCACCTCTCTATGGGGCTTTAATGAAGTTGGCAAGGATTGAAGAGTTTCTCGCCACGGGCGGGTACCCAAACTTCTTATCAGTACACTCAGTTTTGGATTGTTTTACACGTAGCTCAAAAGAGATACATTTACCAAGAGGGTTTGCTCAGCAGGTGCTAGCCGTCCCTGGTGATGGACTACCCATATTGCCTTCCAAAAAGCAGTTCAAAACACAGTTGAGACATTTTTCTCACAGACTAAGTGGGGCTGCAAAGCTGGTCATGCAAGTCTCCAAGTTGGCAGAAGGCGAGTCACTTTCCGTGTCCATCAATGATAGGGTCGCACTGCAAGTGAAACATAGGGACGCAAAGGGTGATTTTCTCGTACTTCATTTTCCACGAACATTCTTACGCCATGGCTACAATGACTTTGATATTAGTCTATTGGGTAAGAGTGAAGTCTTACTGCAAGGAATGTGGATTTACACGAGTTGAAGCTCTAGGGCCAAGTAACTCGCAGATTGTAGGCATTGTTACCCACATCTACGAAGAGCCCAGTTTTTTCGAAATCAATTCTCTGTACTGCCACTGAGAATGGAATGCCAAAGAAGTCCTTCTCAACGATGACAGAGTTACCCTCTGCGAATGTGAGCGAAAGTTTGTCAGCACTAATCTCGTAACTTCCTGCAAGTGGCGAAGTGAACTGAATGGTGAATTGGCTCGTTTCCAGTTGGAAGAAGGGACCTTCAGAGCGTAATGAACCATTGTTTTCGCCCAATTTATCTAGAGCGATGGGGAATCTCGAAGCGACTTCATCACCTTTTTCTTGACCATACTTATTTGTCACTAGCTCGATGAGGCCGTGGTCCTCAACGTGGGGAGAGCCGCTTTCGTGGGCGCGCCACACGTAATCTATGAGGTTACTGATTGGTTCTTTGAGTTCTTGGTGTTCACGTTCGAACATAGTCTTGCGCTCTTCCTATTCTTCTTCTTTGCGGAAAGTTTCGACGCCGTCTTCGTGACCTACCAAAAGAAGGTCGGCAGGTCGACGGGCGAAGAGGCCATTGGTGACTATACCAGTAATCTGATTCAAATCACTCTCGAGTTTTGGCCCATCTGTTATCTCGAGGCCATGAACATCAAGGATGATATTGCCATTGTCTGTCGTAAAATCTTGACGCCAAACGGCTGCTCCGCCAAGGAGGGCAACTTGTCTTGTCACATATTGGCGAGCCATGGGAATGACTTCTAAGGGTAGGGGAAACTTGCCCAGTGTTTTTACACGTTTAGTGTCATCAACTATGCAAACGAATTTTTTTGAAGCAGCGGCAACTATTTTTTCTCTCGTCAACGCCCCACCGCCTCCTTTGATTAGTTCCAGGTTTTCGTTTGTCTCGTCAGCTCCGTCCACATAAACGGATATCTCACGAACATCGTTGAGATCCAAAACTTCAATGCCAACTTCCTCGAGTTTCTTGGCTGAAGCAACTGACGAGGCAACAGCTCCTTTGACTTCGTTTTTGATGGATGCCAATCCGTCGATGAAATGGTTGGTCGTAGAACCTGTTCCAACGCCAACGACAGAAAACTTAGGAACATAACTGATGGCAGCCAAGGCTGCTGCTCGTTTTTTCTCGTCTTGTGTCATTATTTGCTCCAAATCCGACAATCGAAGTTCCTATGATAATCCACGACCCCGAGTTGCCGATACATATATAAGAAGCATTTGAGCGATTTTATTTAAGGAGCCTTTCATGTTCTTCTCTCGGCGGCTCGTTTTGTCCATTCTTGTTGGTATAATTTTCATTTCTGGTCCCTTTGCCCAAGCCTTTGACGTTGATTCTCTTTTTGAACTTCCTGTCGTCGTTCACCACGAATTGCCTTTTCCAAAGGATTGTCGCTCGAGAACGGAAGTGGATTTACGCTACATCAAGGAGAGAACAGAAGCCATATTGGCTCAGCGTTCCATTTCTGAAGATGACTTTGCCATCATAGTCTTTCCCGAGTCCAAACAAGCTACGGTGAAAGCTTCTTCACAGGCTGTAAAAGATTTGGTCATCAAGACCCTCAACGACGTTACTATTTATTATTACTCAGCCATCCAATCAAAAAACTTTGCTTTGCAATATGGCAATTCCAGCGAGATTGCCAACATTCTGAACAATATTCACAATCCACAAGTGCCTGTTCCTTTGCCCAACGGCCAAATTATAAAGAAAAAGGCTCACGCTGATGTGGACATATCTGCTGACAAAAGGACCAACTCCATTGTCGTGACTGCACCTCTATACGTAATAAACGCAGTTCATGACACCATTGGTTCTCTCGATAGAAGGACCACACAGGTCATGATACGTGTCCTCATTGCAGAGGTCACCTTGGACGAGGACGATGCTTTTGGTATTGAGTGGACCTTTACGGATAGCTCCTTCTTTGGTGATGATGACGCCATTCCCACTTCGATTGTAGATTTTGGCAACTCATCAGCTGATGCGCAAGAAGACCTCTTGGGTTTACGATACTCCATTATCAAAGAAGACAAATTGAAAGCCTTCCTTCACATGTTGAAGACACGGTCCAAAATCAACGTTCTTTCTTCTCCACAGTTACTTACATCTGATAACACACCGGCCTTTTTCGAAGAGACCGTCAAAGTGCCAACAGTATTGACGACGACCACTTCCACCGGTGTCATCTCCACCTCAGTCAAATACGAAGAGATTGGTATCAAGCTCAATGTGACGCCGCAAATCAACAGTGACGATTACATCAAGCTGGAAGTTGATCAGACGATTCAGAACATTTTGGCCTCTGCAACAGTACTCAATGCACCTACTTTCTCGAACCGAGTCGTCAAAACGAATGTTTTGGCCCGGAACAACAACACAGTGGTCATTGGCGGTCTTCTCAAGGATAACGAGACTATCACAGAGCAGAAAGTCCCACTTCTTGGTGATTTGCCACTAATCAAGAATCTTTTCCGAAGGAAGACCAAAAGCCTCGAAAAAACTGAATTGATGGTTTTTATCACCCCTCAGCTTGTCAAACGTGACAAAAAGATGGATCAAATTGTGGCAGAGATGAGAGCTCCGACTCTTAAACGAAAACTCTCTGCTTTGCCTGAGGCCTACAAAATTGTGGAGGCCCCTGAAGAGGCCAAAGAGTTTGTTGTCGTTGAAGCTCTCAAAGACAAAGTCCTATTGAGTTTGGGCAGAAAAGATGGTGTCCGCGTAGGAATGGAGTTTAATGTCGTTCGTCCAGGACGGGAGTATTTCCACCCTATGACCAATCAGGTCGTGACGACAGAGGAGAAACAGATTGCCCGCGTCAGGATAGAATCAGTTCGAGAGTCTACGGCTATAGCCTCTTATGCCTCGAAAAAGCGCGGAGTCCTCGTCAGCGAAGGTGATCTCGTTCGTGCTCCTGCTGAGGGCTTCAGTTTCCAAGATTTCAAAATGGTTAGTATTGAAGCCAATTTGGCCAACGAGCTCGATAGCATGCAAATGTCAGGAATAGTCACTTTGCGCAATGTCTCTGGTGCACCAGTTTTAAAAACTGCCTCTAGTGAAAGTGGCAATACAGAAAATTTGCGCTATTTTATGGCTGATGGTGAAAAATGGCTTCCACTACGTTTCTTGAGCCGTAGCCGCAAAGGAGATGAGGTCAATCGAGGGGTGATTTTCTTCCCCCGCTGGGTGAAAGCCAATGAAGAGGTTCGCTTGAAGGTGGAATTCAAGGTTAGAACACAAGCCATGCGATTGGCTGCAGAACGACAAAGCAAGGAAGAGGACTACTTTTCACTCTTTAATTCACGGTGGGGACCACAGTCAGCCTTCACTAAAATGAGTTTTGTCTGCACATATCCGGGCAAGATGGTACTCGAGGACTTTGACCATCCTCCTGCCGTCATTGAAGGAGAAAAGAGCACAAAACTGATTTGGACACAGGTTGGTGCACCTCTGAAAATCAAAGGTAAATACAGATTTGTCAATCCAGACAAACTTCTTTTGCCAAAAGGGAAACACAGAGCTGTCCCATTTGGTAGTTAAACATGGTAACTTGCAAACCTGCATGTGCAGGAAGATGAGTTTAGGGGGGCGGTAAGGGAGAGGCCTGACTTGATAGGCAAGAATTATCTCAAACCGCTTTTATTCGACGAAATCCTGACGATTTCGTTATATGGCACTGAAGAGGATTTGGAAGCGCTCGAGAAATGTCTCGAGGGTGGAAATGGTTCTGCCCAAGATGCAGTCATCGAGTTGGCGCAAAAAGTACGTGACCGGCTGAAGTTCGGTTTACGTAGTACGTGCTGTCCTGCCTGTCGTGCCTATTCGACATGCATACACAAATGGCTACGTGCTGAAAGAGGCATACGCTCAACTTGCTGCTTCCGTTGCCACACTTATGTTCAATGTGCTGAAACGATCAAGAAGAAACGCCTGATGAAGGTCGTACGAGAAAGCAAGGTACGCGTAAAAAGGCAGGAGAGCTCGCCCCCGCCCTTTTCGCCCCATTGTTATTAATATTGGGCTTAGCTGAATACTGTTGCTACCAGCACAAACAATAAAACTATGACCAAGCCATGAAAGAGAAGTATTCGCTCCATGCGGGCATACCTCTTTTCGACCCCCGGTCCAAGGTATTCCCCCTTTAACTAAAAATATACACCTCCATCGTTGTTTGACCAATTATTTTGAAGCATGATGGTTTCATGGAGCAGGATTTAGTGGAATACAAAGGACGCCAGGTGGGAGCCTATAGACTCCTTTTCCTCGTTGGAGAAGGGGGAATGGGAGCTGTTTTCAAGGCCAAAGACACTCAATCTGGGGCTGAAGTAGCTCTCAAATTCATCATTCGACGAAAAGAGCATTCTGACGACGCCATGACTTTGGCGCGCAGGCTTCGTGATGAAGCTGTTGCAACTTCAGCCGTCACAAATCCTCATTTGGCCCGTTTGATTTCAACTGGTGAAGATGAGGAGTTGGGCCCTTATGTGGTCTATGAGTTCCTTTCTGGTGGTTCTTTGCGTAGTTTTCTCGACAAAGAAGGACCTTTAGGAATAGAAGCAACCTTATCCTGCGTTGCCCGGCCACTACTGCTTGGACTTCACTCACTACATGAAGAAGGCATCATTCACCGCGACGTAAAACCGGATAACCTGCTCAATTGCGGTGATGGTATCTACAAGTTGGGTGACTTGGGTTTGGCCCATTTTGAAGGACGACAGGCAAAGACCAGAACTGGAGTCATTGTTGGAACTCCAGGATATGTGGCACCAGAGATGTTGCTCGATGGTGATTGGAAACCAACTTCAGCAGCCGATTGTTATGCTGCTGCGCTCGTCATCATTGAGGCCGCAACGGGGAAAATGCCCTTTAAAGGTGAAGGTGCTGCTTTAGTTCGCTCTCAATTGGCAACAGAACCAAGCTGTGGTTCCCTCGTTCGTTTGGGCCTTCCTCATTCTGTTGCCCGTGTTTTGACGGAAGCGCTTCTTCGTGATCCAGAAATCAGGTGTAACTGCGCCAAGGAGTTGTACGAGTCCCTGCAAAAAGCTGTCAAAGCAAAGGTGGGAATGAAAACTAGCTTGTCAGCTGTGGCAAAAGTTGCAATTTGTCCAGTTGAGGAGAAACCCAAGAGGTCGCCTTTGCGTTTTTTGCCCTGGAGTGTGCTGCTGTTTGTCCTCCTGTTCATCGCTTATGCACAGTTTGGAACAAGTGATAGATACAATCTTGGTGTAAGTCACGCTGCTCCCTGGAGGGATTTTGAGAGCTCTGTCATTGCAATGAACGCTGATGATGAAGCAACCTTGTCAGCAGAGTCTTATTATCGCTTTCTCCTTGCCAAGGAAACACTGATGAAAATGGAGAAGGGGAAGTTGTTACCTTGGGAGATATTGCAGGGGAAAGTACGGCAGAAAAAACTGACTGTGTTACTCGTGGAGGCTGCAAAACATCAGTGGGAAAAAAAGGAGCACAAAACAAAGAAATTGCTGATGGATGTGTTGGAAAAGCATTGGCAATTCTTGAGCAATAAAACAGATGTAAGTGGTGAACAACTAGGGACAGCTTCTTTGCTTCTCAGTCAACTATGCACTTTGGAAGTTACTACAGCCAAAGAAAGACTGAGGATTTTGCGCAAAGCAAGAAGCAACTACTTTCAACTACCAGAGGGAGTGTCTCGCCAACCTTGGGCTCTGAGTCATAGAAGCATTTGTTTTTTATTGTGGGCTCTCCAAATTCATGAAAGTAAGTTGAGCGAGGAAATTGACGATATAGAGCCGGCCTTGAGAGGATTATGTCTTCTCGAAAACACTCCTCCCATCGCTCTTGAAATCATCAAAAGAGTCTGGAGTTTTCTTGAGCAACAGGGAAAGCACCCTCCCATTTTGGACCAAGTTTCCTATGTGAAAAGGATGAATAAAAACAAGCTCCTGGCTGTTGCTCATAAAAGAAAAGCTGTAGCTCTGCTCCAAGATTTTCGCCGTAAAGTAAACAAGCATTATTTGTTTGTAGGTGGAAATCTTCGCCAAATGGTTGGACCGAGAACATTTCTGCGCCCTTTCCGAAAAGCTTTTTGGTTGGGCATGGTCTCTTGTTTTCGGCAAGATAATTTAACTGTGCCCTTACACAACTATGTTCACATTCAAACTTCAATGTTCGAGATGGTAATCAAAGAGATGTGGTCGCCCTATTACGCAAGTGCTGCCAAAGATGGAGCAGTTTGGGGAATAGGTTTCACCGTAGATGACATGAAGAGCTGCCTGCTCGATACAGCCTTGTTGGCCAAAAGCCAGTATTTTGATGATCATATGCGGGAACCCAAATGGCGCAAAGCTTGTGAGTATTTTGACGTTTCTCATCCAGTTTTGGGTTTTAAAGGATCCTTATCGACGAAGTTCCATAACAAAGCTCTCGAACTCTTGGTTCCTCCTGGCGAAGAGACAAACCCTCCTTGCGCACTTTTATTGTCCGTTGGATTATGGTCAAAAAGAAAAAGAGACTCGGCAGTCACTGTTTTGGAGAGGGTCGTCGAGAGTCAGCGGAAAGAGTTGAAAAAGATATATTCTCTGTCGGAAGAGCCGGATGATTTGCATTGGCAACTGAGTTTCTGTGCCAGAGCAACTTGGGATTTGCTTCGTCGTCTCGCACGAATGAAAGATTTGGCCCGTTATCTACGGGGTATGAAAATGATCAAAGGTTTGAGGGATGAACTGAAAACTGATTGGATTTACCCAAAACGTTGGCAAAGTTTTTATACACACATGCTTTTTGTTCATTATGCAGACATAGCAATGAGTAGAACTGACGTAAAAGACAAAAGGAGATATAGAAAAGAAGCTGCTGAACTTTTACGAAAGTTAAAACCTGAAGAGCACACTTACATCGCTTTTGACTATTTTTTGACACGTTTGGCCAATGGGCAGTCTGCTGGTTTCTGATAATTTAATTGCAGGCTTGGTTGGCTGTTTCCAATAGTTTGGGCAAATCAATTGGTTTGGGAAAGACACCTGTGAAGCCTACAGCATTACACTCTTCCTCAGGATAAGTGTCACTGTAACCAGTGATGGCGTAAATGGGGGCTTTATTGTTCGTTTGACGAATACGACGACATAACTCAATGCCGTTCATTCCAGGCATATTCAAATCGACGAACATTACAGCAAAGCTCTTGTCTTTCAGCGCCTCTAGAGCTTTTTCACCAGATCCCACCGTTTGGGGAGCGTAGCCAGCTCTAATGAAAGCTTTCTCCAGGAACAAGCGCATTCGGCTGTCATCATCAACGATCAAGACACTTTTACTCATTGCCACCCTTTGTCCAAGCTTTTCGTCGGCACAAGTTTACTCTCTCATGTGCAAATTGCCAAGGGCCGCTATTCAACAGGTGCAATTCGGGAACTCGTGCTGATAGGTGTGATTTTCTCTGGCAAATCCGTTGTTGGTATACGCTGCAGGGCAATAATCTCGTAATAACCCAAACGTAGCAATAGAGCGTACAAACCAACAAAGAGACCACCATAAATAGCCAAGATTCCCCAGGTTCCAAGGGCATCGTGGAAAAATGCCAAAGTGGAAACCACAAGAAAGAGTAAAAAGTTGATGACGTAGAAATAGTTGACTGCCCGTCTGTGATGT
>CAZXTJ010000070.1:0-19390 GCA_964643655.1 uncultured bacterium
CCATATGTCGATGCCTTTAGCGTACATGGCTGTTCTGAAGAGAGGCATGTAGTTCTCCCAGCAGATGGCTGCGCCGACGCGGCCTGCAGGGGTTTCCACGACGGTCAGGGTGGAGCCGTCTCCTTGGCCCCAGATGAGGCGTTCACTGGCTGTTGGCATGAGTTTGCGATGTTTACCAACTATCTTGCCCTCTGCCGAGATGAATAGGGCAGTGCAATATAGGGTGGAACCGCCACGTTCGATGACTCCGATGACGATGGCTGTTTTGCATTCTTTGGCGAGTTTTGCAATTTTCTCGAGTTCGGGGCCGTCGAGGTCTACGGCTTGCTGCCAATATTTGCGGAAGCTTTTGCGTCCCTCGTCTGTTCGATAGCCTACTTTGGTGCCGAAGGTTTCGCCTTTGGGGTAGCCGCCAAGGAGTGCTTCGGGCATGACGAGAAGATCGCACTCTGTTTTGCTGATGGCTTCTTTGTAGTCGAGTATTTTATGGACTGTAGCTTTTGTACCGTCTTTGGCTGAACCTATTTGGAGTGCTGCCAATTTATGCATGTTCATCCTATCTTTGTTGTTTTGTTTTGCTTTTGAGGATAACACAGTGAAAAAGTTTTGCATTTTGCCATAACTTTTCGGTTTAAAGTGACTCCAAGGATTTGTTCGTTAAGTTCCTTGCTAGATGAGATAGAGGAGTTCATTTTGAGAAGTTATTGGTGTTTTTTAAGTATTTTGCTCGTTTTTGTACTTTCAACCACTGTTTTTGCTACTTCAAGGCCGAGATTCACTCTAAAGAAGAGTAGATTGCTCAAAGCTAAAGCCACTGTTAAGCCTAAAAGTCGTGTTTTGTTCCCTTGTGATTTGAAAGTTTCCTCTGTTTTCTCCCAGCCAAGTGGAGAATTTGAGAGGTACGTAAAAAGCACTGCACGTACCTTGGATTGGAATAAGAAGGACCTTCGCTGTTTCTTTCTGTGGGATTCAAAAGCGGGGAAGAGTGTTAAATCTTACATTTGTCAGGTGTCCTTGTTCCCATTCTCCAAAACGGAGAAAGATTGGCGAAAACCGGTAGGTTTGGTCTACAAAAAGCGATTTTTGGGCAAATCTCACGTATTTTCCATAGATTTTCGTAAGTTTGCACCGTCTCCGATGGCTTTGACCCGTCACTTTTTGAACCGAAACAACTTGATTCGAATAGACAAGGCCCTCCGATCAGCTGAAAAGAAGACCATTTCCCTGCCCAATCGAGGGAAAAAGCAAAAAAGTACTGCCAAAGCACTGCGAAAGAAGGCTGCGGATGCCATTAGGGTGAATAAACGACAGCCATTTGTTGCCAAACGTGGGCTGAGACTGAAATCATCATCGCCATTAGCTAAGTTGAAGACACGTGGTCCACCCCTCAAAGGTGCTAGTGTTCTACCACTATCCCGACGTAATTATTATGTTCGCCTCATCCTTCTTTCCGGCTCTGGCAAAAACATCTCAGCGCCATCTAATACGATTGTCATCGATTATGGCGAACCCAAAGCTGGAAAACCTGTCGAGTTCTTTGGGGTCAATGCTGGTCGTTTGCAGGTTCCAGTCAACAATCCAGCTATGTACGTCAAAGAGTACAATCCCATTCGCCAGGAGATGTATGACGCTCAATACAGGTTTGTCGTTTGGAAAGAACCAAGTGGCTTTTTCAAGAATATGTACAAGGTTGGCCAGAAGCTCTATCTCAATCCTTACAAACAGAGCAGTAAGAAGAGCTTCTGGGACAAAGTTGGCGACGCAATCTCGGCAGCAATTTCTTTCATCAAGAATGCCGTAAATTGGGCGTCGAAAGCTTATGCTTCCATCAAGTCAGGGGTAGCTCGTTTTATTGCCGCTCGAGTACCAGGTGTTGATGCCGCCTTTGTGGAGGGACTGATAGATGCTGGTCTTGCCTCTATGGGTATACCGCCTTCTTTACCCAACTTTGATCAGTTGACCAGTATGGGTAAAGACTATCTAGCCCAAACTATCGTTGACCAGGTACCTGTTCCCATCCCACCACAGGTAGCGAGAAAAGCTATGGATAAGTTGTTGGAAGATTCAAAGAGAGCATCTGGTGGTGGTGGAGCCTTGGATTTCATTAGACTCGATCCTGACGTTCAGCGACGCGAGGCACATCTCATTTTGAGATTGCACAATCCCACCAAGGAAAACACAATGCCTGGAAGTTTTTACCTTCGCGATGACAGCCGTATCTTTGAGTCATTACACGTATCTTTCCCTTCGCTGAGACCAGGACAGGGTATTGATTTGCCCATCTTTTTGACACCAAACAACGATTATTGGAATTTGTCAAAACATGGAAGGCTCTCTGACGAAGAGTGGTACAGACGCTACAAAAACTGGCCGACTAGAATACGACTAAACCACGCTTTTGCCATTACTCCGCAGTATATTGCCCGTGTTCTCGGCGTTCCCTACGACAAACAGCCTTTTGACATGGTTTTCAAGAACAAGTCTACAGCACATTTCCAACATGATGCCGACTCAGCTTATAAACGTTGAGAGAACCTCAGGGAATAAAGAGGTCTGCACTCTCTGCTGGGATGTGAATACTGATTTTGCCATCTTCGAGGGCGTAGGACTTCTCTGTCAGAGGTGAGGTGATCTCTTCATCCGTCAGTCCCAGGGAACGCAAATCGAGTTTTAACATCTTCGCTTTTTTGCCACGGTTGGCAACGATGAGAGAGCTCTCTTTGTCGTAGATTCGTCCATATACAAAGATGTCACCCTGTGCATAGAGGGGCAGAACTCCTCCTTTGGCCAAAGACTTGTTCTGTTTTTTATGCTTGATCAACTCTTTGAACCAGTTGCGGATGGACTTATCCCATTTGTTGTCATCCCAAGGCATACAACCACGGCATTCAGGGTCGCCCACACCTTCGAGACCGATTTCATCTCCATAATAAATGCAGGGAATTCCAGGCCAGGTCATCAATAAGAGAGCAGCTATTTTGAGATGTTTTTTGTTTCCATCTAGTCTAGACAAGATCCTGGTCGTGTCGTGACTGCCAAGAATATTGAACTGTCCTTGGGCAATCTTGAAGGGAATCCTTGCCATTGATGAGATCAGCTGAACACTAAGGTCGTCGGCTCCATATTGAATGGGGACTGTCTCTTCATATCCTCGTGGCGTCTGGTGTTCTTTGCTCGTCAGCCACCTAAGAAGTGGGAAATAAAAACCGTGGTAATTCATGACACCATCGAGTTGGCTACCATCGAGCAAGTCTTTGGGATCAAAGAAGTGTTCACCCATTAGATAGGCTTCTTTTTTAGCCTCTTTGAGATGACTACGCATCTCTTGCCACACTTCTCGCTGTATCTGAATCTGCCCATTTCGCCCTAACATGTTCGAGACGTCAAAGCGCCAGCCATCAGCATTGTATGGAGGTTTCAACCACACTTTGCCAATGGCTTTTGCCCCTGCATAGATTTCCTTGCGCAGTTTTTGGGAACGGAAATCCAGTTTGGGCAAGCTTTTCACACCCAACCAACAATCGTAGTGATCTCGCTTACCATCGTGAAAGATGAAATAATCTTTGTGTGGTGAATTCTCTGGATCTTGGTAAGCGCCATCTTCCTCGTAGAAGTTTTCCTTATTGAACCAACGATGGCCACTACCCACGTGATTAAAGACAGCATCGAGGATTATGCGTAGGTCTTTCGCGTGAAGAGCGTCTACCAAATCAGCAAAATCTTTGTTCGTTCCAAGACGAGGATCAATTTTGCGGAAGTCCTGAGTGTCATAACGATGATTTGATGGAGCGTGGAAAATGGGATTGAGATAAAGGCCGCCAATTCCCATCTCTTCGATGTAAGGTAACTTCTCTTTGATGCCCTTCAAGTCTCCACCATAAAAATCGATGTGTCCGCCTTTTTGATGGCCCCTTGGTTTTTCACCCCAAGGGCGAAGAGTGGGTTTTTTACCGTGGTATGTAAATGACTCGAGTTTGTCCCAACGACTAAGGTCACCAGCAGAGAAGCGGTCTGGGAATATCTGATAAAAAGTCGTTCCTGGTAACCAAGGAACTGGTAACTCTTCATCGAGATGGACAAAGTCACAATCGTCATTTGGAGGCAATGTGTTCAACCCCTGTTGGTTGAGATACATCAAACATCCATCTGCCACGAATTCAAAACGGTAACCAAGCTTTTTCCATCGCAGAGGCAAATGAGCTTCCCATAGTTCAAAAGGTCCCTGGACCTTTTTACTCATCTTTTTGTATTCGCCCTCACCGTCTGGAGCGTAACGAACCCAAGCTCTATCAATGGAACTAGGTGACAAGAGTCGAAAGGAAACTTTTAAATAACGTTTGCCTTGGTGTTCACCACATTTGGCAAAACAAGATGAACCATCGCTATATAAACCATTCAGATTGGTCATTCTTACTCCAAAGTCAGAAAGATAAATCAGAAGATAGCAATGTACTCAGACTTTGGAGAAGATCAAGAAAATAAGGCAATGTCTCTCAGAAAAAACGTCGCAACCAGAGATAATATGCACGCTCAGGAACCAAACCCAATGGATCAATTGCGCCTGAAGGGTCATAAGCACCGGGTCCATTGAGTCCCAACCGCCCGCCAAAGATGAGCTCGTCGCGCCCCCACAACTTCCAAGACACTTGGGGAATGAGCAACATACTGTCGTCATCTAAGTTGCGCAGAATGGTCAGACTAGGCGTGATGTCCTCATCATAAGTGAGAGTTGCCGTGAAAGACATATGATTGCGACCTGCTGTGGTGGAGCTACCACCAACACCAAGACCAGCAGTTGCTGGAGTGATCAAATCACTTGTATTTCGATAATATTGGAGTGCAAGGAGAAGGCCCTGCTTCACATCATATGAATAATCGATTCCAATGACAGCCTCATACCAATCATCAAAAGGAGCTGGAGCTTCGCGCCATACAGCCTCGAGCCACCAGCCAACAGTATCTTCCCCGCGCAGATCGAGCCCAAACCAACGAGTATCCATCTTGTCATCGTAGCCAACAGAAAAGGAAAAGTCCGTTGTATTGAATAACCGCGAATAACGAACCACGTGCCTGCGTTCGCGCCCCACTTCATCATCGGCAAGAGCCACGAGAGTCAAAGTCTCGTCTTTCTCTTCGTCGATGAGGCGATCAAAACGAAAAGCAATGACACCCTGTCGCTCGGCCCAAGGATCGGCAATAAAAACCTCAGGAAAAGGATCTGTGGGATTCCAAATGTGTGCTGAACCCCAATGAACAGCCTGTTTTCCAGCACGAAGATCCCATTGTCCTTTATTGAACTCCACATAAGCACGGGCGAGATCAGAGTCGTGATCAGAGCCAGTAGAACGTTCGACATAACCAGAACGACGAGAAAAATCGCCCGTAATATTAAACTTGCCCTTGCCTATCTTGCCCTTGAACTTGGGACGCAGATGCCAAAAGGAGCCATATTCGCGGCCTCGTCTATCATCGTCAACAGAGAAACCACGGTATTCGATATACCCGTCCAACTCCTGCTTGGGAGCAGCAGAAAGAGACAAAGGCAGAAAAACTAAAAGCAACGAGAAAAGGACGATTGATATGCAGTTGGCTCTACTCATACCCCAATGATAGACGGGGAAGTAGGGCTAAGTCACTTTCATCGTACGCCTGAAGATGGCAACAGTCAGCAGCAAAAGGATGGGTAGATATAGTACCCAACCTCTTTCACCCTCATAATCCTCGTTCACGGCGCAGCCTGATGAGAGTTTCTCGTTCAATTCATTCGAGCCATACTGCCGTAAGGCTACCACTTCCAAAACATCAGCATTGTCAGTAACGGGGATTTGCGTTTTTCCTAGAGCAGTCAGTTCATCAATTGTTGGCTGCTTGGCATAGTTAAAAGCCTCGAGAAATGTTACCGTCCCATCACTGTTGACATCGCCAAGTGAGATGGCATTCAAGAAGTGTTTAACGAAAATTCCTTGAGTAGACGTTGCCCAGCTTGATTGATCTTCCTGACTAGAAGCAATAAAACCAACATGTCCGGCCATTGGAGCTTTGAGAGAACTTCGAATTCTATTCAGCTCTTCCAATACACTTTTGCCAAATTCAAAGGAACCAGAGCCTCCACTGCTTTTGAATAAGCCACCTGAATAACAGGCATGAGTGACGACAACGACTTTTACTTCTGAACTAAAACCCGCCAAATCTGCAGCTAATTGAGAATCCCGATAAATGTCGTCTTCACAACACAAATACCAAAAAGGAGAAGCTCCAGTCGTGTTGCCTCCGTGGGCTGAGTGAAAATAGAAGAACGTGTCGCCATCTGTTAGTTCTGTTGCGAGGGTTTGTATACGCGAACGAATACTGGCAGTCTTGGCTTCCGCTTCCGTCAAGATCTCTCGTTCTGTCCACATGACAGAATAATTGGCCAACTCATTCACAATGTTCGTTGCATCATTTACAGCATTGGAAAGTGCAGTACAGCCCGTTAAAGTGTAGTTGTCTATTCCTACAGACAGAAGAACTGAGCGGGCCTGGCTTATTGTTGGTGAAAAAAGAAGGTATATAGAAAAAACACAAAGAACCACCGCAAGAAACCGGGAGCTCATAATGCCTCCTCAACCGATCTCGAAATAAGTCTGCTAACGGTATCGGGTTTGACCACTTCTTACATTAGTATTAGGGCGCATACTCGTTTCATGCAAATCTACGTGTTACTATGCCTAGCTCGTTTTGACTGACTTTGTAATGCCCGAGGAGGATTTGTGGAAACTTACGTTTTGTGGGTAAAAGGCAACCCAATGCTTGCGGCAGCTGTTCAGTTTGGCATTTTGGGAACATTGGGTGAGTTCATATCCAACTATGTTCGCACGAAAAGATGGACTCTCAATTGCTCATTTTTGCAAGCCATCCTGAAAGTTCTAGCCTGGGCGCTCTTGGGCATTATCATCAAATATGGCTTCATTGGAATGAAGGGTTTCGTTAGTGCCCTCTTTGCTAAAAAGCTTCTGCCTACATTCCTAGAAACTGGTGTTGGTCGAGCCTTTGTCATCTCTCTTTGTACGAATACCTTCTTTGGCCCTCAGATGATGTTTTTCCATCGCATAGAGGAAAACCTGATTATGAGACGACAGGATTATTCCAACTTGGACAAGGCTTTTTGGACTCTTCTTTGGTTCTGGGTGCCTGCTCACACTGTCACCTTTTCCCTTCCCCAGGTTTACCAGATTGGATTGGCTGCAGCCTGGTCCGTCGTCCTTGGCCTCATCCTCGGTCTCAATGCCCCCAAAGCCGAAGGGGAACAATCTGGAGCTGTCTAGTCCGAATTGTCTATGATGGGTCTAGGTCCAATCTAGACAGAAAGACATTCATTGAAACTAGGCGAACTCTTTCGCGATAGGTTTTTCATAGCTAGCATCCTCGGTCGAGGAGGTATGGGTTGTGTCTATCTGGCCTTTGATATGGAGAACTACCAATTCGTTGGTCTGAAGACTCTATTTTCTGAGCTCTACAACATAGAGGAGTATTCACAGCGGTTTATTAGGGAGACCCGCCTTTACCAGCAATTGTCTCACCCCCATATCGTTGCTTTCGTCGATTCTGATCACGATTGTGAGTTGCCCTACGTTGCACTCGAGTATGTGTCTGGCGACTCATTAGAAACTTTCATCGACAGCGGAGCAAAACTGCCAATTTATCAATCATTACGCTATGTCTACGACATAGCTGATGCCCTCGTTGCCGTTCATGAAAAATCGGTTATACATAGAGACGTCAAACCACCCAATATGGTGGTCAATCAAGATGGCTGCGTCAAATTGCTCGACTTTGGTATTGCAGCTGTGGACGACAGCCTGCTCGAAACCAAAACGGGAATGATGATTGGCACTCGGTGTTATTCAGCGCCTGAACAAAATCAGGGACAAGTCATTGACCATCGAGCTGATATCTATGCTTTAGGTGTAACCCTGTGGGAACTATTGACAGGTAAACACCTCTTTGACCTCACTGCTGGTTTGGGATTGGTCAACAAACAGTTGTCTGCTGATTTTGAACCTCCATCCAAACACTGTAAAGATGTGCCTAAGGAATTGGATGAGCTAGTTCTCGCGATGCTCGAACCCAATCGAGACAATCGCCCCGAAAGTGCTGCTGCAATCAAAGAAACATTGGATCCCATCCGGCAAAATGTAGCTCGAGACAACAACCAGGGTATGCGTGCCTATTGGTTCGAGGCTTACCATCGTGCTTACGCCCTCACTGTTGAAGGTAATGTGGGAGAAGCGAAAGAGCTATTGAGCAGGATGAAAGGAGCTAATCGTCGCTCTTCTTTTCAGTTCCTTTTAGGAAAGATAGCGTGGCGTGAAGAGCAAAAACTCAAAGCGCTAGAATATGTCAACAATGCCATCAAGCTCGAACCAGCCAACACACTGTACCGAATTGATCTCGTTCGTATTCTTTTATCCTTTAAGATGCTCAACAGGGCCCAAAGTGTGGTTTCCGACGCACTGAAGAGTTGCTCCGATGATGTGCTTTTGGAGGCCATGGAGCTCCTCTTTGCAGATGAAAAAGTGGAAGAACGATTTACAACAGGTGGTGCAACACCTGTATCTGCTGGTCCCATCACTCCAGCTCCGAAAACAGCTCCTCCCTTTGATATTCACTCAGGAAGACATCCTGTAGTCAAACCAGTAACTCGCGGAGACACTCCACCACCTCCTCCTCCACCAAAGGTAAAAGCTGATGGTACTAAGCGCATAGAAGAAGCTGCTATGGAGAGTTTTCTCGATGCTTCCATCAACTGGGAAAGTGAAGGAGAGCAAAACTCACAGCTCGCGGAATCTGGCCAAGTCTTAATCCCCTTCAGTGGTTTGGCCAAGTTTTCTGACTGTCCTTTTAGGGGCTTTAAATTCGCAGCTTCGATTCTGCTGCTCATAATCGTTTTGGTGAACTTACCAACGACGAACATATTTCCCCACATAGATGTGCGGGAAACGCTCTTGTCTGCCAACTTGCAAGAGCTCTTTCTTCAGGCCAAAGACAAGGAGATCGTAGATTCAGTGAACTTAGAGTTGGCTTCAATCTCTTTGGGCATATTCGATTATTTCACTTATGCGATTTTGTTTGCTGCCATTGGTCTATATTTGAAAGCGTCCTTTGCCGTCTTTTCATCTTCCGAGTTCAGTTCGGCCATCTCTCAGTTGCGGGCAGTGAAAAAAGGTACATTCACATTTTCGTTCACACCTCATCCTGATTTAGCGCTCGAGGCAGGCACTAGACTGCTCATTATCTCGTCTCCCAAATTCGACAATTACGATGGTGAACACATGCGAACCGCACTCTTGTATGGCGAGCTCGAACCACACATATCAGGCTCTTTGATAGTGACCAAAATCGTTGGAAATGAAGCCACGGCTCGTGTTGATTTGGTATCGATTCCTCTTCCGGTGATAGGAAAAAGGGGTTGGTGCTGCCACCGGAAAGTACTCGTCGCTCCTTGGCAGTTTTTAAAAAAGAGAGCTGCCAGCATCTTTTCTGAGGAGGAGCAATGACGACACGAACGAGAGGCATTATTGCATCAATCGTCTGTTGTTTGGCCGTGGCAGTTGCTGTTGCTGCATATGCGCAATTTGGCACGAAGTTCATCCTTTGGCATTTAGTAATGGGAGAAGAAACGAAGATAGAAGAGAAGAAACCAATCAAACTGCAGTTCACGAGTAGCGACAAAGAGAGACGCAAAAGCAGAAGTCAAAATACTGCAGCTGAAAAGCCAAGAGACACAAAGCTAGCAATCATCGAGTGTCTCATTGCCACTTCCTTGGACAATCTCTATTACTGTGCCTTGCTCTTGGTACTCATCTATCACGTATTAGGCATAGCCTGTTTCGAGATATTAAACTTCATCGATTTGACTCTTGGCCGCTCAATGACAAAACGAAGTGGCCCATTGGGAATAGAGGATCTCGTTCTCTGTATGCTCATTTGGCCGGCTTACGGTCCTTTGAACCTACTCGGTTCTTTGGTTTCACTAGCGCTTTAAAAGGGCCTTCACCTTCTTGGCAAACTTCTGTGGTCTACCTGCTCGAATGAAAGCACCTTGTACACGAATGGCTACATCCTCATCTGGACTGAGTCGATAGAGGCGCAACAGAACACCAAGACATTTGCCGTGGCGTCCCTGTTTTTCAAATTTCTCAGCTGCACCATTGAGCGAATGAACACAACCGCGAATGGCAGCTCGTTCGTCTTGGGAGACTTTTCGAGCTTTGCTGAAATATCTGTAAGCTTGAGCAAACTGTTGACCTTGAAGTGCTTGTTGTCCCATTTGTAATAACATTCGAGAGCGTGCAGATTTGGCCAAATTGGGATCGTATTTTTCGAGAGCTTCGAGATTGTCGCGGACATCATCATATTTTTTGAGGTCCAAGCCCAAACTAACTATCAATACAATGAGACCTTCGTGATCTTTGTCCTCTTCATCTGTCATTTTCAATGCATTGCGATAGGCGAAAAAGGCGAGCAACTTTCGCTCTACATCGCGCAAAGCATGGCCCAAGGCGATGTAATAACGTTTCTCCTTTTTTAAGGAAACAGCTTTATTGAAGAGATCGACAGCAGGATCAAAAGCACCCTGTTCAATCATCTGCTGGCCAGCTTTGAAGGCAGCTTCAGCAAGTTCTGCATCTTTGACAGGATCTCCTGTTGAAGCATTGACATTGGAAGCAAAGAAAACAAAGAGCAGTACAAACCCCCAAAAGGATTTAGTGAACATGAAACAACCTCAATCTTTATTTGAATGCCTTCGTTAACTCTTCATCACAGCAAATACAAGCCCGTAACGGAACGACTGAACGAATTTCTCGTAACTCCTCAGCCGTCTTGTCTCCGTAATATATTACTAACCACACACGGTAGTCGTGTATATCAAAGACACCATTATTTGCCTGCTTGGATTTTTCGATAGCATACTGCAAAAGAGGATCAGAAGTGAGTTTCTTGAGACGAGGCATCATCTTTTGCACTTCTTCGATCTCAGGAGTTACCTTTGCTTCTTTCAGCCATTTGGCAAAATCCTCATCTTCATATGCTTTTGGACCTCCACGAGTGGCCATTGCATTGATGACAGCTTCGAGCAAATTGTCTTTGTCGGCAGCATAGTTTAGCCATTTTCCACGCAACCAACTTGGCGAACGTACGCGAATATAACGCGAATAGACTCGAACAGTGATGTCTCTCTCTTTGTAATAAGCGAGGATGGCCTCTTTTTCTTCCTGACTCGAGTAAGGCACATTGAATGTGTCATACCTGTTATTGGGAACACTTACCAGCATTCGATAGTCTTTCTTATGCGGTGTCAAACGACGAACAATACCTTCATCGTCTTTACCATAAGTAGCAAAGTGTTTCTCTGTAGCATTGACTGCGCCTGTGGACCACTTGGCACGGACTACGGCACCTTTGGTGTTGTACACAGCCGCAACACCATGACCAAAACTCTCGTCTTCCATGTCGTAATACTGACAATGACCGATATTACAGCCACAGAAAGTAAACCTGGGATTATCGAGCATACGATTAAACATGAAGTAGTCTGCTTCGGGAGCGATGGTTGCCAAGTTATAGTCTGTCTTTACCAACTCTGTCGAAAACTGCATTCCCCTGTTATTTGCATAACCAACGAGAGGACCATCCTGACCTGAGTGAGAAACAGTGGCAAAGCCCATAATTTTGTGTTTGGACTTCTTTAGCTCAGAGAAAGCATATATGGGAAAACGTCCACCTTTTATGTCCAGTGGAGTCGGACCATCTTCAGGGACCATTCCTTGACGTAAGATGTCATACATATCTTTGGCTCTGTCCACCTTGACCACAACGATTCCGACACATTTTTTGCTAGTCTCTTTGATATCACGACGGATATATTTCCAGACGTGATTTGATCGGCCAGCAGTGCCACCGTTTTGCACCAAGTTGAAGAAGTATTCCTGGTCTTCACCCATGCCAGCGAAGATGTAATAAATACCTTCATCGTTGGAAGCTGTGCCCACGATATTATCGACATTGATATCTTCCACAGGATTGTTGACTCCAGCAACAGAAGTGGCATCGTTTTGAATTGTTGGCAAAGTGCTGGTGAAATCACTACTACCAACAGTGCCTGAGCTTATATCGAGCAATCCAACGTTTCCTGATGATTGCCCATCATCTGCTGATTGTGTCTCTTGAATTTGGATGAAACGTGAAGCTACCCAGCCAACCCCCTCAGGATCTGGTCTACCTGACCAGCCATCAGCAACAACGACTTTGTTATTGCCCAAAGGAACACGCACTTTGTATCGAGTCTCTTTCGAACCACCAATAACATCTACTTCCAAACCTTTGTAGATGATGGCGTAGTTACATTGAGAAGCATCTTCGGGTGTGAGATAACAACAGCGGAAGTTCGTTCTGTCAGGCCTATCGATGATTGCTTTTTTAGCAAAAGCGATAGAGGAAAAAGCAGCCAAGATAAGAAAACACAAAACCCACGAGGCGCGCATGCGATACCGACTTTCTCGTACAAGCTTGTTATAAATATATTGGTATTATGACAAATAGCAGTCGAGTTGTCAGGACAATGCCTCTGTTAATTACGGCAATAATTTTGTAATAACGAAAGATTCGTCAATTGAAAGTGGGGAAACATGCTTGACATTAATGAGTTGGCGGAACTTTCCAAGTATCGAAAGAAACAGGCAGATGAGGAGAAAAAACAGGATAATCCTCCACCTCCTCCAACGCCACAGGCGCCACCACGTCCTGATCCCTTTGGCCACAACAAGATTAACGAATATGCCGAGCCAAAACCTTCACCCTTTGGTGTGAAACCTGATCCTTTCAACACTCAGGGTCCACCAAAATCATCGGCCAGCGACTTTGGCGTCGAGGAAATAAAGACTCTCAAAGGGTCAATTCTCGAAGATGCCATCTCTTTCCTCTTGGAACATTTCCCCGCAGTCGTTGCCACGAACACAATCGTCATTGCAGCAGCTTATGGTCTTGCCATTCTCATCACCGCACCAGCCGTTGGTATCTTGCACGGATTATTCAGAGGTTCTCCTCTCATTCTCATGGCTGCTCCAATTATTGCATTTACTGTCCCAGCGATTTTACTGGTAGGTAAACTCTGGTTTTGTGAAGCACTCACAGCAGTCATGGTTGCTCGCCGCCAATACAACAGACAGGGTGGCGGTTCAGGCTCGGTCGATCTTTGTTTCGAAAGAATTGGTGCCATCTTTTCCGCCGGTGTAGCTCAAATCATCTGCCTCTGGGGGGGTAGCTGTCTCGCTGGCATAGGACTAGTCGTGGGTGCGATGATTTTGCCAAGTTTTCTCCTTTGGATAGGCATGTTCGGCATTTTCTGTTTCATCATTTATTTGCAAACCAACTGGTGCCTTACTGGCATAGTTGCAGCCTTGGAAGACAAATGGGCCTTTGATTCTCTCAAACGTTCGACTCATCTGGTTGAACCAGATTTCTGGTCCGTTCTTGGGTACCGCTTTCTTTTTGGCCTAATAGGCTCTATCGGCGTCTGGGGTTTCAACGTCATGGTTGTCTCTATGATCGGCGAAAAACCAGAAGGAGCTCTCCTGATCGGAACAGCGGCAGCAAAAGTATTCACAGAAGCTATCGCCATATCACTCTTCTCAGCAGGTATGGCTTGTGCCTATCATCACCTAGAAGCTCGCAGACCAGCCAAACAGAGAGAAGTTATCTAAAGTTGATGGTCCAAGAAATGGACACTTCTAGTACATAAAGTGAACCACTTTGCGACAGCAGTATTGAGTACATTCTAAACTTACCGCTTTTAATGCGGCTCTTCCTACGATGGCACATGCTTTGCCTAGCAGACGCCAACTATTGGTATATCAATTTCTTCACATAAAGGAGGAGCCGTGAAATCTTTAATTATCCTTTGGTTGGCACTTTTTGTTGTGTCTTCTGCATTGGCAGTCGGTCCAACCATTCCTTCAACTACACCAGCTGCTGTTGGCACTGGTCCCCGCCCAGCTGAAAATGAGCTGATCATCTACTCAATCCCTGCCCCAAGGCAACTCATATGGAAATCACCAAGACGTCTATTGGGTACATTTATGTCCAACTATGCCATGGCCAAAGAATCTAAAGGCGGAACCCACTGTATTGGTCACGTTTTTGTCGGTCTCAAAGTTGGTGGACGTGAAATCCTCGCAGGAATGACGACCAAGGACCACACCGAAGACATGGTTTTGATGAAGAAAAAAGGATATGGCATAGGCATTATTGGTGCTGACATGCTCGGCCGTTTGCAGACAACGGAAAAACTTCGCAAACAGATTCCTTGGCTCTGCAAATATGAACGTTTTGCTTTTATCAGATACAAAATCTCTAATGAAATGGGCCAACGGTTAATGCAATATTTTGACGAGTATTGCGAAAAAGGCTGCGACAAACACTATGGCGGGATGAACCGTCCTCGTTATGGCGAAGGTGGCGGTTGTTCTGCTTTCGGTGTGAGTTTTCTCGATGTAGCTGGGCTGTTGCGAGAAGAACATTTTGCCAACTGGACAGTCAACGTGCGCATTCCAGAAAAACTCTATGGCGGTCCTTACACTGGCAAACATATCAGCATGGCTGAGTTGGCAGCAAAGGGACCTTTGGCAGGTAGTTGGGCTGACGAAGACGACCCCCACATAAAATGTTTCATGTGGGAACCAACACTCATCTATTTGTGGATCCATGAACGATGGAATGAAGGAAAAGGTAGTCCGGATAATGGGCTAAGAGCCGAGACCTTTGGCAGTGGCATTGGCATTTCTATTGATGAATCTGCAGCCGAAGTACCCACTGAATCCATCTGGTTGGACGCAACTGCAAATCCCAATCCCTGGGGCTGGCAACCTGGTCTCTACTGGAGCGAACACAGTAAGACCGACTAGGGCCTTTTGTACCACTTGGCCCAATCGCTATGATTGAGACCAACATCGTGCTTCGTCAATTTGCGCAGCGCTTCGAGACAGTGGCTCTTGGTACACACCATTACATCGTTATCAGGTCCGTGGTGACCTTGCCAACGCAATGCTGAAATCAAGTAAGGAACAGTTTCTTGCGTGCCAATTTCAGTTGCGATGAGGAAAGCATCATGGTGCATTGGTCCTAATGGAGCTGCTAAAACCTTGTGCAATACTTCGAGTTTTTGAGCTTGGGTAGCACTCTTCATCCACTTTGGAGAGTGTAGTCGCCAGCAGGGAACGACAACGTAATAAAGAACCATTGGTGTCAATATACCCAAAACTAGGAGTACTCTTTTACACCAACGGAAAAAGAGCTGCATTCTGCCTTGCTTTTTGATCTTCTCCACAAAAATCCTCCCCTTCAATGTCACTATGACAGCTCTTTTGTCCTGCCGTTCCATTTAACTCGATCTATACTGATTTACGTTTCAAGTCACTATTTGCGCTCAGTTGTGGACAACGAAAGAGCAGATGACACTAAGCATTTCAGAGCTGACACCCTTGCTCGATTCATCGTTTTTCGATCTTTATGAACTCGATGAGATCCTTGGCGGCGGCGCTATGGGTGTTGTCGTCAAAGCCCACCAAAAAGAGCTCGACAGAATGGTGGCCATCAAGTTCGTACTCGACATACCTGTTGCCAAAGCTGAAATGTGGAAACGTTTTAAACGTGAAGCAAAAGTGATGTCCAAAATCCGTCATCCAAATGTTACTGGTTTGTATGACTATGGTACCTCGAATGACCATCCATACCTTGTCACCGAACTTTTGGAAGGGCGGACCCTTGGTGACTACATGTTGAGGATGGGGGACATTCCAGCAGACGAATCTTTGGCAATCATGTTACAGCTGGCCAAAGGACTGGAGTGTACCCATCGTGAGGGAGTTGTCCATCGGGATTTGAAACCGGCCAATATCTTCCTCTGTGATGATGATGTAGTCAAAATTGTCGACTTTGGTTTGGCTTCCAGTGAAGGAGGAGAGACCCAGCTCACAAGAACAGGTCAAGTTCTGGGAACTCCTCTTTATATGTCACCAGAGCAGATCAGTGGTGGTGTGTCAGGACCAGCTACTGACATTTTTGCACTAGGTACGATTGCTTATGAAATGGTAACTGGGGCAGTGCCCACTCGAGCTCCTTCAATGCTCACTCTCATTCAGAACAAAATGAAGGGTGAATGGGAGCTGCTTACCAAAAGAAAACCTGCTGGAATTCCCTTGGAGTTGTGCCAAATCATTGATGAATGTATGGCTATGGAAGCCGATGACAGGCCTTCAGCAGAGGAATTGGTACAGAGGCTGAGCAATATCGAAGATGGTCCGCAAACAGTGGCAGCTGAGCCCATCAAAGAACTGCCAGTTATAGAAACTACGCCCATACCACCAAAACCAAAGCCCAAACTTCTCCCTATCCTAGGTGTAGCATTGCTTCTCTGTTTTGCACTCTTCTGTCTGTGCCCAAGGCAAACAAATCTCACAATCAATGAGTTCAAGTGCGTTGAGACGGGGACGACTTCAGCAACGATAGTCGTCAGCTCTAACAAACTAGCAAGAGCAAATTTGGCTTTGAGTAATGCCTTGGATGGAAAGGCAATAACAAAGGTTGGCAGTGGGGCCATGCAAAAGTCGTGGTACTTCAACCTAACAGGTTTACCCTCAGGAACAGCTCACAAAGTAAACCTCAAACTCAGCAAAGGAAAAACCGTCATCGAAAAAGAGCTATCCATTATGACGGAATTGTTGGAGCCTCAACCTTTCTTTGAGCTTCCTTATCAGGACAAAGAGGAAAAAGACAAACGCATTGGTGATGTGCCGACCATTGTTGATGGACACTTCGTCTTTGGCTTATCTCAAGGCTATCTGGGAAGTGTGAGTTTACAGACAAATAAATTTGTTTTCGAACACAAGTTTTCTATTCCAGGAAATGTGCGTTGTGACAAGTGGCGAGCCATCTTTTATGGCAAAGATTTCGTTATGCGCTGTTTTAATCCTGTTGATGGAACACTCTTGTGGAAACGGAAACTTCCACAAAAAGGATTTGCAGCGAGATTTTTCGTTGATAAGGAAAAGATACTCCTCCGACTCAATGATGGTGGATACCTTTGTTTATCGGCCATCGATGGCAAAGAGCATTGGCGAGTAGAAGACCCCCTGCTGACAAGACCTTATCACGTTGGTGGTGATCTACTCGTAACCAATCATTTGACAGCTGGTCGCTTACCCTTTTGGGACCTAAACACGGGAAGACATATTCCTGAAAACGGGATGAATGCTAAAGGATTACCACTTACAGTGACTCGATATTTTGATGGCGAATTTTATTTAGGTGTCATCCCTCATACTCTTTTGGTAGGCAATCCGCGTAAAGGTGTGAGGTTGAAAATTGATACAGTAGGGATGTGTTCTCGTGTCTCTGTCACTGACGGCAAAATCCTTTTGCTCACAAAAAATTACATTCTCACTTGCTTCAGCCAGAGAAAGGGGAAACAGCTGTGGCAACGTGAGATTGAGAGACTGAGCGAAAAACCCGTCCTACAATGCGCTTCTCGTTTCGCTTTCATCGTTCATGACGAGAAAGGTTTTACCTGTTTCGACGTCTCTTCTGGCCGACAGCTCTTTCAGTGGCTCGGAGCTCTTTCCATTCCATCAGAAGTTCTCTATCACGAAGGTGAACTCTTCTTTTCAGCCAATGGCAGAGTTTTTCGAATGCCCATAAACTAATCAGTCAGTGGCTGTACCAGAGAGTTTGTTGACGACTGCCCTTCGCACATTAGCAAAGTTGGAGACAACATCTGCACCAGGACAGAGAGTTTGACCAACTTCACGATGACCTTTGATTGCTTTTGGATTGATGTCATATTTGCTGCAGAGATGGGCCAGCATATCAACTAGCGAAGACTTGGCTTTGTCTTTGAGTTTTTCGAACTCAAAGTTCCCAACGAGGCTCACTCCGAACCGACCACTATTGGGAGGCGCGTGCGCTCCAACTTCACTTTCTTTGCGACCCCGATACACCTTTCCATCAGGACCAATCAAAAAATGATAGCCCAAATCACTCCAGTGCCGAGAGTCCATATGAAGACTCTGGATTTGCCTGATGGTCTTTGCTCCAACATAGTCGCTGGCATTGGTGGCAGTATGATGAACAATGATTTCTCGAGGAGACAATCTAGAACCCTTGTCACTTCTTCGCCTGGCTCCCCAAGCTGAACGTTCGATGATTGGAGGGCTTTCTACATAGAGGCTACCTCCCATTGGCAAGTGTTCTTCTCCTCCTCTATCAACATCTGTCATAACTGACAGACCTCTTAACGATGGGCTAGTATCGTTCTGCGTTTCCAACTCCAATCGATATTGAAAATATTCACAGCCTCGACAGCCTGGAAGTTCGCACTCCTGGCCAACTTCTCGCCACATTGATGGAGAGCCATTGGCAGGCCATGTTCGAACCAAAACACGAAGGAGAGTACCTGTTGGAAGTTCCCTTCCATAGGCTATCATCAGGTAATCAAAGGGTTTAACACGTTGTGGTTTGGACACAAAACAACCTTGTCGACAAATGGAACCATCGCCATTGTTATCGAGAACGAAACAATCATTTCGTAAGGTCACTTGATTAGAGTTTCCCTGAGCAAAGTCAACAACAGGCACCATAACCATTATTTTGTCATTATCATCTTCAATAAAATCAGCTTGTTTATCTCTTAGAACCTGCTGCCCCTCCATTCCCAATAATATGAGGCTATTGGCCAAAACCAGACTAGGAAACAATAAAGAGACAATAAATA
Organism: uncultured bacterium; assembly: GCA_964643655.1. Taxonomy (GTDB): domain Bacteria; phylum Muiribacteriota; class UBA6191; order CAZXTJ01; family CAZXTJ01; genus CAZXTJ01. Next base: position 18,806 of record CAZXTJ010000070.1, read on the forward strand.
TAGTTTTAATCATTGGAACTCCTTTCAACTTCCCAAATGCACATCTTTTGCCAGCAGACAAAGTGCACTGATAGATGGAAAGATCCAGTGGAATGTGTGCGTTCTTTAGTCGACCTGTGCGATTTTCAGTCAATCCAAAAGAGAAAAGAAAGAAAGAACAAAAGGGTCTGCGCCCCTTTTGTTGTGTGGCCCCAAAGTTGCTTTAACCTCCTATGATAGGAGGTTTTCTGTGAATAAGCTTCTGAAGACAACGCTATTTTTTCTCTTTCTTGCAAGAGCAGGCTGGTCTTTTTCTTTGGACTTGATGGGAATTGAAGCTCCACCACCTACCTACACTCATCCGGCAGGTGATGGTGAGATCATGGTTTATGAACCAGGCAGCAGTGAACAGATAGCACTCTTTGAAAAGGCTGCAGATGAGTTGTCTCTACCTGCTGCCTGGGCACATTCAGCAGCTTTGCAAAACATACTAAAAAAGGAGGGAAGTACTGTAGGACAGCCTAATACACTTATTCCCGTGGCTCTTTGGCCAGGGGACTTGGGGCATATTGCAATTTGGCCAGGCCACGGAATGCCCATCCCTGG
>CAZXTJ010000071.1:0-19334 GCA_964643655.1 uncultured bacterium
CCTGAAACCAGCTCTCCTCTGTTTTTCGAAATTGACTCCCTTACGAACAAAGGAGAGGACCTCATCAGCTCCAGATTCAACACCAATGTGAATTCTCGTCAAACCAGCTTGGCGCAGTCTATTCAAATCGTCAACAGCTCTATGACAAAGGGTATTAGCGCGAGCATATGAGGTTATTCGCTCGATAGATGGAAAGCGCTCTTTGATGGCCAGTATTACTTCTTCGACCTGCTCCACAGGCGCGATGAGCGCATCTGCATCCTGCAAAAAAGCGGTCTTCTGGCCACTCTTGTACCATAAGTTCAGCTGTCCAAGAGAAACACTCTTCCCCCCTTCCAGCTCTTTGACTAGTTTCTGAATCTCATCAAGGTCGGCAATGATGTCTTCGGTTTTCCTCAGCGAGAATTTGTGTCCCTTATAGGCTGGGCAGAAGGTGCATTTATTCCAAGGACAGTTACGAACGAGTCTGACGAGCAAAGAGCGAGACTCGCTTGGGGGCCGCAAAATGCCGACTTCAATAGCCATATCAGATTGGATTGGGAAGGTCGATGAATTCGACCTCAACACCAAATCTCTCTTTCATTAAGTCACCAAGGGCAAGAATGCCCAATTTCTCAGAGTTGTAGTGACCAGCCTCAATGAAAGTAATGCCTGCTTCGTGACAGAAGGCTTGAGTGTTCTCTTTGGCCTCTCCTGAGACAAAACAATCCATTCCTGCAGCAACAGCTTGGCCTATCATGTCAACTCCCCCACCAGAGGCTAGAGCCAAGGTATTGATTACCTTGTCTTTAGGGCCAAGAACCAAAGGTTCACGTCCGCAGACTTTCTCTACAGTTTTCGCAACATCCTCTACAGATTGGGGTCTTTCGAAACGTCCGCTAAAGCCAAGAGCCAAGCCGATATAGTCACCAAAGGGCTTTCTATCTACGAGTCCAAGCCCTTTAGCAATGAGCGCACTATGACCAATCTCAGGGTGAGCATCAAGGGGAAGATGATAAGCCACCAAATTGATGTCATTGTCCATTAAGACCTTTATTCGTTTTCGTTTGACACCAACGATGGGTAATGAATCCTTTGACCACAACAGACCATGATGGACGACTATCATTTGCGCCCCACGTTTGGCCGCTTCTTCGAAAAGGGCAAGAGAACAACTCACACCTGTGATTATTTTCGTTACCTCTGAGGCACCTTCTACTTGGAGACCATGGGGGCAATAGTCCTTGATTCGCTCTACACCAAAAAACTCATTTAGATTTGCGACTACTTCGTCTCTCTTTGCCATAAGGTGGTGCCTCCTCTGCCACTGCAGAATCCTTCTCATCGGTCTCTTCTTGGTCTTCACTCTTTTGCGGAGCTTCTTCTTTTATGCCATCATCAATGTATGCGTCATACAAACGGACTCTGTTTCGCCCATCTTCTTTGGCTCGATAAAGGGCTTTGTCCGCTTCTTCGATGAACTGTTTCATGGTACGGGCTCGACTGATCTCACTCGATGCAATACCAATGGAAATTGTGATGGTAATAATCTCGCCGTGATGTTCAATGCGCAGTGCTTCGATGTGACTTCTGATACGTTCGGCTGTTAGTTTGGCACCTTCTATGTTCGTGTCTGGCAAAATGATGGCAAACTCTTCACCACCATAACGGGCTGGTATATCGACGTTTCTGACACAGTTTTTACACTCAGCAGCCACCATACGTAGGACTCGGTCACCCATTTGGTGGCCATATGTGTCATTGAAATTTTTGAATTTATCAACGTCTGTAATGAGCATGGCCATAGGTGCACTGTAGCGAAGGGCTCGCCTGAACTCGCGCTCCATTGCAATATCAAAGAAGTGTCGGACATAGAGGCTAGTCAATCCATCTACAGTTGCTAGTTTGTAGAGACGGGCGTTCTCAAGTGCCGTTCTGACTATGGAAGACAAGGCCAACCAGTAGTCCTTCTCCTCATTGTCCAATAGAGAACCAGAAAGATTGTCACCTGATAGGCAAACCCAACCTGTTGCGCCGTCATGGTAAACAAGAGGCGAAAAGACGACTTGCTCCTTACCGAAACGTTCATATTCGATTGTCTTCAGCTGTTCTATAGGAACGATACGGGGGTTATTACCCAAGTCATCAATGATTTCGCGTTGGTTCTTCTTGCGACCAAGAGATACGACCAACCAATCGGGTAGTGTACCCTCTTGCTCGATTTCCATGGCATCGCCACCTTCGACCTGCGTCATCAAGATAGCGCCTGTTGCGCCCGTCATCTCGACGTAGGTCTTCAGTACCAATTCTGCCAATTCACTTAAATTGAGAACTGCGTTAAAAATGCGTCCCAATTCATAAAGATTTTGCAGGTTACGCATTCGCCTTCTCAGGCTCAATGTTGCTTGTATCAACTCGAGCAAGACAACGATGGTCAGAGCCAAGGTGACTACTGGAACGACGTCTAACAAGTAGAGTCGATGGACAAAGAGTCCATAAGAGAGCAAAGTAAAGAATGAAGCAAAAATCAGGGTAACCAGAACTGCTGGTACGACGGAAAACGAGAGCACTATCAAAATCGAAAGAGCCCCAGTGAGCAAAACCATCAAAGCTAGCCAAAGGGGGGTAATCCGACGGAAAAAGGAACGTTCTAGGATATTACGCACCAAGTTTGCTTGCACGTAGACGCCCGGTATTTGCCCATAGGGAGTTAGTTTCAAATCTAAACCAGAGTGATTCACTCCGATGAGTACGACTCTTCCCTCAAAATGGTGCCTATCTACTGGTTCTGAACCAACGAGCAGGTCAGAGGCCAAAATCTGGGTAACATTGCCCTCTTGCATGAGTTTGTCATAGTTGATGTAAGCCGAACGTTCAAACCGTGTTTTTTCAACGCGGGGATCGTCCACTTTGGGTTTAAATCGACTGGTGAAGGTAGGAATTGTATAAGCCTGTGAAGGAAAGCGAATTCCACCATTGTCCAAATATATGGGCGTCGTATCCTGGTAGGCAGAGGCGAGAGCAAGGCTCAGAGAAGGTAGATATTTACCTTTGTCGTCCTTTTTGGCCAGCGGTAGACGACGTACAATACCATCCACATTGTCATGGACGAAGTCCACATTGACTAATCCCAGGCCCTTTGCTGCTCGTTCGAACCTAGACAGCGGTTTTTGGACCAAAAAAGGTGAGCGAAAATCGCCAACATACTCCCCAATATCGCGAGCTGATTTTATCTCAGCCGCCAGAAAGACATTACCAGCCTTTTCAATAGACTTCTCCAGGGCTTCATCGTCTTTTGCCTTTGGTGAGGGTTCTATGTAGAGGAAATCCAAACCAATGACTTTGGCACCACGTTCACTGACTGCATCTATCAGTTTTGCCTGAGTCTCTCGAGGCCAAGGCCATTGACCAACACGTTCAATACAGAAATCGCTGATCTCGACAACAGTCAGTTTGTTGTATAACGTCGTTGAGTCAGGTCTTTTATTGTGGAAATAGTCAGCCACCTTCACCTCAAGGAGCTCTAATCCTCCAGTGAGGGTGAAGGCGAGGTGCAAAAGGGTCAAAATTGCACCTGACATTATCAGAATGGACTTCTTACTTGTCATCTTCTGGAGCCCAGGATAGCACAGGGAGGTGATTTGACGCACCTTCAGCACTGGTGTTAGACTGAATGTATCTTTATATAGATGTAGAGAATCTGTATCCAGTTACTGCCCGAAAGGTGGTTCGTAGTTCATGCAAGCCAAACGCGGGGGTTTTCTGGTTCCTGTAGTCTTAGTCATCTTGACCATTGTCGGCCTACTCTTATTTGCCCTTCATTCCCTATCGGAACAGCAAAATTTGGCTGCCCACAGATTCACTTTCTCTCGCATTTCCGACAACTTGGCCGAAGCTGGGCTGGAATTGCTTTCGACACGGATACGTGAATCAACCTCCGTAGAAGGAATTACCTGGGCTTTTCCTTTGGCTGATGGCAACTTTTTTCAGTTTTTCCTTCAGCCAAAAGAGGATTTGGTAGACAAGTTTGGTGAACTCGATGGTGCTGCCTTCGATTCGATGGCAAGACAGCTCTTTGGCGAAGAATATCGCCACACTTTGGATGTACTCGAGCAGGATTATCCAGGCTCGAAAATCACGCTTTCAATGAAGGTTGAGCCTGAAGATCTCTACCCACAAGATCTTGGCATCAAGGACGCTGTTGAAAAGAAAGTCAAAATCACCCTCAAATCAAAGGCTACTTACCGAGGAACAGCTTCTACGCTACAGGCTGCACAAGAGCTGAAAGTTTATAATCCCCTAGCTCCTTTGACCTGCAAGTTCACTCTCTTCGTCTCAGAGGCAGAAACAGGCGACGCTTACAATCGTTACCAAAACCACGAAAATGGTTTGCCTTTCATGGCGCAACCATTGGCACCTGTCATTTGTTACAACACTCCAGTCAATGCAATCGATGACACGACCCTTACGGCAGACAATATTCCTCGAGTCAGCTCAGGAACGCCCTTTGCAGCCAAAGATGAAGTGCGGGAAGCTTTGAATCATCGTGGTTTCATTTTTTTGGGTACTCGTGGTGGCGATGTTGAACTCAATATAACTGCTGGTGAAAGCCTCGATGACAACACAGCCCCGACCTTGGACAGCGAAGCAGGCGAGTTTTTTCATCTTTACAATCCGCTGACTAGAAATAGTGAAGTTGGCTTCTTTTTTCTCAAAAATCCACCCAACTTTTTCAATGCGACCTATCCCTCACCGCCACCAGCGGTGACGGAAATTCAACCCTATATCAATTTCCTCTATTGGGGATTCCACCAACCCTCTCCTGGCGGGAATTCTCTTCGTGCAGATGGTGCTCTTGGTGATTCCCTACGAACTGAAGACTCGTCTATCTTGCACCTCTTTGGCAATGACAACAAACCTAGTCGTACTCTCGTATACGGACCTGTTTATCAAAATATCGTTCGGTTTTCATACTTGGCTCTCGACAGGAATGCGCAAGATGACGACGAGAACACTCAGTTAGCCAATTACAACGCTTCTGGAGCACCTTCTGGGTATTTCATCTCTATTCGCGACACTATAGATCCAATCTTCAAGTACGTTCCCAGTCAGAGTGCTTGGGATGATGAACTAAATGCAGAAGCTTCTGGAACTTCCTTCAACTATTTGCAGGAAGTGTTACCTGTATTGACGAATAACAACTTCTGGGCTGATCTTAATGGTGACAAAGTGAGACAACCCAGTGAACCAATAATCGATCCAGGCCATGCCACAGTCTCTTTGGATACCACTCAGTTCACTTACAGGAATATGTTCAATTCCACATACGAAAGTGGCTCAGCCAACGAAGGTTACAAAAACTTCATGTCCCTCGTTCAGCGTGTCCCTTATATCGAGATGATCGATTACATGTTCTACTGCAAGATGATTCCGCCTAGTTATCATCCCGATTATCGCGGACTCGTGGCCGGTGGCAATAAAGACAAATACCTCGAAGGACGAGAGGTGAAACTGGACTTCGCCAATCCCCTTCACGACGCTTTGGGTCGACCTGCATATTTTGAAGGCGATTTGGGCGACTTCTTTTATTCAACTTCACAAGGTTCACCTGCAGAACAAATATTGCGTGCTCGTTCCTGTCTGACTTTCAATGATGAAAGTGAGTTCTTTGAATATTATCCTCTTGTCAAATCTGGCCCAGCTGACGCTCCTCCTGTATTGAAGTTCAACGGCGCAGTCCGAATCCTCTCAGGAGGTTTGCAGCTTCCTCGCTGCGTTTATCAAGGCAGTGGAATGATTGTCCTCGACGATCCTACTGGCGGAAATATCTACAGTGAGGGTCTCGAACCTTTGGGTTCTTCCGTTCTGACTTTGGCCACCCTCACAGGCAATATTTCACTGAAGGGTGGAGTTCCCCAGAAAGCTCTTTTCGTAGCGCCCAAAGGAAGCCTAGTCCACAATGACGACCAAGCTCTCAATATTGGTTTCGGTTTGGCTGTACGCACCCTTCCACCCGATGCTCTCCTGCGCGGTGGCACCATCATCTATTCATCCCTCGTCAATCCAATTTCTGATGACCGATCTTCAGGTGGATACATCGATTATTACCAGATGTATTTGAGCGACAGTTATCTCGAATGGGATCACAGCGGAGGAGCCTCATGACCTCCCAGAACCGACGGGGTGTTTCGCTGCTAGAGGTTCTAGTCGCTTCCATCGTAATGGTAGCTCTAGTATTGCCTTTACTCGTCGTTTTTTCAGGTACAATCCGAACAACGGAGGTTTCCATCCAAGAGGTATGGGCCCAACATCTGGCAACTGAATTGATGGAGCAGGTCAAGGTACTGCCTTTTGCAGTTGGTTACGAGTGGCTCTTTGCTCGACCTTTTCCCAATCCGCCACCACAGTATCCAAATTTTCTTTCCCTCTCCCCTACAGGAGAACTGCCATGTGCAGGTTATGCCTTTCCGACAGATGTTGATTGGGCCTTGGCAACACAAGAGGACATTCCTTCTACCAACTGGACTGCGACAGGAGCTGCCGTTACCTTCGATACGGGCTCTCCATCAGATCCCAATGTAGCAGAAAGAGCTCGCATTTTCTTGTCTCCGTTACCAAAGGGCTTTAGGCGGCAATTACAGATATACCGACCTATTCGTTCACTTGCTCCTTTGACCAACGAGACGAACCTCATGAAAGTGGTCGTCAAAGTTGAGTGGTCATCGGCTCGTACTCGTAATAGACAGCACAAGCGCCACATAACGATGAGTGGATTGTTGTCCAATCCCTGGATATGGTGAAACAATGATAAAAAAAGGCCAAATCCAAGCTTTCACACTCGTCGAAATTTTATTGGCGATTTTATTGGCAGCCATAGTCATGGTCTCCATTTTCTCTTTCTTTGGTGAATCCATGCAGAAGTTCGTTCAACATGAGGATACTCTCACCGGAGTAAGAGACTTACAGCTCATGTTGGGTTATCTCCGCAGAGACATTAGTATGCTCGACGGCTCTCCAGGTGTGGGTTCCTCGAACTCACACACCGGAACTACATATCCAAAGCAGTACATTCACCTCTGCCATTCAGCTGGCGACGATGTTTTGCACAGCTTCGGATTTTTACGCACTGACGAGAGTACTCCCTTTCCAACGACAGATCCCATTACTGACAATATGCCAGTCAATAAAAAGACTGAGCGCTTGATGGACTCTATTGCATATTGTGAGAATGCCTGTGCCTTTGTTCTCCCTGACACCTCCTTACCTCCTGAAGAACAAGTCTCCTATTTAATTCTCAATGTTCGCAGAGGTGGAGTGAGAGAAAGAGTAACCTACACTTATTTAGGTAAGAGCCGTTCTCTCGTGCGGACCATGACAGGTGAAAGCAAGCCTATTGTCTTCTCGGCAGGGGCTTTGAGCGCTTTTGTTGCCCGTCCAGTTTTTGACGTATTGACCTTCCCTACTGCTCCCGATAGAACAGCAGAGTTGGTTAAATTTTTCGTGGAGCTCTCATTTACGATTAAAGCCGCTGATGATGGTGGTACAATCAAAAAGCGAGAGCTGACCTTTACAACAAAGGTGACACCCAAGCTGCTGAACTATGCTTGTAAATCGAGATGGAGCAAATAGCTCGCATGGACCAATCGACGACAAAACGACAACTGGCTGAACAGATTCGCACAGGAGACGAAAAAGCCTGGGAATCCTTTATTAGAGCCAATTTTCGTTCTGCCGCCAATTTCCTGGTCAAAGTTTTACATGACAGTGAACTTGCGGGAAGGCTAACTTCTCAGACTTTTGCTCGGGCTTTGGAAAATGTTGGCGAGCTGGCATCGTCGAGCCATTCGACGACAGCTTGGTTACTCTTACAAGCCAAAGATGTTTGCTTCGACAATCTCATCTCTGAAGATTATCAGAAGACTGTCTTTAGTCATGGGCAAGAGATTTATGGTTCACCACCTGCACTGCGAGCCATTCCTACCCAGGTGCTCGACAGTGACACCAATCTTGATCCAAACCTTCTGAAAACCATCTACGATGAGATCCGACCTGAACATGAATTGTTCCTCGAGCTCTTTTTCGTCGAAGGTTGTTCTCTGCCATCGATTTCAGAAATTTTTGGTATCTCAGAAAACTTGGCTACATCCTTTCTCTTCTCCATAATGTCTGCTCTTGGTAACTTTGCCTCCTTCGAACACAGCGCAGAATGCAAACCAGATCTCTTTCTCTGCAAAGATGCTCTGGAAAACATGGGGCGCACTGATGTGCTCAAAGAAATGATGGAGAAGGCTGATAGCTGTACATCTTGTCGTCGTCTCATTTTCCGCACGATAAGAATGCACGTCCTCTTTGCTGAGGATACGCGCCCCAATGTTGCTCCTGATGCAGCTCTCCTCAAGGAACTTGCTCCGAGAAAGAGAAAGAGCACTGGAGGTAAGGTCTCAACATTTGTTCCAATCCCTGTACGAGATGTGCCTCAGCGCTCACACTCCATAATGCGCTCGCTCATACCGGCAACTATCGTTGCACTGTTCATCTATGCAATGTTCACACTTTTCCAAGACAATCTGGTGACTGCCTTGGCTCCCATTTCGCCAGCTGCTGCCCATATTGATAAACCTGTCAATACAAGACCAAGAAGAGGAGCCAAAGCTCCCTCAACAATTGGCACCTTTCACTCAGCAACAGTTGCTCAAGCACCTTTGTTTCCAGGTCAACAGGTTCACTCATCTCTGCGTGGTGAAGTGACTATCAACTACGCTGTAGGTCATGTCATGACCCTCGAACGTTCCACTTCTGTTAAAGCCAACCGTGATGGTGCTGCCCTAACTCGTGGAACCATAACCCTCGAATTTGATCCAACTGTCAAAAAAACTTTCTCCATTACTACGAGAGAAGTACGAGTGGCCACCCTTGGTAAAAAGGTCATTATGCGCACTATGCCCGGGCGAGGTACTCTAGTGGGTGTTTTGACAGGTCAAGCCAAACTCACCCTTCCCAATGGTACGACCTTCGATCTCGAGCAAGATCAGCATGTTTTGATTAAACCAGGTGGCAAATACCTCAAAAAGGGTGGTGTCTCTCTCGAGCTCTTCAAACCAAAACTTCGCTCTTCAGCCAATGGCGCTTTCCCTCTAGCTAATGGTGAAAGTGGTTCAAATGCAGTTCGTCGTGTGGATTTGAAGAGTATACGCTCTAAAGTGCGTTCCGGTATCCACCGCTCACCTGACATCAATCCACCGAGATTTGTAGGCAAAAAAACAGGTAGCGGCAGACCACGTGGATATAAAGATTATTTCTAGAGCTTAGTTTCCGTAGACCTTGCGCAAGCGTGAGTTGAAGGCTTCTTTAGTTGTCCTCAACTCTTTTAGAATAGCAACGGCCTCAACAGCTCTATTCTCTTTGTGAGCTTGCACAAATTGCTCATACAAGTCACTGTAACGAGCCTTCAGTTCAGATGCTTTTGCGTCAGTTTCTGCAGCTTGCGCCACTTCAGGATCTGTAGGGATGTAACCCGCTTGTGTGAGTTTATCCACAACCTTGTCCGTTTTCTGCAAAAACTTGTTCATCTCTTTTTCAGCCTTTTTCAAACCCTCTTTGTCTCCCATGAGAAAATCACGGAAGAAACTGGCAATCTTAGCGCCGAGAGGGCCGAGGATGAGAGCACCAGCGATGGCACCCAGTGGACCGGCGATGGTACCCAAACCAGCAAACATTACAAGAGCCAATTGGCCGCCCAAAATGATACCGAGAGATGATCCTGCAGCCTGGCCAATAGTGGATGCCCAGTCTATGTTCTTGAGCACGTCATTAAAGGATTTGCCTTCAGAAGCGCCCAATTCCCAACCAATTGTGGAAGCAAACATACCAGCAAATGTGGGCAATAAAGCTGCGATGACACCAACACCTGGAGGCAGAAGAGCAGAAGCTACATAGGAGGCTACGCCGTAAGCCACGCCTGAGCCAACCATACCGCCCCAGAATTTTTGGTCGGTGACAAAAGACATTGCAGAACCAAGGTCCACTGCCTGGCCAGACTTGACTTGCTGCAGGATATTCATACCTGCATTGATCCCCACTGCCATGGCGATAGATGTTGGTCGAAAAGGCTGTTTCAGATGCTCGACAATAGGAGTTTTGGCCATCTTGGCAGACATGATTTGGGCTTGGCGAGGTGACATTCCGCCTTTTTCAAGCATATAACGCTGAATACCTAGCCACTCTTCATCAATAGTTGGATTTTTGAGAGGAATGCCATATTTCTGTCTGAAAGCAGTCACCCTGTCAGGAAAGGACTGAACTTTGCCCGAAATTGCTTTTCCTGTATCAACTAGTGGTTTGGCAGCTGCTTCCACGTTTTTCATGCCACTAGTCAACTTGCCTACTTGGCCATGCAACTTGTCTATCTCAATGGCAAGTTGTCCAGCACTTGAGCTAGGACCGCGGTAAGAGGAGGAGGTGGAACCATGGCTAGATTTTGGCGGGCGATGATAATTCGAATAGCTATTCAGAGTAGCCATAGCACCTTCAGTAGGTGTGGCCATTCTACTGGGAACACCTCTAGATGAACTACTTGCATTGATATTGCTTGCTTTGGTTGCTGCACTGGCACCGCTTTGAGCAGCAGCTGCATTAGTTGCAGCAGAGGTGTTGGTTAGGTTATTGACCTGAAGCTTCAATGCCTGAATCTCTGCTGACAAATTTGTTGGTGGTGCAGCAGACAAATGCGCAGGAAAGGCCGTCACGAAGAGGAATAGGATTGCTTGAAAAAGAGCCAATCCACGAAATGCCAACGTGCGACGTAAGCTTGTCTTCATGCTCGTTCCTTTATGCCCCCATTGATAGCAAAACCGAAGGGTATCATCTACCTCTCATGCATGACTACGTAAGACGCGACCAAATGGTTTCCAAAGAACGCTAGTTTCTATCTTTATTATAAAGCACTAGCTGATAAGGTGTTACGAAGAGCTTGCCTTTGAAGGCCACAACAGCGAGGTACCCATTGGCACTAACGGCCCAATTGGCCAGTGTTTCATCGTATTTACGGTCGGGAAAAGCAAGAGCCCCCCGTAAACTCAGTCGCTCCTCTTTTGGCTGCACTGCCACCAATCTATCGTAGTTATAGGCAACTATAACACCATTCAAGAGGGCAAAGTGCCTGTAAGCTCCTCCTCGGGCAGCATCGACCTTCAAACGAGTTGGCTCTCTATATCTTTTTGCATTTTTAGTCTTGTCATTAAAGTGGCAAAGATAAAAATAGCCATCTGGTTCACCTTGGGCGATGGCAGAACCGAAAGCGAGTCCACGCAGAGTTTCATGCTGAGTGAAGTAAATGTCTTGGCCTACAGCCAAAACTCCTCCGGACAGAATTCCCTCATGACTTTCGATTTTGGCCATTTCATAGTTCTTTAGCGTCTTTACCTGGCTTTTATATACCTCTAGACGGTGAAGCTTGGAGATAGACAGATTCCAGACCAATCCGTTTTGCTCATCAACTCCTGGTGAAACTACATTGCAGTAATTTGCAAAATGTAAATCTACAGAGGATTCTCCTGTTTCACAGGACCAAGATGTGAGGACATATTCATATGGACCTGTCACATTGTGTTGGCGGAATTTTGAACGCATGAGGCAGAACAATCTTCCCTGGCAATAGACAAGATGTCCAATGGGCCACCAGTTTCGCATGTCCGTCTTATGATGTAGTGAGCCTTTAAAAATCCGGCCTTCATTCAAGCGTCTGTTACGAAGACGTTCAAAATTCCTAATTTTGATGGAATCTACGTTGTAAGCAACTATTCTCATTCCTTCTTTGTTGTCACCAAGGAAATAAACATAACCATTGTGATAAACACCGGCTCCGACATGGGTACCTTCAGGAACATTTGGTTTATACGGTAAAAACAGCTCTCCTCCAGTAATGGGTCCATACCAGCTATCTTTCATATCGTTGAACCAGGAAGGGACTCGATTTGGAGAACTGTTCCCCACTCGTTTTTGCCACAATTGAGCTCTTTTTGGGGGTGATAGAATTCGTAAAAATCTGTTTCTAAATATTGCAAAGAGACGCCCATCAGGCAGAATTGTCATTCCACCTGTAGCATTTCGACTACCTACATTGCCGATTTCATTACAGTGAAAGAGCCAGGCTAGCTCGAGTGTGTCACGTTTCTCCCTCTTGGCTGATGACGTTCGGGTCAATTTGAATGAAGCTAAAGCGCCGTTTCCAGAGGTGATGAACACCTGTTCATTGTGCCAGAGCAGGCTTCTTCCCCAGGAATGAAAAGGGACAAGTTTATTACTGAGCTGCCGAGCATATTTCAAATATGGTGGAGTAAAAGGCTGTAGTCCAACCTTGAGACGACCATTCGCCAAAATTGACTTGCCATAGCCCAATGACCAGGACAGCTCTCCGTGAGGGACATTGGCTGGCAAGTCGATGAGAAAAGGTCCTTCGCCCTTACATTTGCTTTCAGCGAGTTTGGTTCCATCGCTTCCTTCAATGACGAGCCGTAAACCATCACCGATTGTGGCTTGAAAATCAGCAAAAAATGTACTTTTTGTAGCGCTTACGTGAACACCACGCACGAGTGTAACTGCCGAAGTTGAAAAAGAACGAGAGACACTCTTGCCATCACCCGATAAGACTAGTTCATAAGATTGATTTGGATTTAAGCCAGAAATAACTACTTCGTGTTTTTTTTCTTTCTTGCCTTCTTTGAGACGAGCAATCCGTTTTTTTGTATCTTTGGCAACGATAGAATAAGTAAACGTTCTTGCCTTCTCCGTCTGCCATCGCAGGACACAGCGATTGGCTGTAACCTGCAAACGAATTGAATTTATCCACTTTTGATCTTCATCTTGCACCAACAGAAAGAAGGCAGCAAATATTACTAAAAGAAAGAAGAACAGCCCCATCCACGTCAGCTTTTTGTCACTGCTTCCTGCTTCCTCAGCTACTTCTTCAGGAGGAACAGGACGGTTGTTTTTTGTCGTTGTCATACCTTTCGATGAGACATCAACAACTGGAACTGCCACAGTTTCGTTGCCACCGAGACTTTCACCAGCTCTCCAACGAGAAAGATCGTTGAACATTTCATCGAAAGAGACAAACCTATCTTCTGCCTCCTTCGCCAAAGCTCTGAGGTTGATGGCAGCAAAGTCATCGTCAATCTCTTGTCGCAGCTTGCGTGGATCTGGTGGTGGCTTCTGTAATCGCTTCATCATTAGTGCAACAGGAGTATCGCCAGTGAAAGGCTGCTCACCTGTCAACATCTCGTACATAATTACGCCTGCGGCGTAAACATCAGACTGGACAGAAGCCTCATCACCCTTTATTAGTTCTGGCGCCATATACGCAGGCGTGCCCAAGATGACTCCTGTTTTGGTAAGCGTGCTCGTCAAATCACTTCGTCTGGCCAGACCAAAATCAATGATTTTCATCTGTCCATTTTCAAAGAGCATGATGTTTTCTGATTTGAGATCCCGATGCAAAATCCCTAAACGATGGGCATGGGCCACTGCCTCACAAATTGCAGCCATGCGCCAAGAGACCTCTTCCAAGGGAAGTGGTGCACTCTGACTTAGGTACTGCCAAAGGTTCTGCCCTTCAATGTACTCAAAGGTGATATAAGGCAGTGGACCTTTGGAGAAATCAAAGACATCTGCAATACCAGGGTGATCCAAACGAAGCTGTATGGCTGCTTCACGATGAAATCTCTTCAAGGCAACAAGGTCATCACAACCTAGAATGAACTTGATTGCAACAGAGCGATTGAGCTGCTTGTCTCTAGCAAGATAAAGTTCGCCCATTCCCCCTTCACCAAGCCGCTCTATGAGCGTATATCTTTCTCTAAAAGGTGGAGGCAAGTTCTGGAGCTGCATACTGCTTCTCGTCAAACTCTACTTGGCAAGTCGTTTTTCAAGATACTCAACGACTGCCTTTCGATGATCACCCTGCAATTCAATAGTGTTTTCACGTATTTTCCCGCCAGCCCCACATGCCTTTTTCAGCTCCTTGAGTAGTTTCGAAGCATCACCTACTACATTGTGGATTATGGTCAATACCCGATTACCAGCCAGCTTTTTCAAGGAGATATGATAAGCACCTTTACGGCTCTTTTCGATGGAGAAACTGTCTTTTGCAACTTCCTCTTTTTCTACCGTCTTTGGTTCTTGTGAAGGTAAATCACTGTCGAACAGGGAAGCCAAACAGGCAAACCTATCGTCGGGCAACTTCTCGCCTTGACCGCTAGTATCAACTCGCAGACGCTTCTTCTTTTTTCCCATAGCTCGCTTTTACCTTGCCTTCTGCCTGGTTGTGATAAAACCGCGTTGTTGGATAAGCGAAGTCAATCCCAGGCTCTTTGTTGAAGGCTTTTAGTATGCCTTCGAATAGTTTGTGTTCAGTAGTTCTCCTGGCGCGAACTGGAGTCAAATAGCGCAGTGTGAGGGCTACGCCGTTGTCAGCAATGGATGTATATACTATTGAAGTAAGAACTCGATAACGCAAAATGGCATAAGACTCTTGCATATCGTCTATCTGCCTATGTACTTCTGTTTCGATTTTTGAGTCCTCTTCTCGAGACAGTTCGAGAATGAGTTCCTTTGCCTTCTCCCAGTCACTTTCATAAGTAACAACTATGCAGAGTTCGTTCCAAATGAAAGGGAAACCTTTTGTATAGTTGTAAACAGATTCTCGAAAGAACGATGAGTTTGGAATAATGATGAGTCGACCAGTTGACTGATCAGCATTGACCCAATTACCAACCTCTACGAGGGTCGTATGTAACACACCGATGTCGATGACATCACCAACCATGTCACCAACCTGAATTCTATCGCCAATGTCAAAGGGCTTCTTCAACATGGCATAACCCCAACCGGCAATACTGAGGAGCAACTCTTGCAGTGACAAGGCTAGACCTGCACCGATAATACCAAGAAAGACACCAAGGTTTTCTACTCGAGCACCCCAAATAACCAATAGGGCAACGAGTATTGCAGCTGTACGGAACCACTCAACTGTTCGCCTCACCTTGTGGCGTTGCTGCAGAGTTTTTGTATTGGCAGCGAGCATTGGCGACAAAGCGCCCGATGCAAGGATAACGGAAGTCACCACAAGAAGAGTCCAAACGAGCTTTTCAACTGTATTACTAGACCAAATCCATCGAGATACAGGAGCAAGGCCGAATTGGCCATAAGCCACGGCCACTATGAGACCTAGAGCCAGAGTAACGAGGAGTAACCCCAAAGTTGTCCTCATTGCGCTGCGACGCTTGGCTGCAGGTGTCAAAAGAAAGATGAGCAGCAGCAAACCGATGATGCCAACAACGGTCAAACCGACCACTCCGGCAGCACTATCGGCCTGTGTCAATATTACTTTTTGCAGATCCATCTATCTCAGTTTAACACCAGACTGTCTTCTTTTCAGTGCACTAAAATATGTGGACATAGGGCTCAGTGCGAATGTTATCATTTTTGCAGTTACTTTTGGTTTCGCGTGTGAGTTGAGTTTATTAGGTCCCATTGGCAGCCATTGCTAGTTATTCGAGCTTCGAGCCTGGTACGTGCCTAATTAGATCCGATCCCGCGAATGGCAGCTTTGGAGAAAGAATGAATATCTACGTCGGCAACCTTTCTTGGAACACAGAAGAACCTGCGCTCAGAGATCTCTTCAGCCAGCATGGCCAAGTTGACTCTGCACGCGTTTTGAAAGACCGTGAGACGGGCCGTTCTCGTGGTTTCGGTTTCGTTGAAATGCCCAACGACGACGAAGCAAGAGCAGCTATTGAAGCTCTCAACGGTTTTGAACTCGATGGTCGTCAGCTCAAAGTGAACGAGGCACGTCCTCGCGAAGAGCGCCCAAGGCGTCCACGATATTAATTGAGCGTCAAGTTTCAACCGCCACTTCCTCGAAGTGGCGGTTTTTTCATCTTCTTTGGACTTCTTTATCGTGTTAGTCTGCTATTACCCTAGTTTCTCAGAGAAAGGTCTTTCGCTGTGGCAGATACTATCGAAACAATCAAAGAAACCTTAAAACTAATCCCTTTGATGAAATCTGAATTTGGAATAACCCGCAATCGCGATTCTTGCGATGAACTGCTATACACAGGAGTTGCCCAGTCAGACATCATTGAGGAACTCTCTGAGAAGGTGAAGACTTTTTTCGGTGATCCCTACAAACCAGCTGGTGAAGGAGCCTTTTGGAAAAATTGGTTTGACTCTTTCGTCAAGTCTGTCGGGGGTATCGAAAAGGACCAGACTCTTTTCAAAAAAGAGGCATCAGAGACCGTTACTATTTATTGCGCCTTCTGGCCCTGGGGCTCCAATCCCGTAAAAACTTCTGTTCGACTGGGAGTTCTTTGCAATGACGCTGATGAAAGGCACAAGCTGAAAAAGGCACTCAAAGGATGTTTCTAACCTTGAGAGTGGGGGAAGTGTTCACGAGAGTAAAACAGATAAGAGAAGAAGATCCCTTTGATTTTCGTAAATTCACTTACTCCAAGGATGAACTGAGCCATCTTTTTGACGACTGGGTCGATCATTACGCCACCAAATATGCCATTTGTAAGTCCATTGCTCCTTTGGCCATTCTGGAAATTGGCGTCCGATACGGTTATTCAGCAAAAACCTTCTTCGCGGCCAGCCCAGATATTTCATATACAGGAATAGACAACTGCTCTTTCGTTGCTGATGGAAATCCTAAGGCACTGGCTTGGGCCCAAGAGAACATCGGATATGAAAAAGCTACCTTCATCACTTCTGACACAGGACGTTTGGCTAGGCTGCCAGGAGAATTCTACGACCTGATTCATGTTGATGGGCGTCGAGACGGTGATGGCATTTTTCACGACCTCGAATTGGCTTTCCAACAGTCTGAATGGGTACTACTTGACGGCCCATTTCGCTCAGAACACTCACTTATGGCAACAAGTTTTTTCTTGCGCAAATACAGGCAGGAAATCACCGATGTCCACATGTTCACTGGTTTCACTGGTCACCTTCTTTTTCGCACCAACAGGCTCATTTCAGAAAAACCGAGTGGTTACAAAGAGCTATGTCATCTTTATGAAAAACAGTATTTCACAGCTGATTGTGGCGATTATCAGAACTTCAAACTAACGAAGGGTCGCTCGCTCACTGACTTGAGGCAGCAAACTCTGTTTTCCCTCATCAATCCTAGAGCTGGTAAGCGTATCCTCGATTTGGGATCTGGCCGAGGTGAGTTTGCCTACGCCAGCTGCTTGGCTGGTGCAGAGGTTGTGGCTGTAGACTATTCGAAAGCCGCCCTAGAGATATGCCAGCAGCACTTTTCCCACTCTGTTGGCGACAATTTGAAGTTGGTACACGAAGACATAACTGAGTTTTATGACGAGAGTGGATTTGATGCCATCGTGGCAGCCGATATCATTGAACATCTCGAAGAAAGTGCTCTGGAAGCCCTTCTGCGCAACTGCGCAAAGATGCTCAAAACTGAAGGTTATTTATTCATCCATACCTTCCCCAACAAACTAGTTCACGAAAAGAACCATCAACAGAGGCGACTTGGCCTCATGACAAATGGTGGTTTTCTTCCGGAAAATCCTAGAAATCGATATGAGGATTTGCTTCACATCAATGAGCAAACCAGTTCAGCGCTTCAAGAACTATTGAAGAGGTTCTTTCCACATGTATTGCTGTGGACTGCCGACATCAGTGACCAATTGGGTACACTTGTCGACTGTGGCAAAGGGGAACTCAATGGTATTTACGCTCTGGCAGGTCAGAGCCAGATAGACAAAGAGTCACTCCAAAAAACTCTCTCGCAAGAGACTATTACAGCCTCTGATTGTGAACACATAAACCTAAAAATAAAAGATGTCCCCCTAGAGATGGCAGAGAACAGTTCTCATCAGATTCCCATTGAAATATCAAATGAGTCTAAGCTGAAAGTATCTAGTCAGCAACCAACACCAGTAAAGTGTACGTATCAATGGTTTTTTCACGGTGAAGTGGCTGTTCCATATGGCATACAAAGCGCCATTTGGCCCCCTATTCTACCTGGAATGAAAAAGACTATCTTCTGCAAGATTTTCACCCCTCCAGCCAAAGGAAAGTTTGAACTACTTGTAACCTTGATTCAGCAAGGCCAGTTTTTCAGTGAGCTGTCACCAACTTGTCAAATGAGAATTGAGATCGATTTAGTTTAATGAGAGGGCGATGAGTTGATAGGCGAAAGAGTAGGCCGATACGACGTAGTCGAAGAACTCGGTAGTGGTGCAATGGCTAATGTATACAAGGTCAAAGACATTGGCACCAAAGCAATCTACGCCATGAAAATTCTTCATCCCTTTCTCAACGAGAGCAAAACCATAGTAGAGAGATTTCGCCGTGAGTCCAAGGTGATAGCGGCTCTTCAACATGAACACATTGTGAAGTTTCGTGATTATGTGGAAGAAGGAGAGACCTTTGCATTTGTCATGGAACTCTTGGAGGCAGACACTCTCGAAGACATTCTGCTTGATGCTGAAAGAGTACCTGAACGTTTTGCCATCTCTCTCATCATGCAGCTCTGTGACGCACTGCAGTATGCCCATGCCTGCTCTATCATCCATCGTGACATCAAACCATCGAATATATTCATCGTCGAAGGCAGAGGTGTCGTTCTGACCGATTTTGGTTTGGCCAAACCGCTTTTCGGAACTGCCCTCACTATGGATGGCGCAAAGCTCATGGGTACGCCTTTTTATATGGCACCAGAACAGGTAACAGGAGAGAAGACAGATTCACGAACTGATGTCTACCAAACTGGATTGTTGTTTTACCAACTAGTGACTGGGAGATTACCCTTCGCTGACAAGTCAACTTTTGAAGCAATTACGGCCCGCAATAAGGAACAACCTTCTTTTTTGCCACAAGAGCGCCTCCATATCTCAGATGAGGTAATCGAACGTATTCTCAAAGCCACTGCTATATCTCCGGCTGACCGCTATCAGAGCGCAGAGGAAATGAGAGAGTCAGTCAAAGAGTTGCACCACTCACAACGAAGTAATTGATTCCCCTTACCCAACAACATCGGAAAGCGCTACCATGGAGGGATGAACGACGATATCTTGGCAACTCCTGCCCATGGTCTGCCACAAGAGGCGAAAAGACGATACACGAACCTTCGCCTCATTGGCAAAGGTGGTATGGGTGAAGTATATCGAGCTACGGACGAGCAAGTAGGCAAGGACGTAGCATTGAAGATCCTGCGCAAAGGAATGGCAGGAGACAAAACACTAATCAAACGTTTCGCCCGCGAAGTGCAAGCTCTTGGCAAGGTTTCACACCCCAATGTCGTTCGAATCTACGACTATCACGAAGAACAAGGA
>CAZXTJ010000072.1:0-19330 GCA_964643655.1 uncultured bacterium
CCCCACTGTAGTAATAGACGACAAAACTGCGCGAAACTCTCCAGAAGATTCTCTTCGTTCAGTTGTCGATAGAGCTGTATCAGCCATTGCTGGCTGCAAACTCCTTTCTCTAGCAAGCCTCGAGGTTGATCTCACGCTATCACATACAACATTGCTCAACTCGAAAGACCTACAAATCAACCAGGATTCATCACAGTGGACTATTTACCAAATATTTTTGACTAATCGAGAAGATGGCCCCTTTGATCAACGTCTAGAAATGAAAAGACGGCTTCAATCAACTTTGACCCTCAAAGAACTCACAACGGCTTGCGAAAGAGCTGAAGAGGGACCAAGAAGTTGCCAGCTACCTCCTTCTGGCTTGATGTCCATGCTTTTGCCTGGCTCATATATCAAGAAATTCCTGTCACCAATCATCTATCATTCAGCTGCAGAATCATTTGTCAGAAAAATGAGTAGATTTGAGCTTGGACAGCCTGTTTCAAAAGGCATTGACTGGTTGAACATTACTCTTGATGCACTTTACGACGGTGGTATCTGCTCATACAAATTTGATGGTGATGGAGTACCGGGTCAAAAAGTAAAACTCATTGAAAATGGAAGACTCAACTCAATTTGGTGCACGCAAAGATACGCTCAGAGAGTTGGGGCAAAAGCTACTGGCGCTCCAGGAACTTTGCACTTGCCTTGTGATGATTACTGTCAGCCTGTTGAAACAATGGTGCATGAACACCCCAATTTGCTTCAAGTCGATGAGTTCTCTTGTCTCGATGTATCTCCCTTGTCAGGACACTTTTCTGGTGAAATAAGAACAGGCCGGTTATGGGAGAAAGGCACAGTGAAACGAATTACTGGTGGTGCAATTTCCGGAAATCTTTTTGCCTTGTTACCTAAAATTACCATTTGCGGTAAAGAAGCATTTTATGGTGATTACCTTGGTCCATCTGGTCTTGTTGTTGAGGGAATAAGTGTTGCAGGTAGTTAATTGTCCGTAAAGCGACCTGTGCGAAGTTTCTCAATCAACATTACGGGTAGTACCATTAATTTTCCAGAACGAGTTATCACAGCTATCATTCCGCTTTTGCTAACGGCACTCTTTACTACTCCACCTTCGAATGAGCGCCATGAACCAAAGTGCCCCGTGCGAATATTGATTACGAAAACCGTGAAAAAAGTATGTCCAACAAGATAATCTTTCCAACGCTCAAAAGCATAAACTCCCGTTGCCTGATAGGCACCTATAGGTTCGTGGAAGACAGGTGGTTTATAGACGACCAAGTCATTTCTTTGTTTGTACAATACTAGAGAAGCCTTTTGAAAACCTATGAGTTCCTTGATAGAAGATGTACTATTGCTGTCAGTCGCCAGGTGGATACAATAGTTTTTGTCTTTTGAGCTAACTGGAGGTCCGAATGCCCCTTTGGGGTATGAAGTCAAGACTCTCTGCTCTCTAGCTTTTGAATCGTACCTTCTGATTTCGTTGCCAGCGCTGTAACTTACGCCAAGACTGTCGCGAGACAAAAATGTTCGACCTGAGTACCCCTTAAAAGGAATTGAGCTGACTTTTCGTCTTTGCAAAGAGAACTCAACCAAAGCACATTTGACTGGTTTCTTCACAGACATGCCAAAAGCCAATACCGAATGGACTGATTTTTCATGGATAGTAGGGGCCGTCAAAAAATCCCCATCCATGCTTCAATACAGGAGAAAACCCCATATCAAGCTCTAACATTTGTCTTTCAGCCTTAACTGGCTTGAGTTTTTTGGGGAGGATTTCCATGGCTTCTAGGAACCACTTTTTTTCCCCATTGCTCAAGGAAAATGCGAACCAACAGGGCCCCTTCTTAATGCCTTGAATAACAGCAAGGTCATCGCTGACAGCTAGCTCCTCAGCAAAGGACACTCCTTCTGGCATCTCTACGACTCTGCACCATTCAGAAGGACCAAGATGCTTATTCCACCGATCCCTGTTGCCATGTAACCATGGAGGCAAAGAGGACAATGAACCAACACGTTCAAGCCATTCTTTGTTTCTCAGAACAGGATCAATACACCATATTTCCCACTTACCATAATTCGTATTACGCAACATTAAGACCAGGCGACCATCGGCTAACTGATAAAGTGTTGCACAACGAGCCAATGGCCCTGAATGAGGGGCAAAACACCATTTGCGAACTAATCCCCCGTAAGTATCATTTTTCTTTGGAGAAGATGGCTTTCTTGCCAACTCATAGCAGGTAAGAAATCCCCTCTTGTCAGCTACATACAGCAAGTCACCATCCCAAATGGGTTTGCATGAAGGTTCTTGCTCTGCGGCCCATTCTCTAGGTTTTTGCGGTTGAATAGCCTTTGTTCTTCCTGAAGCAATGATTCTATTTCCAGCTTTCAACTGCCAGTTGACTGAATTGTCTGACAGGCGACCAAGCCCAGCGATGACTACTCTCTCTTCGCCACGACACTCTGCCAGCTGCTCTCTAGTTACACTCATCAACTCCAGCTTGGTGCTTCGATCAAGATTTGTAGAAAACTCTGCAAAAAAAACTCCACCTAAAAATGCCGTGTAAATAGGCTTGGTAAAACGCACTTTTTCGGTTCGAAATGCCCTTTGGTGATAAGCACCTTGCCAACGCAAAGTCATTGAATAACTCGTTGAAGGTGCTAGCTTAGAACACTTAATATTGTGTTCCTTTGTTGCTGCGCTCTCAACGCCTTTTGCTACTAATTGGCGTGTTTTCGACTCATGTATCTCATAGACGAAAGCAGTTTCCTTGTCTGTTTTCCAATTCACTTCGACCTTCGTGACACCGCTTTTGATCTCAACATCTCTAATGACAAAAACTTCATTACTTCCATACCAATAAAAGATGCATATAAGAAAACTGATCACAAATGCCAAGAATGGTAGTTTTTTAAATTCTCTGCTAGGAGAAACATCTGCTTCACCTGCTGGCTCTATCAACAGAGTTTGAGACTCCAACAACTCTGTCTCTTCTAAGCTTTTTAGCCATGCGGTGCAGCTATCACGAACCTCTCCCGCTGACAAGGGACGTTTTTCTGGTTCACTAGCCACACAAGACATCACTAACTCTTCAATTTGCCTGTCACAAACACAGCCTAACTGAGAAAGTGAGGCGGGGTTATCAAGCGCTCCCTCTTTGAGCAAACCAGCAATGGCTTTTCTTCCATAAACCGCTTTGCCCGATAGTGCCGAATAAAAAACCGCACCGAGCTGATAAACATCTGAACGTTTAGTTGCTGTCTCTCCTAGTAATACCTCAGGTGATATGAACCCAAGTGTACCAACGACATGGCCTGTCTTTGTTAAGGCAGTGGCCCCCTTGCCCTCAAAGGATTGCGCCAAGCCGAAGTCGAGTAAATGAGGTTCTCCTCGTTCGTCAACGATGATATTGTTTGGTTTGATGTCACGGTGCAAGATTCCAGCATCATGTACGGCTTGCAGTCCGTCTGCCAATGCTGCAACCAAGCTAACAATTTCAGCGAGTTTCAACTTGCCTTCAGCCAGTAACACATTCAAAGGAAACCCATCAATATACTCTTCAGTGATGAAGCATAAAGTTCCTGCGTCCTCAAAATCGAAAAGATGAACGACATTTTTGTGGCTAATAGAGCTAAGGAGTCGGGCTTCTCTTTTGAATCTTTCATAAACTAAATCAGTGTTTATGAGAGCCCTATGGATTACCTTGAGAGCAATTGTTCTTCTTAATCTCTCGTCAAACCCCTTGAACACAGATCCCATGGCTCCTGCTCCGACGAACTCAAGAGAACTGTAGCGAGAATTCCGTTCACCTAGCTGGAGACGAAGCTCTTCAACTGTATCAAAAGCCATACTTTCCTAACCACAATCCAAACACTGTGCTGCTTCATTATGCTTGATAGGTCAGTCTAATTAGTAGCTTTTATAGCTTTCAAAACCCGCCATGGTGTGAATGGAGCTTCAGTCAGGCGTAGACCTGTTGCATGTGCAATTGCATTTCCGACAGCAGGCATAGGAGGCATACAGCCGATTTCTCCAATAGACTTTGCGTTGAAAGGTACTCCTTCATCATTGGTCTCAATAAAATCTACCATTATCTCGGGCATATCTATCATTCTCATGACTTGATATGTTGAAAAATTGCCATTGAGTAAGAAGCCTTGCTTATTGAAGAGCACCTCTTCTGTCAATGCCATTCCCAATCCCATGGCAACAGATCCATACATTTGCCCTTCACTCAACGTGGGATTCACAGGCCTGCCGCAATCAACTACTGACACTACCTGTTCTACTTTAACTTTGCCCGTAGCCCTGTCTACGACTAGGTCAACAAACTGGGCATTAAATGATGGAGGAATAAGCCGGGGGCCATGGGAGACTGTCACTGATATGGGCTGTAGTTCGGGTCTTCGAATTGCCTCCATAGAGATCTCCGCTAGGGTTGAACTCCAGCTATTGTCCATTGCTGCAACTCTGTTGTTTAACACTCGCAATGCACTTGCTTCTAATCCACTGATTGCCGCACCAAGCCTTAAAAGAGCTTCCTTCGTCTTCTCGGCTGCCAGGGTGACAGCTGCTCCAGCATTCCAAGTTGTAGAACTCGCATAGGCTCCAGCATCATAAGAGATTGGGTCAGTGTCTCCTGTAATGACTTGGATTGAATTCAATGGAACGGTCAAAGTCTCGGCAGCCATTTGAGCCAAAATGGTCTCAGCACCTGTACCTATGTCTGCAGCACCAGAAAGAACGATGAATGTTCCATCTTCTTTCAACTGGATGGTGGCACTAGAGCGCATTACGGCAAAACTCGTTGGCGCTTGCATGGCCCATGCTACGCCTACTCCTCGCCTGAAGCGCCCAGTGTCTTTGTACTCTTGTCTTTTCCTTTTCCATTCAAAGATTTCGCTACCGCGTCGCAGACACTTCTCTGCCCAATTGCCCGACAAAACAGCTGGCACTACATTGTCTTGGCCTGCCAAATCATTGATTATTCCTAGGGAGTCTCCCTTCCCAATAGCATTTTTTATCCTAAACTCCAAAGGATCAATAGAGGCTTTTCTGGCTAGTTCATCAACGAGTGTTTCCATTGCAAAAACTGATTGTGGAGCGCCATAACCACGAACACCACCAGCACTAGGTTTATTTGTGAGCACACTCCTACCCATCAACTCTATCTTTGACCACTTATACAAAGGCAGAGAGCGCGAGATACAGCAGAGCAACAAAGACGCTCCGTGTGGTGAATAAGCTCCTTTGTCCAAAGTGACGTCCATTTTCAAACTGACTACATGCTCTCCATCAACTGATCCATCGAGCTTTATCATGGCAGGATGTCTGTAGCGACCTGCACGGAAGACTTCCTGTCTATTCATGACTAGACGTACGGGTCTCCCCACACGTTTTGTTGCCAAAGCGCAAATTGCTTCCACTACGACATCTTGCTTAGCGCCAAAACCTCCGCCAATTTGAGGTTTGATTACTCTTATTTGTGAGACTGGTATGGAACAAACTTGCGACACAATCCATCTGACAAAATAAGGAACCTGAGTCGAGCTGCGGATATTCAGCCGAGCCCTCTCATCGTACCAGGCCAAACATGAGTATGGTTCAGAAAAGCAGGGATGAGCAGCAGGAGTATATGTCGTCAGGCTTACTTTGGTCGCTTCTGTCTTTCTTGAAATGTCATCACTGCTATAACGAAATTCTCGTTTCGCAACTATGTTTCCAGCAGGACCAATACTAGGTGCATTTACTTCGAGAGCTTCTGAAAGTGTTACTGCCGCAGGTAAACTCTGAAGTTCAACCTTGACCAAGCTCGCGGCTTTTCGTGCAATCTCATCATTTTCTGCAACTACAGCTGCAATCTTGTCCCCATTATAGCGAGGTCTGTCGGTAAAGAGAAAATTGTCACCCAGCATACTCTCGGGAAGATCAGGTCCCTCAATTTCTAGCCTTTCTGGAACATCAAAACAAGTAATCACATCAGCGACACCAGGAATGAGTTTGGCCTCACTAGAGTCAATGGAGACTACTTTGGCGTGTGTTTTTTGGCTACATACCAAAGCAAGTGAGAGGACTCTCTTGGGAAGTTCATCATCACAATAGTGACTGTTTCCGCATGCCATTGCCAAAGCGTCCCGTTTTATAACGCGTTTACCAACAGGAGAAAATGTATCTGAAGCTTTAGGCTCTTCCACAGGCGATACTAGTTTTTCCAAGGCTTCTTTCTGCTGAATATACCCAGTACAGCGACACATATGGCCATCGAGGGCTTTTTCCAAACGTTCAACCCTTGGCTTTTGCTGTCCTTCAAGCAACGAAGATATTGTACTGACGAATCCAGGAGTGCAGTAACCACATTGAACTCCACCACTGCGAACCAAAGCCTCTTGAACTTTGTTTGGCTTGGCAACAGAACCAAATCCAGCTGCAGTGACTATTTCTGCTCCATCACAGCTAGCAGCGATGACCATACAAGAGTTTACAGCTCTTCCGTTGAGCTTCACGGCACACACACCGCACTCACCACGACCGCAACTGAACTTCACTTCAGTAAAACCAGCTTGACGAAGGGCTTCTAGTAAAGTGTCTCTGGCAGCCACTTCAATAGAGAGTTTTTGGCCATTCACGGAGAGAGTTATTCTCATTTATGCTCGCCCCCTGAGTAACGCACCAAAGTGTCCCTAAGAATCGCAGGCAAAACAGAAGTTCGATATTCTGCGGAATAACCTGAACTTCCACTTATCTTTAATTGACCATTATCAATGGCAACTGAAATTGCTTCTTCTAGGATGCCCTGGTCAGGCAACTCATTTGTTGCCAAAAGTTTTTCTACACTTTGAAGCCTTGTTGGGAATGGGGTGCCAGCCGAAAGAGCAACAATGTGTTCGTCATTTCGTTGCAAGACAACAAGGTCCCAGATTGCATGGCAAAAATGACTCATCCCAAATTTCGTAAACTCAGCTCTAACAATATCATTAGGTAACACTATCTGTTTTAAAATCTCACCATCTGCAAGAAACCGTTGTGGCACAGTCTTATCAAGAAACTCCGAAGCGCTGACGCTTCTTTTACCTTCTGATGAAGTCAATTCGAAATGTGCATCCATGGCCAGAAGAGGTGCAGCAAGATCTGACCACCGAAAGCCAACAAGTGCAGAACCACCTACTGTTATCTGATTTCTGAGAAGATCTGATGCCGAGACCCCAGCAGCTTTCTGAAGAAGGCCCATAGCCTTTGACTCAGACTCTTGCTCTACCAATTCAGTCAAAGTGACTGTGGCACCAATGACATTATCCTCGAGCCTGTTGAGTTCCAACTTCTTCAATGAAACCAAATGCTCAATATTGCCATCACGGCGATGCTGTAAAGAAGTACCACCAGCCAAACAGGCAGCTTTTTTACCATGTTCAATCAGTAATCTTGAAGCTTCAGAAATAGTGTTTGGCTCGTGATAAAAAGTGAACGCCATTGGACCTCACTCATATTCGTCGTCTCGCTACTTGCAGAGATAATCTAATTGTTAATGACACTGCAATCAACACCATGACGATACTAAAGGGGAAGGCAAAAATGAGTGCTGCAGCTGAAGTAGCTTTTATACCTCCACCAAGGACAAGTATCAGTGTGAGTACAGACAGAACTACCCCCCAGAGAACCTTCATTCCAGTACCTGGATCAAGGTCACCTTCTGTCGTCATCATGGCAATTGCAAAACAAGCAGAATCTGCAGAAGTTACCAAAAAGGTGAACAGTAGAAGAATGGAAATTCCAGCTGTAACTTGTGAGTAAGGAAAGTAACTCAATAATGCAAAAAGAGACTGTGTAACAGTCTTGGGGTTGGTAACCAATGACCCAATACCACCGTTTCCAAATATCTCAAGATGTAGCGCTGCTCCACCAAAAATGGAAAACCAGGCAATTGTGAAAATGGTTGGAAATATGAGACTTCCCGCAATGACTTCCCTAATGGTTCTTCCTCTAGAGATGCGAGCGATGAAAATGCCAACAAAGGGTGCCCAGGCTATCCACCATGTCAACCAAGTAAGTGTCCACTTGCCCATCCACTGTTCATAGGATGGCGTGTATGGAGCAATTTTAAAACTCAATCTAGGTAACTCATTAAGATACAGCCCTATAGTGTCTACGAATACTTTGCAGATAAAGAGCCTTGGACCAAGGATGAATACAAAGAGCATCAGAACCATGGCAACCGTCATATTGAGATTGGATAACCACTTGATCCCCTTTTTTAATCCTGTCATGGCTGATAGGATGAACAGAGCAGTAATAATGAGCAAGATGACAACATATCCAGTAGTATTGCTAGCATCTATTTTGTAAGCATGTTTCAAACCACCGGCAATCTTCATGACTCCCATACCAATGGCAGCGGCAACACCAAAGACAACAGCAAGTGTAGAAACAAAATCTGTGAATATTTTCAGTGCTTTGAATACTTTGGGCCTGTCAGTTATATCTAGAATGGCAGAGGACATCAGATACTTCTTCCTCTTCCGAAAACCATAATAAGCAACGCCAATGGCAGTAAGGACATAAACAGCCCAAGCGTGCAATCCCCAGTGGAATATGGCATATACCATTCCCTGCCTTGCAGCCTCAACAGTACGACCCGCACCAACAGGTGGATTTAGATAATGGCTAACTGGCTCTGCGCCTCCCCAGAAAAGAAGCCCCACTCCCATGCCAGCAGAGAAGAGCATGCTGGCCCAAGAAAAATCCGAGAACTCGGGTTCTTCATCTGGCTCACCCAGGACAACAGCCCCAAATCTCGAAAAGGCCAGATAAATGAGATAGATGAGTGAACCCGTACAAATCAAAATATAAAACCAGCTGAAATAGTGAGTGATGAGAGTTGTTGCTCGGCCAGCAATCTGTTCGATTCTGTCTTTGACAAGAAGTGCTGCAAGGACAAAAACGACAATAAAACCTAGAGACAACCAAAGGTTGGTACTGATGAGATCGTGCTCTTCCTGACGCAAGATATCTGGATTTAACTTCTCTTCTTCATCGGCTTTCTCTACGAGCTCTTCATAGAAGGATCTGCGTTTGCGTCGAATGATGCGCGAGTCGTCTTTGCGCTTATATGTATTTCGGAGTTCCTCTTCGTAAGCATCAACTTGGCGAGTAATCTCTTTTTGCTGAGCTTCACTAAGGTTTGCAGCTAAATCAGCCTCTTCGTTTTTGTCTTCGTGTCTTCGCAATGTATCCGTACTATCAGGCCTCACAGAGTGCTCCGTTCAATGCATTGTTAAAGCACTCCCACTATACCATGACTTGCCAATGCCTATTCAAAGCCACATACAACAGTAAAACACGTCGAAATCTACTGATAACGCAATCATGACTCTGTGCAGTTTTCCCCCTTTCTCTCCACTTCAACTGAGGAAACAGATGATATAGTACTCTCTGTGAAGCTTTATGAACCCATTATCAATAGGAGTATTAATGAAGAGATTGACTACATTACTGTTCTTTTCAGCTTTCTTTCTGTGCACTTCTGTCCTCTTCGGGCAATGGACGGGCGATTTACAACAACTTTTGAAGACTGACAGTGTAGACGAACAAAGGAACTTGATTGAGAAATTGTCCTCAGCTCAGCCTCCTATTGGTGAGTTATTGACTGAACTGTCCAAAGCTCCATTAAATGATGAAAAGGAGAGTCATGAGTTACTCTCCATAGAGTGTAAAGACGGCGTGAAACGACCATATTGCCTCTATGTGCCTGCCCCAGAGAAACGCACAACTGAAAGACCGCTGTTTGTCTATTTGCATGGTGGCGTTACTCGTTCAGAGATAATCAAGGAGCCACTAAAATATGCACAGAGGGCTCCCTTTTTACCCTTGGCCAAAAAGCTGGGCTGGTTTCATTTAGTTCCCTTTGGACAGAAAGGTGCTGCTTGGTGGGAGCAAGTAGGAATGGCCAATGTACTTTCTCAGATAGCCAAGCTCAAAGCCAAGTATTCCATTGATGATGATCGCGTCTACCTAGGCGGATTCTCCGATGGCGGCTCAGCTGCCTTCTGTTTTGCAATGACGAAACCATCAACCTTTGCAGCATTTGTTGCTCTCAATGGACATATGGGGGTAGGCAGTCTAGATGGCGACCTATCAACTTTCGTGGGAAACATGAAACAAACGCCTATCTATGCTGTAACTACTGACAAAGACCAACTGTACCCCACGACAAAAATGCTACCAACCATCCGGCTTGCTCAGCTTGCGGATGCCCAGATAACTTATCGAACTCTCTCAGGCACACATACTTTTGATTACAGCGACAAAGAGATTCCACGAATCGCAAACTTCCTAAAGCGCTCAATTCGAAATCCCTTTTCAGGAGCCGTCGATTGGGAAACTGCCACAAAGGATTTCGGCCGTTGTCATTGGATCCAAATTCTTGCCCTCAACCCTGGAGAGAAAAAGGCCCACTGGCATCAGGAAGCTAATCTCGTTCTCAAATCAGAGCAAATTACGATTGGCTTTCATGAAGACGGTGATTTCAAGGGAGATGGAGACAAAGTCAAATCCCTCGCCAAAGGAGACACCGTTGCCCGACAGATTGGCCTGAAGGAGGGTGACATTATCGTTCGTGGTGGCCAAATGAAAATAACAAATGGCGATGACTTGGCTAAATACAAGAAGTCACTCAAGCGAGGTTCACCCATTGCATTGTTGGTTAAAAGAGGAGAAGAGTTGATCAAGCTGCGTGGCACCATACCTCCTCCCGAGTATTACTACCTTTTCAAGAGGATTAGACCTTCTGCCCGTGTCCGTGCCCATCTCTTGGGTAATCAACTCGAAATTGAAGCCTCAAGAGCAGCCAAAATGCGATTGTTTCTATGTAAAGAGCTAATCGAACCAGGTAGCGAAGTAGAGATTATTGTCAACGGGAAGAGGGTTGCCAAATCTGTAGCCACAGTAGATTACGCATATCTACTGAAAGACTTCCTACAAAGGCGAGACAGAAAAAATGTTCATTATGGCTATCTGGACTTCGAAACAGACAAAACTCATCGCTGAAGCCAAGTAGGATACTTTCGTGCTTGTTTCCACAAAGCAGAGTCCATAAAGGATGCCGCTTCTGCGACCATCGCTTTTCCCTTCTTTGAACTCAGTACTCTTGTCATATGTGCCTCACTTCGCCACTGAAGGTACGCAAGCTCATAGTCTTTTGTAGCCAGTACCATGTATCCACGGAGACCTTTTCCTTTTAATAGCCTCAAGCCATGTTTTATGTGCTTTTTCAGCAAAGGTAGGAAAATTCGCCTTTTGACATTTTTTTTGCGCCGGCCCAAATGGACCACAACATGCCCTGTATCCCATGTTGTTCTCTTTGGGGAAGCATCCAGAACAACATTTACAGGAAGTCCTGCACCTTTTGTCGATTTAAATGGACGACGTATCGCCTTTTGAAAGCTCTCTTCAACAAAGGCCTCTAACCACTGCTCTTTGCCAGGTGAAAGAAGTAAATCGATGACTTTCTGTGCAGCGTCTTTTGAAGAGGCTGGATTTTGCCCTGTGACCAAGTTTTTGTCTTTCAAAACATAACTTTGCCATGCAGGCCCTCTAGAATAGAGCCCTCCCGAGGCTTTTTGCAGTTCGTCCTCCAAGGAGAAGGGCATTTTTTCGACCATAGCTACGCCAACTTCTTCCTCATTGGAGAAACCGGTCACTTCGTATCCAGCGACGGCATATCTGCCTTTCCGGTCTCGTGCCGTTGCAAGGAAGCAAGGTCCGTGACAAACGGATCCAACAATCTTCCCTTGTCGCAAAAACTGAACCGTAAGTTTTGCCAATGTTGAGCAAGTTGCAACATCAAACATGACACCATGGCCTCCAGGAACGAACAGAGCGTCATACTCGACACCGCGCACTTCAGATAAATGAATAGTGTTTCGCATCAAATGTGCGTACCTGATTTTGAACTGGAGAGTTTTCAGGCGAATTTCTTTATCAGCCACAACTCTAGGATCCAAACTACGTTCGTCAAAAACAGCTTCACCACCTTTGGGAGAGGCCAACGCCACCTCAAAACCTGCTTCTTTGAACATCTCGTAAGGGACAACGAGCTCTTCTGCCCAGACTCCCGTCTTTTCCATAGTTCCAGGAATCAGTGAAATGTTGGAAACGACAATAAGGACCTTAGGAGCGGAATGGGCAACAGTGACTACCGACAAAATTGTGATTAGTAGGAAGATGTAACGCAACACTTTTCAATCCTTCCACTTTGGACTTCTTACCTTGGACCAGTATACTCCTCACAGATCCCTCCTTATCCAGCCTGTTTAGAAGGAGAAAACAAGATGTATAGCAAAAGTGCTCACTACTACGACCTCGTATACAAAACCTTGAAAAACTATGAGGACGAAGCAAGGCAAATCAAAGAATTGATTCTGCAATACAATCCTGAGGCAAAAAAAATACTGGATGTTGCCTGTGGCAGCGGTGAACACCACAGACACCTCAAAGGCGACTTCAAGATTACGGGCCTAGATCTAAACATCGAGTTCGTTACAATTGCACAAGAAAAAAACCCTGAATGTCACTATGAACATCAGGACATGAGAGCATTTGAGATAAACAATCGCTTTGATGCAATCATCTGCATGTTTAGCTCCATTGGTTATCTCAAAAGTGAAGAGGAAGTCAGAAAGACACTAAAGTGCTTCAAAGAACATTTGGCTCAAGACGGTGTAATTATCGTTGAGCCATGGTTTACTCCTTCAAGTTGGCACACGCCTCACATACACATGATGACAGCAGAAGCAGAGGGGCTCAAAATATGTCGGGCCAGTTCAAGTCAAAGCGAAGGTAGAACTTCACGTGCGGACATGCACTACCTCATTGCAACGAATGAGGGTGTTGAGTACTTTTCCGAGGAACACGCATTGACGCTGTTCACTGTGGAAGAAATGAAAAGTGCCTTTGAATCTGTAGGATTGAGGGTGAAACACCAAGCCGATGGGATAATCGGTCGAGGATTGTATGTTGCCCAATTGTATAGCTACTAAGGATTGATGAGCTCATTTTCATCTATAATGTCTATGAGTGGGGAGGTCACAAATGGAATTCATCTATGGTTTTGTTTTGATCTTGTTCTTTTCTGCTGCCCTTTTGTTTAGCACTAAACAGGCAAACGCAAGAGATAACAAGGCTGGGTGGCTCATAGACCGACCCAAGAAATCTTCTCCTAAGGAGCACAAAATGTTCTTGAAGCGCTCTGAATTAGAAAAACGATTGGTTTCTTTGAGTGAGAGCAAACCACCGAAAAACCTATCAATGGGGGCTATGTGTTACGACATGTGTATGCCCACAGGAACCCTCGACCTCATCTGCACACACTGCAAACAGAAGAACGTACATGAAAACACCTTCACAATTGGCCGTGTGCTCGAGTGTGAACGAATGGTGCAGGCCATTAGAAAAGCCAAAGAAGGCATCGATGCAAAGTTGGATAACCGTGCTTACTGCTCAAAATGTAGCAAAGACAAAAAAGAGGTGACAAAGTCACTTTTCTTGGAAGTCAAATACAGTGGTTCCGAAAAGACACATCGGACAGAAATTGACTTTGATAGTTTGCAGGCAGTGTTGGCTTTTGTTCAAGGAAAAGACAGAATTGCAAATGACACAGGCCAAGAGACTGCGCTGCGTGACAAGGTAAAGATCATTAGAACTGCACTTGGGTTAGAGGAAAAAGGAGAATAGCTACTATGGGATTTTTGACAACCTTTGCATTAGTTGTTTTCCTTTCTTTGGCTCTGTTGTTTGGTGCTGTACAGGCCAGAGCAGAATCTCCAACCAAGAAAAAAGCCAAAGGTATCTTTTCTAGAATTCGTGGATGGTTCAAAGACAAACCCTATAGCTCCGAGACAGACAACAGTAAGGAAAGTTTTTCTCGAGCAGATTTGAAACAACGTTTGGCTGATCTTTCGGCTTCGGAAAAACCAACTGACTTGGCAATGGGAGCCATGTGCTACAAGATGGCAATGCCCCACGGTACGGTCGACGTAATGTGCACCCACTGCCAAAAGAAAACGGTTGTAAAAAAGGACTGGAACACCAAAAGGTTGGATGATTGTTTGCGAATGGTTCAAGCTATCAACAAAGCCAAGCGACAGCTCAAAACCAAGCTAGACAATCGTTTTTATTGCGCCCACTGCAATCCCGACATCAAGGAAAAAACTGAAAAACACGAAGACGGAAGCATCAAACTTCCTCCCATTAAACGACATGGTTGCGACCACGTTGACAGTGAGAGCATTGATGGACTCTATTTGATCATCGATTACAGGGGTGAAAAAACAAGTCGTCGTGTCTCAATTAATCACGAAGGCCTCAAGGTACTCACGGCTTTCGTTCAGGGTAAAGACAGAACAAAAGGGATGACAGGGTCAGAGACAGCTCTCAAAGAACGAGCAGACATCTTAAAGAACATTCTCGGCATCGAGTAAATTCGTAATCCCTCACCATATATGCGCGACTCTTCTGGTGAGGTGATGGAAGTGGCCAAAAGAGTCATAGTAATCGCAGGAGCTACAGGCTTCATTGGGAGCCATTTCGCCGAATTCATAAGTCGAGCAGGATGGTCCGTCCGTTCACTTTCATGCTCTGGCGAAGGAATGAATGGATGGAATCCCGAAAAAGGGGAACTCGATACACGCATTTTCAAAGATGCTGAAGTTGTTGCCAATTTCTCGGGTAAATCCATACTGGCTCTTCAAATGATGGTTTTGCACGAACTCTTGCCAAACATCTCAACCGCCCTTGCTTTATGCACATTCCAGAGTCGATATTGCGATTTGCTGCTGGTGAAATGGCTGATGAAGTATTGTTGTCCTCCTCCAAGGTGAAACCACAGGCGTTTATGGACGCCGGTTTTGAGTTTGAATATCACTCACTAGCCAAAGCTCTTCTTCAATGAATCTCGTTGCTCCCTTGCATGTTTCTGTGAAAGAATCCTAAATACTTTCGAATATTAGGAGAAACAATATGCGGATTATTAGTTGGACCCTCTTGTTTTTTATCCTTGCCTCTTTCACAGACTTGGCCTTTGCATCGCCTTTGGTAAACACCTACTCAATAGTTGCACGCGACGAAAAAACTGGTGAAATGGGTGTTGCAGTCCAATCCCATTGGTTCGCTGTTGGTTCACGTGTTGCCTGGGCCAAAGCAGGGGTTGGTGTCGTTGCAACGCAGGCTATGACCAACGCAAGTTTCGGCCCCAAGGGATTGGGTTTGATGTCGCGTGGAATCAAAGCAGAAAGAGTTTTGAGAATTATCTTGGCAAGTGATAGGGGAGCTCAAAAAAGGCAAGTTGCTCTGCTTGACGCAAACACTGTTGCTGCCCACACGGGCAAAGATTGTATTCCTTCTGCAAGCCACATAGTTGGGTCTTGTTACAGCGTGCAAGCAAACATGATGAAAAATGACAAAGTGGTAAAAGATATGGCCAGGGCATTTGAAGAGAGCTCAGGGGACCTTGCTGACAGATTGTTAGCTTCACTAAAGGCTGCACAGAAGGCTGGCGGTGACATTAGAGGAAAACAATCTGCCTCCTTGAAAGTGGTTGCCGGTAAAAAGACGGGCGATCCTTGGCAAGATGTCATTACAGATATACGAGTTGACGACAACGAAAACCCCTTAAAAGAATTGTCACGCCTACTGCTACTTTCTAAGGCATATCGCCTAAACTCGCAGGCACTTTCTGACTTGGCAAACAAGAAGTTAAAGGAGGCTAACGAGAAGTTTGATAAAGTCTGCGCATTAGCTCCCAACAAGACAGAATTTTCATTTTGGTATGCACTCGAGTTGAGTAAGCAAAATAAATGGAGTCTAGCAATTCCTCTTTGGCGAAAGGTCTTTGTCACTGACGGAAACTGGCGTAAAGTTCTGCGCGTCTTGCCAGGCACAAGTGGTTTGGCTATGAGTGCAAAGAAGGGAAATCGACTCGTTAGTGAAATATTTTTTCGCACAGAGAGCAAAGTGAAAGATTTCCTGCCTTACGTCAACAAACTGGCTCATCATCCTTTTGGTACAGGTGCAGTTTTGGTTATACGTAAAAACAACAAGGAGAAGATTATTGCTCGTGGAACCATCAAGAATAAGAGTAATAAAGTATCAGCTCATACGCTCTTTAACATTGCCAGTGTAAGTAAATCTTTGACCTCTGCACTGGCTGTATCTCTGTGCAATGAAGGAAAACTCAACTATCTTGATAGCGTCAAAACCCACTTGCCTGGCGTAACCCTTTTGTCGAATAAAGGTGCAGACGTTTCCGACAAAATTACTGTGAGCCATCTGTTGAAAAACAGATCTGGCTTGCCCCATCATCCTGGTAAACAACTCAATCCAAAGCTCTTTGACAATGATTGGCACTCTCCGGATCTGTATAGCAAACTAACGAGGAACTGGACTTTGAGGCTTGAGCACCCCATTGGTGACTACCATTACTCCAATACAGGTTTCGTTCTTCTAGCAGCGATGATTGAAAAAGCAGCACGAGACAAATTCGTAAATGTAATGGCTGATTACCTCAAGAAACAGAAACTTGTTCATGCGACCTTCAACCCCAGGTATCTGAACGCAGAGGCAGCTTATGGTCGTGTATTCAAGAACAGTAAATACCACTTTTGGAATCCTAGCCATTATTCGAGCATGTATGCAGCACCCTACACAGGAGCATGGATTTCAATGGCGGAGCTAGCTTCTTTTGGTCAACTGCTGCTAAAAGCGAGTGACGAAGTGAGTCACCCCCTTCACTTGATGGCAATGCGTCACAAAAAGCATATTGGTTACGGACTTGGAATAGTCCATCAATATCGATTTGGTCATTCGACACTGGAACATGATGGCTGTAGCAGTGGGTTTTTATGCAGACTGATTGTTGTCCCTGAAAAGGAAATGGTCATTACCATTGCGACCAATGGTGGCGGAGAGACTGCTGCAACAAAAGACTTTCGTCTGATTACGGACAATATATTGATAACTGCTCTCAGCCTAGAGAAGTTTGATTAGTCACCTGATTTCGCTCGAGGACTGCAGTCAACACAAAAAAACACAAATGAGCGAACAGCAAGACCCGAAGTCGGCCAGAAGACTTCCACTCATACTTGGCGAGAGAAGGCTCTTATCACCACATCTTTGACAAAAACACTTTCATGTCTATACCTTTACATGTAAGAGAAGGAAGAAGGAGGCTTGCATGAACAAAAAGTCTATCAAGGAATTGGCATTGTTGACTGTAATCGTACTCATGTCGAGCCTACTGCTCATTGGCTGTTCCAACAGGCGATGTGATCACCATTCTTGCCACGGCTACAGTCATCACCATCATTATGGTCACAGCGCATATCACTCACCAGCCTATCGCCCTCATTGTGGAGCTAGACATAGCGTTGGTTATTGGCGTGGTGGTTGCGGAAGCAGATACTAAGTCTACAGCAGAAAGGGAGCCATCAAGGCTCAATGACCGCATTCATCGCCGCAACCAAAATCAAAGAGGTCGTGATGTTCCCCTGGAGGCAACATACAATTGCCACAGCCGTCGCCACCGCAGTTTGCGCAACCAGTACCAACGGTGTCCAAGAAGGTCAAATCAACTTTTTTACCGCCGAGCATATCTCTTGCGGCAATAAGACTCTCCAATAAAACAGGGAATGTTTTGCTGACCAAGAAGCGGCTCTCGTCATAGAGTACAGCGATAGTCTTTTTGATAGTCTCCAAATTGTTGGTAGAAACTTGTTTGCTGCAAAGTCCCTTTATTCCTTTGTTTACACCACTTATGTAGTGATGCCACATTGCCATACTCTCTTCCATATAGAGAAGATTGTCGATAGCTTGTTGTATTTCTGCAGGAGCTTTTCCTGCTTGGGCATTCAGCTGTCCCTTTTTAGCCATACTTCTCAACTTTGCTGCCGCCACGCTGATGGGAGTCATGTATTCGCTTGAAGCTCTCCTCAATTCGGCCTCGATAATCTGTATATTCCCATCTACATTTTCATGGTCCTCCCAGACACCACTCATTCCATCGAGCTCTTGCTCGAGCATGATTCTGTGACGTTTGAGTAAACGAGCGGCATTGTACATTTGCCCGTCAATAGCATCCGAAGCATCGGCAACTTCTGTCTCAATTCTCTCGACAACTCGTTCAATGTCCGAGCTTGCTCTTACAGCAGTTGTAAGAAGGAGACACAGGCACACCATTAGAGTTACAAGTTTCATTAAAAATCCCTTCGATATAAAAAATGAAATACATGTCATATGAATGCAGCTCAATAGGCAAGAGCCTAGCCAAAAGGCTGTAATCATCTCCAGGAGGGACTCTATCAAAATCCTTTGGCCGCTTTGCTATCAATATCTTCTATAAAGGTCCGAATCATGAACCACTAGTGGTACAAAATCTGGACAACTAGCTGTAAGTAATCAACGAATGAAATAGGTGATGACGGAAACAAAGGACGAAAGGGAGAGAGCAACAAGTACGAGAGCTATCCACAAGTTGCCATGGGTGTTAACCTTTTCACGGATATTTGGCTCTAACGCTCCTTCGTAAACAACTCGTGTTCCTGCAATGAGATCGCCAAATCTTCGTGTCTGAGAAATGTAAGTAAGTAATGCGACTTCGAGGATCATACCGGTCGTCACTGCAGTACCAACAGTATTGGCAACCTCCCCCTTCGCAAAGACTAGACCAATAGCTGGTAACAAAGGAAACAAATTGCGCAGTATCAATCGCCACTGTGGGCAGGGCTGTAAATCTCTTGTAACAACTCGCATGTTGCAAATTTTCTTATAGACTGAAAAGCGACCACCATCAACGTCTTTGAACAACAAGTAGAAAAAAACGAGACTGGGTAGAAAAACCATAACAGAAAACAATAGCTGTTCAGGAAGAACCTTTGCGAGCCCAGCGACTAACCCCGCAGAAAGCATTGCCGTAACGAAGAGAGGAGCCGCAACATCCAAAACTCCGCTGAAGAATATTCTCTTGATACGATAACCAATGATGTTCCAGTAGCCCGCTTTGTGATGTTCAGCCGTACCAGGTAGGCAATCTTCTGGTATAACAAAGGCAGCTGGCTCTTCGCAAAATGCATGCATAAATTCAGTGCAAGTGGGAAATCTGTCTTCTGGCTTCTTTTCAAGGGCTCTCATCAATGCTTCATTTGCCCATGGAGGAATATCAGTCAGTGGTTGTGGAGTTTCTTTGAGTATGCGATGAGATAACGCTGGTCCTTCAATAGGTGGCACTCCAGCCAGTAGCTCATAAACAGTTGCAGCTAAAGCATACTTATCAGCCCTGCCGTCAAT
>CAZXTJ010000073.1:0-19312 GCA_964643655.1 uncultured bacterium
GTGAAGGTATTCCCACGATGAAACATCTCAAGGACCTGGGTATCGACTTCCCCTTTGTGAAGAAGGTAGTCCAAGAGGCGAAGAAAAACGCCAAAGCCAGACCCAAGGTGTTAGAGAGATAGCTCGAAAAGCTACTAAGCAAGAGCCGCCCCAAAAGGGCGGCTCTTTTTTGAGGGAGGTTCTAAATGAAATCTATCGTAGTATTCTTAGTTCTCGTTCTTTTTTTGTCATTACTGCCCACAATGGCAGAAGCCAAGAAAGTAATGAAGAAAAAGCCCAGCCCAGCTGCTGCATTAGCCAAACTGAAAGCAGGCAATAGGCGCTTTTGTCGCGGTCGTTCTGTTCATCCTCACATTACTCGCAAACGCTTAATGCAGGCTGGAAAAGAGGATCAGGGCGATCACGCCTTTGCTACAGTCATCACTTGTTCTGATTCACGTGTTCCTGTAGAAATACTCTTTGACGCAGGAGTCATGGACATCTTTGTCATTCGAGTTGCTGGTAACGTTTGTGATACAGACGAGTGTGGCTCAATCGAGTATGGTTTGGCTCATGTTCGCACGCCAGTGCTCGTCGTTTTGGGTCACACACAATGTGGTGCCGTCACTGCTGTTACTGCTGCAGTACAAGGAAAAGGACACCCTTTAGAGAGGAATATTCCTCCTTTGGTCGACAACATCATGCCTGCAGTAGAACGAGCCATTACCCAAAATCCGAGACGAAAAGGAAAAGCATTGGTTGCTGCTGGAATTGAAGAGAATGTGTGGCAATCTATTCGTGATCTATTCATGGCCAGTCCTGCATCGAGAAAACTCGTAAAAAGTGGTAAAGCCAAAGTCGTTGGTGCCATCTATGATGTTGGAACTGGCGCTGTGAAATGGCTACCTGAATCGAAAACGAAAAAGATACTAAGAGAGGTCGAAAAGTCTCCCAATAAAGCCATCAAAGCGATGGCTCATTAAGAAAAGAGAAGAAAGGTGAGCTTCGCTCACCTTGAGCCACCAAAATGTAGATGGCGACGAGATCTGGTCTGTTTGGCCTTCTTCCGCGCAAGAGGAGTGGACAACCAAGTACGTGCACTCGTTGCCATCGAGACGACTCGCCTGTCTGGGAAGTTATGAAGATAGCCGATTAGACGGAGGAAACGCGTTTTCTCTTCCTGTGGATAATCTCTATAACGGCGCATGTCTGTCACAATCTTCTGCAGAACAGCCAAAACGGCATTGGAATATTGATCTTGCAGTCCCTTGGCCATGACATCGAATGTTTTTACGTGATTGGCTGACAAAGCAACCATTGCATAAAAAGCGAAACGGCGAGTTTCACCGTCTTGGTGATCAGTGGCCATTTCGTGGATTTTTTCGTAAATCTCTTCATCAATTGGCATTGAACGAAGAGCAGGTCGAGAAGCGGAAAGTGCTGTGTACCTAACACGAGCATTTTCAGCTTCGAGATTTCGTAGAATTGCTGTGCAATAGACTTGATCCACCAATGGAGGAGCATCTCCTTTTAACATCAGTCGTCTGGAGGCTGGTGTTCTTGCCCTATAGATAGAGGGAATTGCCGTAAGAGCACCTTCGACGACATCAGCTTCTTCGGCTGTGGCAGCGATGTAACACATTACTTGACCCAATGTTTTTTTCGGCACATTCAGACTAGGAAAACGTTTGAACTTCTTGTCGTAGCCATTTATCAGCTGTTTAGCCAAACGTTTGATTTCTCGCGAAATTCCTTTGCCATCGTTCATCCGAAAAACACGACGAGGAGCCCCAACACTACCTTGGAAGCTCTGCTGAGAAGGACCTCTCGATGGCGAACGTTCCATTCCCTGTGGTGCTTGAAAAAGACCTGCCTTGCGATCAGCTCGCTTGCTTACATTACCGAACGGATCTACTTCGTATACGGTGCAACCTTGGCCAAAGGCTATGGAGGGCGAAAACATCGCCAATATTAGGAAGGTCATTAATAAGCACATCGAGTTCCTCCTAATGAATATTACTACTAAGAGAACAGCCTCTGCTTGCTTGTTCAATTCCTATATCAGTAGTAGAGTATTTGAAACATTGGTTATCATCCTTGGGGACTTTATGGACATATTCGAGACACTCGTCAAAGGACTCAACGACATCGTCCTGCGTTTTGATAAAAACCTGTGCATTACCTATGCCTCAGAATCCGTTATTCGTATGTGGAAGAAGCCAAGCGATGAGGTCATTCATCGCTCTTTGGCTGAAGTAGCTCCCAATGACGAGTGTCTAATCGCTTGGTCTGAAGCTATTAACAGAGTTTTTACCAGCAAGAGTAAATCTGATTTCGAAGTCACTTGTGAGGAAAAGACCTTTCTCGTTCAACTCATACCAGAGGTTGGAAAAAATGGCTCGATTGAGCAAATCATTGCAGTCTCAAGGGACATAACAGAGGAAAAGAAACTTGTTGAGGAATTGAAGGAAAACGAAGCCAGATTGCTCGATGTACACCGCCTAGTTCAGCTTGGTTATTGGTGGTGGGATGTAAAATCGGGAGAGGTTGAATGGTCAGACGAGGTTTATAAGATTTTTCACCTTGATCCCAAGAAGTTCACTCCCCAAATTGATTCCATTCAAGCTTTGTCACCTTGGCCCGAAGAACACCAAAGAGACAAGGAACTTATTGATAAAGCCATTAATAATCACGAAGTCGGTTCTTATGAACAGAAGTTTCTCTATCCCGATGGTTCCATTGGTTTTTATTTATCTACTTTCGCTGGAGTTTATGATGATGGCGAGCTGGCGGCCATAAAAGGCACTGTACAAAACATCACTGACAGAAAAAGAGCTGAAGAAGAAAGGGATCGGCTAGAGAAACAGTATCAGCAAGCACAAAAAACT
Source organism: uncultured bacterium (assembly GCA_964643655.1). Classification (GTDB taxonomy): domain Bacteria; phylum Muiribacteriota; class UBA6191; order CAZXTJ01; family CAZXTJ01; genus CAZXTJ01. Next base: position 2,868 of record CAZXTJ010000073.1, read on the forward strand.
GAATCGATTGGTCGCTTGGCTGGTGGAATAGCCCACGACTTGAACAATTTGCTGACCCCGATAATCGGTTGCTCTGAATTGCTAGAAGAAGACCTCAGAGAGAAAAACGAAAATACTGAGCTCGTACGAGAGATATTAAAAGCAGGCTTAAAGGCACGAGAGCTCGTCAGCCAACTGTTGGCTTATGGTAGAAGACAAACCCTAGAGTATAAAGTTGTAAACCTTAATGACACTATTAAGGGATTCTTTACTCTCTTACGCCGAACGATACGTGAAAATATAGATATCAATCTGGATTTAACAGATGAAAAACCAACCATTTCTGCAGATATCGGTCAGATTGAACAGGTTATGATGAACTTGTGTGTAAATGCACAAGACGCTATGCCAAAAGGCGGTAAACTGACGATAGAGACAGCCTTGGCACAACTTGACGAAAACTATGCTGATGCTCACTTGGACGTTGTTCCTGGAAACTATGCTCTGTTGGCAGTAAGCGATACTGGAGCGGGAATTGATGATGAAACCAAAAGCAAAATGTTTGAGCCCTTTTTCTCGACGAAAGGTGAACTCGGAACAGGGCTGGGATTGGCAACTGTTTATGGTGTGATCAAACAACACAAGGGAAATGTGTTTGTTTATTCTGAGCAAAATATCGGCACGACTATAAAAATCTACCTCCCCTTATCAGAGAAGAGCCCAACAGAAGATATTCCAACAAACTTTTCACCCGCTGCTCTCAGAGGTACAGAAACTATCCTTGTCGTTGAAGACAATGTTCATGTCAGGACAATGACCAAAAGTATATTGCAACGACAGGGTTATGAAGTAATCGTTGCTCATAATGGTAAAGAAGCTATTAGCTTGCTCAAAAAGCACAATGAGGTGCAGCTTCTGTTGACTGATGTAATCATGCCAGAAATGAACGGAAAAGAGTTGTACAACACGGCAGTCAAAAGCTTCCCGCAACTAAAAGTTCTTTATATGTCTGGTTATACAGACAATGTTATTGCAAGCAGTGGTGTCATCGATTCTGGCATAGCTTTCATTGCAAAACCCTTCACCAAAGAAACCCTTGCCATCAAAGTAAGAGAAGCATTGAACAAAGAATGATGGGCTCACTCGACTTCCACTCTTTTCTACTCTAGACTTAGTGCATACATGGTTAAGTCTGAAATTGACATAAAAGAGTTTTGCCGTTCGCGTTTGGAAAAAGCGAAGGAAGGCAAATGTGATGAGGCTGTTCGAGAGGTGCGAGCGAGATTGGCTCAAGCCTCGGCTTTCGAGCGAGAACACCTACATCTGACCCTAGCCGAGATTTACAGTGTAAAACGTGACATTGCCAATATGATGGAGACAATCTTTGTTGCTTCTGCAATTCCATCCACTTTTGGTGATGGTGTTAGGGATGCTGCCATAGCAAGAATTCTGAGCCCATTCGTCCCCTTTGATGTAGTGGAGAGGCGTTATCGATACGCTCTTTTCAAGCAAAGCGATGAGGAGACCCGTTTCCGCACTCAGTTCCTCTTGGCTCTACACCTTCTATCTAATGAAGAGAGACGAACTGAAGGACTCGTTTATTTGGCTGATGCCGCCAATGGAATGCACTCACCAAGTGAAGGACTAGATGTTGCCCTGGCTCTTGAGCAGTGTTTTCTAGAAAATGGCGAGAAACTGACTGATGATGTCAGAGGTATAGCAGCTGTTATATCTGCTTCATTGGCATTGTTGCACTGCTCCTCAGCTGCAGATGTCGCTAGAGTGAATATGGCCAGAGGTATTCTTTTCGACATTCAAGAACACTTCGACCGTGCTGCTCAGGCTTATGGTCGTGTCTTGGCTGAACCCTCTGATCTTTTTGCAGGTGATTTGGTCGTTAGATTGGCCCGTCTCAGTGAAAGACAGGGAGAACGCGAAAGGGCCATTCGTCGACTAGAAGAGGGACTACACAATCGACACTGCAAGTTTGCTTTTCAACTCTACAATGAACTTTGTCGTTTGCACGACGCTGCAGGCCGAGAAAAAGCCGTTGAAAGAACCTTCTCTCGTGCAAAAGATGATGAAAGAGTTTATGACATTGCTGCCCTGATGATGGCCAGAGCAAATAGGTTATTAGCTTCTGACAATTTGGTTGGTGCAACAGAATGTTTGATGAAAGCTTCAGAGAGTGAATCTCCACAAGCGACAGATGCTTTGATCAAATTGGCTCAATTGGCCAAAGAAGAGAAAGAAACTGAGACTCAGCTCGCATATTATGACCAGCTATCTCCTACTGTACGTATTCCTCTACACTACCGAATGCTCATTGCTAGTGAATATGAAAGTGCCAATCAAGATGACAAAGCACTAACCTGGTATGGTTCGATGACTGCAAACGTGCCAGCAGATTCATCCATCCTTCTGCTCTATGACAGCGAAAAGGTGGACAGGAACACTCTTCGTACTGCTGTGTCCCACTATCGAGTATTACATAACAAAAGCGGTTCAGCTCTGCCTCCACTAGAGCTATTGAAACTGGGGCGTCTTTTGGTTCCAGTTGATGGCCGCAACGCAAGATCCTTGCTCAGACAGGCTGCAGCTCGTGGTGGACCATTGGTTCAAGTTTTGTCACTTTTACTCTTGGGTAATCTTCAATTGGAAAGTGATCCTGAAGTTGGGCTTGCAACTCTGCGACGAGCAGCAAATTTGGCTCAGGACGTTGATGAGTTCGAAAAAGGTGAAGAGCTGTACCTCATGGCCAAAGCTTGTGAACGAACTGGTAGGGAAGATGAAGTTGGCTGGAACCTTCGCAAAGCAGTGAAGTCAGCAGGATTGTTATCTAAAGCAGCTGCACATCTAGACTTGGCTCGATATTGGTTACGCCACGGAGAGCCTGTCAGGGCTCTTGCTATGTTGAGAAAAGTTGCCCACTATAATGGACCTGAAGCTAGTCATCTGTTGGATAGTTATAGAGCCAATGCATTGGAGTTGGCAGGTGACCGTCGAGCAGCCAAAGAACTATATGAAACTGTCACCTACTCGCGCGATGACAAACTGGTATTTCACGCCAATCTTTGTTTGGCAGGTTTAGCTGGCCGCAAAGGGCTAAAAACAGAGACCCTTGGTTATTTGGACAAAACGATGGAAGGGCCAAATACTTGGCAAAAACGTTTGGTTCGTTTGTTAAAGGGACGTTACGCCCACAGGCGAAATGAAGCTGAAGCTGCTTTGGCTGAATTTGATTTGGCTCTATGGCCTACGTGGAAAGAATTTGGTGTTTGCCTCAAACTGCGTGCCTCAGCTTTGGAGTCATTAAAAGACAAAGAAGGAGCTTCTCGCTGTTTTCTCGCAGCTCTCATCGAGTTTCTGGCCATAGACACTTCGCCTTTGCATGGTGAACCTGCTGGTCTGGGACCGCTCTTTTTACCTGATTACCTCAATTTACGCTCTACACCAAGCCGTGAGTTGGAAAAGCTGAGAGCAGACATATTGAGGACGAGTGACCACACCATCCTCGAGCGAGATGAAAAAGCTCAGTGTGAAGCTCCTGAAGGCGTTGCTGGTCTACGGCGATTGCTGAAGATGTTGCTCGATCCCAAAGGGCCACCGCTAGACAAGATTTATCACAAAATGGCTGACACATTTTCTGCCATGGGCAGTAAAAAACAGGCAAGAATGTGTATTCGGCGGGCAGAAATCTTTTCCAAAGGCAACTTGCTCTCTGAAGAGAAAAAAGCCAAAGAAGACGACAAAGAGAAAAAAAGCGCCTCACTCAAAGGCATATCTATTGAGCAGCTTCCCTCAGGCTCAAAACTCATCGAGGTCACACCTTTGTTACAGAATGAAGGAAAGACCACTCTACTCACTCCCACTATTGCAGGAGAACAAGATGAAGAGAGAGCCATCAAGGAGTTGGAACGATCTGTAAACAATGCTACGGCAAGAGATAGAAGCCGCCATCTCTTTGGTTTGGCCAATACTCTCTTTGATGTCCGTCGCTTTGATGAAGCTGCAGAAAGATACACACAGGCTCTATTGGATCCCAAATGCCCACAACGTGAGGACGTACAACACAATTTGGGAATCACTTGGAATGAATTGGGGCAATATAGCCAAGCTGTAGAACTGTTCGAGGCAGTTTTACAAACTAATGCAGCTTCATTGCGGGCGAGTTGTCTTTACCACAAAGGAAACGCCCTCTTGGAATTGGGTAGGTTGGAAGAGGCAGCAACCAGCTACCGCGAAGTTCTCGACTTGGAAGATGCGAGTATGGAGCTGCGTTTGTATTCGCTCATCAATCTCGCCCATTGCCAAGAACGGCTCGGCGATAAATTCGAAGCAAAGAGATGTTTGCTCGAAGCATTGGGCCGTAGCCGGCAGCCAGGCTGGATAATGTTACGTTTGGCGGCTCTAGATGCCAATCATGGCAACTTTGGCGGTGCCAGAACGTGGAAAGAGAGAGCTCGAGAAGAGTTCCTCAAAGATAATGATATCTATGGTCTCAGCAAGCTCAGTGAAATCCTCAAGGGGATTTAGCTCTTGCGGCGGCGCTCTAGTTCGAGACGGATGCCATCGATGACTGTGCGAAGGCGTTCATATTCAGCTGTGAAATAGAGAGCATCTAGTTCCTGTTTGAGATGGTGAAGGCGATTGATAGCTTTTGTCGAATTTTTCATTTTCACTCCTAAAGACAAAATAGGTTAATTAGCACCACTATTTGTTCATTCGACCAATCGACTTCTTTTTCTGAGGGCTCACTATCAATTGCCTTTGTTGGCTTCTCTGTGATAAACCCTTCTGTCTAAGGAGAAAGCATGGAAGAGGTCAAACGAATTCTCATCTGCCGAAGCGATGGCGTCGGCGATCTCGTTCTTACTTTGCCTCTGTTCACTGCTGTGAGGACAGCCTTCCCAAAAGCTTCAATCTCCGCCCTCGTCTCACCAGTGGCCGCCCCCCTGTTGGAGGGGAATCCAGATGTAGATGGCATAATTCTCGATGACGAACGACGAAATCACAAAGGCCCTGCTGGTTATATGCGCCTATCAAAGCTCATTGATAGCGGTGATTTCGACACAGCATTAGCGCCATATGCCAACTGGCGCCTTCTTTCTCTCATTGTTGCTGCAGGTATCAAAAGAAGAGTGGCCAATGGATTTCGCTCTTACCTGCCCCTCGTGAACAAACCCGTTTGGATACATCGCAGCCATCCGCCCATTCACGAGACTACTTACTGCCTAGCCTTTTTGCGCCCCCTCGGCATTGACGTTGCAGCCCCAGCAGAACCTAAAATTTATCTTCGTGATGAAGAACGCCAAGAGGTAGCAGATTTTCTCACGAGCAAAGGCGTGAGCAGCAAAGACAAATTCGTCACCATCAATCCCAGCTCTGGTCGGACGATGAGTCCAGACCGTTGGGTTCGTATGGCTGAGATTGCAGCCAAAAGAGTGGAAGCTGACCGTATTATCATCACTGGAGCCCTCTTTGAGCGCTCACACTGCGAACGTGTGGCTGCTGCCTTGGGTGAAAAAGCAGTTGTTGTTGCCGGTGAATTGGAAATTCGTAGTCTCTGTGCCTTGCAAGAGTTGGCAGCATTGGCCATAGCACCTGGTTGTGGTGCTCTCCATCTTGCTTCAGCCGTCGACACACCAGTTTTAGGCATCTTCCCCCCACTCATCTCACTATCAGCCAAAAAGTGGCATCCTCTTGGAACGAAGGTAGCCACACTCAATCCTTTTGAGGAGAGCTGTAAAAAGTGTAAACATGAAAAGTGTTGCCACTTCCCTTGTTTGGACAGTATTAAAGACGAAGCTGTTGATAAAGCTCTCGACAAGCTCTTTCCTTGACTAGGGGGAATTTATGAAAACTCTGCATCTTGCTATCTTGTTTTTTGTTCTTACTGCTATCTTTGTTTCATTTCCTAATGCCGTACAAGCTCGAGATACTTCTCAATCAACGATTTCCAAAGCTGAAGTAGACAACCACAAAGCAGGCAAACTTCCGCCTCAGCTACGACAACAGTTGCGTAAACAAGCATTGGAATACAAAGAAGAGTACCGAGGAGCCGGTTCTACCTCAACAGTGAAGATTCACTGGCCAACGGTATTGCTCGTTCTCGTAGTCATACTCGTCGTTTCGTGAGCAAAAAGGCGACGATATTCCTTTTGCTCCTCTTTTCCTTGGCTCTGTCTGGTTGTCTCATTCGCCAACCATACAGAAAACAAAGAAGGCTAGTTCACAGTTACCGAAAAAACAAAGGCATTGAGCTAAAAGTGCCGCTATTGACTGGAAAATCCCAAAACTGTGGAGCTTTGGCAGCTGCCATGGTTTGCTCATTTTATGGAGCTCAGTGTTCACCCCAAGACTTCTACTCAATAGTAGAGAAGAAACGCGGTGGCATTTCGAATAGGGCCTTGGCAGCCATCCTACGACGCAAAGGATTTGAGTGTTACAACCTCTCTGGCTCATTTGACCAAATCAGGAGCCTCTTACAAGCTGGTATTCCCCCCATTCTAGTTTTGGGAACGAAGAAAAAAGAGCTTTACCACTATGTAGTAGTTCGTGGAATCTCACAAGACTCGACGATCTTGCGCCTGAACAATCCATACTGCGGTAACGAGCTAATAGAGAAGGACAAACTAGCAGCCCAGTGGGAGCTGACTAAACGTTCTCTACTGGTCGTTGCTCGAAAGAACTAACGGTTTTTGTACTGCTCGATGGCCGCTTTGAGGAGCTGCATACATTTGCGCAAGTCTTCTACACACAAGACATATGCAATACGCACTTCCTGTTTACCAAGTCCAGGAGTGGCATAAAAACCTGCAGCAGGAGCCAACATAACTGTCTGACCATCTTGCTCGAAATCAGTGAGCAACCATTTGGTGAACTCTTCAGCATCGTCTACTGGTAAACGTACGATGTTATAAAAAGCACCACATGGTTTGATAGCCAATACGTCAGGTATCTCCATTAGACCTTCAAAAACTACATCACGACGTTTTTGATATTCGGCAACAGTCTTTTCGAAATAGTCTTCAGGGAGGTCACGAGAAGCAGTTGCCAAAATCTGTTCAATGAGAGGTGAACAGAGTCGAGCCTGACCTAGTTTGAGGCAGGCCTGCATGACTTCACGGTTTTTCGAGACGAGACAACCTACGCGTGCACCACAGGCAGAATAACGTTTGGAGATAGAATCCATGACAATGACTCTATCTTCCATACCCTCAATATTGAGCGCACTTACATATTCGCCACACTCATAAACGAATTCTCTGTAAACCTCGTCTGTGAGCAGCCACAGATCGTGCTTTTTACAAAGCTCAGCAAGAGTGTTTATCTCTTCAGGAGTATAAACGGTGCCTGTGGGATTGTTGGGATTACAAAGCAGAATGGCTTTGGTTTTTGGACCAATTTTACTAGCTATCTCTTCTTTGTTTGGCAAATGAAAACCATCTTCACCTTTGGTTGTCAAAGGTTTGATGGTCACGCCAGCCATGCTCGCAAAACCATTGTAGTTCGTATAAAAGGGCTCAGGAATGATCACTTCATCACCGGGATTGAGAGCAATCATGAAAGCGAAGACGATTGCTTCACTACCACCGGTAGTTACGTTGATCTGTGACTGATCGACGTAAATCTTATGAGAACGATAATACTCGACTAGTGAGGCGAGATAAGAAGGTTCTCCCTGTGAATGACAATAATGAATGACCTTCTTGGGAAGATTTTTCACAGCGGCCAACATCTCTTTGGGAGTTTCTATGTCTGGTTGACCAATGTTCAGGTGGTAAACGTGAACTCCTCTTTCTTTGGCAGCATCAGCCAAAGGGACGAGTTTTCTTATGGGAGACTCTTGCATGGCAGCAGTACGATCAGAAAGACGAGGCATGGCCAATCTCCTATCTCGATGGGCTTTTCCGGTGTTGCTCACTTTCAACAGCGCCGGTATAATAACACGACCCACAGACCCCGGCAAAGAGAAGGCTACCCAAGTGACAAAGGAACGACATCTCGTCATATTACCCAACTGGATTGGTGATGCAATCATGGCCACTCCAGCGTTGAGAGCTCATAGAAAACTCTGTCCTGAAGCTGAAATAGTCTTTGGTGGTTTGCCCATCATCACCGACATATTCAGAGCCTCTCCTTGGGCTGATGATTTGTTACCCATCATCAAACCCAAACGTACGGGATTGGTCAAAAAGATAGCAGAACTACGCACTGAAGTTGGTGCGATTATGAGTGGTCATTTCGACTCGATCTTGCTCCTCAGAGGCTCTTTTTCATCTGCCTCAGCCGCCTGGTTGGCTCGTTGCCCCATAAGAATGGGATATGCTCGCGAAGGTAGAGGATTTCTCCTGACTAAGTCACTTCCCCATCCGGAAAACTTCCGTCATCGCCACAGAGTGCGTTATTTTCTCGACTTACTCGGCCTTGTCTCAGAAGAGAATGTGAAACTTGGTGAAGAGGCGAACAAGAGTGAAACACCATTGGAAATCACAATTGATGAGCAAGCAAATGATTGGGCAGTGAAGTTTCTGGCAAACTTCGAAAAGAAGGGGCCACTCATCAGTCTTCATCTCGGAGCGGCCTATGGACCGAGTAAAAGATGGCCCGTCCCAAAATTTGAAGAGAGTCTCAAACTGCTTGCCAAAGACTTGGGACCTTTTACAACACTGGTCGTTGGTGGTCCTGATGAACGGAAAGCAGCTTTAGAGCTACAAAAAAACCTAGCCTCCAAAGGCGTCGTGGTCATCCCTGCTGCAGGAGAAACACCAGGTATACTCGAGTTGGCAGCTCTGATCAATAAAAGTGAACTCTTGTTGTCAAATGATTCTGGCCCAATGCACGTTGGTGCAGCTCTAGGCAAAAAACAGGTAGCCATTTTTACGTCAACAAACCCTCATTTCACAGAACCGTGGAATGAAAGGGCAAAAGTACTCGCAGCAGATTTGGACTGCACTCCTTGCTTCAAAAGAGGATGTAATCGTGATTTTCCATGCCACGAAGCCATCTCACCTGCTGAAGTGAAAGAAGCAATCCTAGAACTATTACCTCAATGACCATTCATAGAGGTCAAACAGACAAGTTCTAGACAATCAGCCAATCTCTCGAGATGACATCGCCCTTTTTTGTCTTGAGGCAGTCTCCCCGGTAGATGAAGGAATACAGTTTTATTTTGCTTCAATAAAGCTCCATAAAAACTGGCATTACAGACAAATGTACCTGCGTGATGATTTGTTCGTGCAGGAATACCATCACGTCTCATTCGGGAAACGAGTGCTTCTGTATCGATTGAAGTCATCAATGCCAAAGGTTCATTGCCAACTACAGAAGCCAGATGAGCTCTCTCACCCTTGTTGTCCTTGATGGTCGCATGAGCCACATTGAGGGCTACTCTCTCTACGAGTACTTTTCGAGCCTTTCGGTGTTCACCGGCCATAATTATCAAATCGTAAGCAGGTGTTATTAACTTGTTCAGCTTCTTCTGCACTGCTGTAAAAGCAACTGGAAGAAGTGCAAAGGTGACACCCAAATTGTGCCATTCTTTGTTAGAACGTCGTTTTTTCAGCCTCTCCATTGCTTGTTGAGAAAGGTTGGTACGCCTGCCTGCAAAGGGTTCGAAACTTGTAATCAATATCTTCATGATATGGTCATAATACTACTTCTCCTAAGAAGCTTTCCCTGTTATTATCGGTGATTATGGCACGACCAGCTGTTTTCCTCGATCGCGATGGCACAATCAATGAACAGGTAGGTTACGTCAATCACGTAGACCGCTTGTGGTTACTCCCTGGTGTAGCTTCTGCCATTCGGCAGCTCAATGAATACCCAATCCCAGTCATTGTTGTTACCAATCAAGCTGGTGCTTCTCGTGGTTATTTTCCTGAAGAACTAGTAGCCAAAGTAAATGCCAAGATGGAAAAACTGCTTGCCCAAGAGAATGCTCATATAGATGGACTTTATTACTGTCCACATCTCAAAGGGGGGAAAATTCCCCACTTGGACGTAGACTGCGATTGTCGCAAACCCAAACCAGGAATGATTCTGCAAGCTGCCAAAGAGCACGACATTGACCTAAAACGTAGTTACGTCGTTGGTGACAGAATGGGAGATGTCTCCTTTGGCCAGTCAGTTGGTGCCAAAGGGATATTGGTTCTCACCGGTTATGGCAAAGGTGAAAGAGATTTCATCAAAGGCACCACTCCAGACCATATTGCGAAAGATCTCACCAAAGCCGTGGAGTGGATAATGAAGGACTTGGAAAAGAACCAATGAAAGAGAAAATCGTTTCACGGAACAAATTACTAAAGCTCCTTGTCGAACATCGTAAACGAGGAGAAAAAGTGGTTTTTACGAATGGTTGTTTCGACATCATCCACGCCGGTCACGTTCATTACCTTGCCCAATCGCGTGAGTTGGGCGATTTGCTCGTTGTTGGTCTGAATACAGACAAATCCGTGCAAATCTTGAAAGGCCCAAAGAGACCAATCTTTCCCCAAGAGGACAGAGCTTTGGTATTGGCAGCTCTGGCTGCAGTGGACTACGTAATCCTCTTCGACGAAGAGACTCCTGCTGAACTCATAAACGAAGTACAACCCGATATTTTGGTCAAAGGGAAAGACTATGAAGGTAAAGAGGTAGTAGGCCGTGAGACCGTCGAAGGCAAAGGTGGCCAAGTCATCTTAGTGCCCCTTGTGGCTGGTCGTGGAACAACCAACGTCATCGAAAAGATTCTGTCTTTACATGACAAGGAAGAGGCGTGAAAAATCGCAGAAATCGGCAAGTGACTACATCTGTCCCTGTCGAAGATCAATCTTCGATGAAGCCAGTTTTGGCAATCTGCTTTTGCCTACTCGTCTTTTCTGTTTGGCTCCGATATTCAATTTTCGGCTTTGGTTACGGACCCATCGTCACTGCCAAAAGCTACGACAAACCAGTCAAGATAGAACGATTGGTACTGCCAAAAGAAAAACTCCCTGCCGGTGTCTTCAAGGAGGAAGTCAAACGTCTAGACAAAGATGAAGACAAAAGACGAGTACTCCAACGTTACGAGCTCAAAAACCTGAGTTGTAAAACACTCATAGTTGCCCTCTTTCGTGGCCAAGGAGAGAGTCACGCTCAGCTGATATTGGACTTTGCCACCAAGGCAGAGGCAGAGAAGGTCACTCCTGTCATTAGAGTGCAAGACACTAGAGCAATAGTTTTACATGGTATGTCAAAGACTTTGGCAGAAGCCATTGGTAAACATGCTGATGAAGAAAAGAAACTACGAACAAAAGTACTCAAGTTACGCACAGCAGGGAATGCTTCATTTTGCTTTTTTATGGACTTGCTCGTAGGCGCTTTCTTTTTTGTCTTGGCCCTCTTTTTGGCCAAATATTTCCTTATCGTGCGGAACTTGGAGGAGTGAGGTAATACGCTTCCAAAAGTTTGCGTTTTTCTTTGCTCAAACTTCTAGTACCGTGCCCCATTCTCACTCGAGGTGCCAATCGTTTTTTCAATTTGCGGACGACCTTTTTGTCTTTGGCCCAACCGTGGCACTTACCGCAGGCAGAAGCCAAAACTGAAAAAACCTTGGCCTCATCATCTTTTTTCTGTACTGGCTTTATCACAGGAATATGAACAGGTTTGGGTTTGTTCCTTTTCAAGCCAACAAAAAGACCAACAACTTCTGTCTCTCTTTTATTCAACTTGCCTTCAATGTGACCATCACCAGTCATCAAACGTTTGGCCATAGTCGTTTTGAGAGTATCTACTGCTTCTTTTTCCAAGGTCCATCGGTGACAAGAAGAGCACTGGCGAGCAATTATCTGATAAGGATCACCGTTCTGGGCTAACAAGCCATTGGCCAAGAGAAAGAGCAGCAAAAAAGAGAGCAAGACTTTTGAGCTCATTACATATCCTCAATATCAATGTCTTCATCATCATTATCAATGTCGTCGAAGATGTCATCGTCATCATCGCCACTACTGGGTGGCTCAATATTTGGTTGCACTGGGAGGGGGGAAAGTTTCTTGGTAATTTTGGGTTCTGTGGATTTGGGCCTCTTTTTCCAAGCCTCCACAAAAGAAGGTTTGAATGCCTTCAACAAAAACTTCCGCCTATGTTTGGCCAATCTATGAATCCCATGACCCGACATAATCTTGGGGATGATACGTGCATGTTCACGAACTATTAAATGGGGCCTGCTTGCCCAACTGTGACATCGTCCACAATGGATCTTGATGTCGCGCAGAGCACGTCGTCGTTTTTTGGTGAATGAACCTTCACTTTCACAGGCACGGCAAGAAGGCTCTTCATAAGTGGGCATGGGGTCGTCACAACCGAGTTCACAAGGGCTGAATGGCCCCACACCTTTGGAGGTGGTGTCGACCGGCTTTTTGAAGTCCATCCACTTTGAGGGTCCTTTATAGGGATTGATGGGTCTCTTATCGACTTTTTTCTCGTCAACTGGCCCTAACATTCTTTTGACCAAGAGCAGTTCTGAACCATTAAAACGACCCACCACATGACGGTCAGCAATAAAAATACGTCTCTTCAGTTCTTTGGCTCTACCTTGAACGCCAGCTTTGTTGGCTGCCCACTGATGACAACTGGCACATCGTTTTTTGATATGTGTCATTGCATCTTCGGCCCCCTGGCAAAAAGAAGAGAAAATGAGGACAAACAAAAGACAGATGGGCCCAAGCCGGTACATCAAAACTCCTTAGCTGTTTGCGCTGCTCAGAAAATGAGCTGCCAGCCTCTTTGCAAAAGGCTAACAATATTCGGTTCCCCTAGCTGACGCATAAAAAGAAATCCTAGATGAAGCATTATACCCACGATGAAGAGATTGAGTAACTCTCCTCGTGCTTCTTCTTTACGTCTATTGAGGAAACGAGCTATCGATTTTGTTCCATCGACTTTCTCCATACTGCGTAAGAACGCCCTCAAGGTCGCTCCCATCATCTGAAGGAAACAGAAGGGCAAAAAGAGGTGATAGGTCAAGAAAGAGGGACCCAAATAGGGAGGAATGGGGCCAGCATAATTGGGAAGGCAAGTCACACTAGCTGTGAAACCACCACCATTGAAATAAGTCACAATGGGAGCAACAGCACAATAAAGGCCCAAAAAAGCCATCAAAGTCGAGAAAATCGAACCTATGATGCGACGCCTAATGATATAGAGCACACCAAAAGTCAAAACCCCCAGGAGCGCAAAGAGTAACAATTTGTCCAATGACCAAGAGAGCACGCGCAGAGATGGATCTCCAAGATGAACATCAACGGCAAGAAGAGCAATCACTAGAACTAACGCCGTCTTAAGGCGATAGACCAGACCAGAGCTCCATTCGAAAGCAAGGAAAAGGACAAATAGAACCCAGAAGGCAAGCAAGAGTTGCCCGCGCTGATCCATCATGAATTTGGCTATGTTTCCTGTGTCACCAAGGGTAGCTCCCGTCATCAAACAGACCATAATGACAATGAATAAGATGCCTAGCCAGGCGAAAGCTTTGCCAACAGGTCCAAGTTTGACTGAACGGACAAGAGAAACACGGCCACTTTGGTCTTTGACCATAATGCCACTGGTAGAACGAAGTGAATAATTGCAGCGCGCACAGGTTTCGTTTTCAATCGGGTTGTAATAATCGCAATTCGGGCATTGAGCCGAATGTTTTAAACGTTCAATCTCTTCTCTCGTATGAGTTTCTTGCTGCAGCCCACATTGATGACAAAAAAGGACACCTGGATCATTTACATAACCGCACTTTTTGCAGCCCTTCATGACGACTCCCCATCCCCAAGAAATGCTACTAAATCCTACTCTGGACATGCCTCTTAGCTCAATAGAACGATATTGTATTGGTAGTGGAGTTTTTCATAACGACTTTGCCTCGTAGCGATGGTCACTCCAGAAGACAACCAGGCAAAAGGGATGAGATAAGGTTGCGGTAGCCACCCTTTGCCACCAAGATAACCTGCCCCAATAAGCCCCAAAGCAATGTCTAAGCCCGTACGGAAGTCAATTTTGTATTCAACTTCTTTTTCGCTCACTGCCCCCCCTTTTGGGTACAAATCAATCTTATCCCAGCTAAAGCTTTTTCCTCTCTCTTTTTTTATGTATTATGTGGCTCTGCTTGAAAGGAGCCCCAACGGTGAAACGTCTCGTCATCGACGGTACCAAACTAGACATCGATACTGTATCTCGCGTAGCTCTCGATCCTTCTCTCAACGTAACTCTCGCTTCTAGAGCACGAAAGAACTGTCAAAAGAACAGGCGAGTCGTTGAACGCCTCTTACGTAAGGGGACTCCTTTATATGGCATCAACACCGGCTTTGGCGACTTGGCTCGCGTCTCCATTCCACCTAGTGACTTGGTGAGTCTTCAGGTCAACCTCATTAGATCCCACGCTGTTGGAGTAGGCAATCCACTGGAGCCCGAGGTTGTTCGTGCAGCTTTATTGTTACGAGCGAATACGCTCGCTCGCGGAGTATCTGGTGTTCGCCCAGAGTTAATCGACGCTTTGTTAGCCCTTCTCAATGCCAATGTCATCCCCGTCATCCCGGAAAAAGGTTCTTTGGGAGCTAGTGGTGATTTGGCTCCCTTGGCCCATATGAGTCTCGTTCTGATGGGCGAAGGTGAAGCCTTTTATGAAGGTAGGCGAATATCTGGAGCATTGGCTCTGAAAAAGGTCAAACTCTCTCCCATTGGCCTCGAAGCCAAAGAGGGTCTAGCTCTAATTAATGGCACTCCCATTATGAGTGCCATCGCTTGTTTGGCTCTCGTTCGAGCACGTACACTCTTGAAAGCTGCGTCAACAGTGGCTGCAATGTCCATAGAAGCCTTAAGGGGAACTGATGCTGCCTTTGACGCTAGAATTCACAAGTTGCGTGGTCATCCTGGTCAGATAGAGATAGCCCGTCATTTGCGTGCTTCTTTGGAAAACAGCTCCATCCGTGCTTCACACCGTGAATGCCTAAAAGTTCAAGACGCTTATTCACTGCGCTGCACTCCTCAGGTTTTGGGTGCATCCATGGACGCCTGGTTACACACCAAAAACGTAATCGAAAGAGAAATAAACGCCGTCACGGACAATCCCCTCGTATTTGAAGATGGTGTATTTTCTGGTGGCAACTTCCATGGAGAACCTGTGGGTTTGGTCATGGATTACCTCTCTTGCGCCATGGCAGAAGTTGGTTCTATCTCTGAGCGGCGCTGTTTCCGTCTCTTGACGAGTGCGCTTAGCGATTTGCCTCCTTTCCTCGTCAAAACTAGTGGCGTCAATTCAGGTTTGATGATTGCTCAGTACACAGCTGCATCATTGGTATCTGAAAACAAAGTTCTCTCTCATCCAGCAACGGTAGATTCAATTCCATCGTCTGCTGACCAAGAGGATCACGTCTCCATGGCAACTACAGCTTCTCGTAAGACCTGGGCAGTCATGGATAACTTGGACAATATCTTGGCCATAGAATATCTCTGTGCCTCTCAAGCCTTGGATTTACTCCGCCCACTCAAACCATCCCCTGCAGCTGCAGCAGCTCGCAAGTTACTGCGTAAATACGTAGCAACGATTGATGATGATCGCTGGTTTGGGCCAGACATTGAGAAAGCACGAGAACTCATAGCCTCAGGCAGAGTTGACCAAGTGAGTGCCAAAGCCTGCAACTATGAGTGGGAACTGCTCTAACCGAAGATATTCCAAATAGAGAAGGAGCTCTTCGCTTTTTTGCCCTGTGCTTCGGCATCGTCATCTTCTTGCTGGGCAAAAAGAGCTTCCCTGGCCAAGTTCGAAATCTCAATGCTGACTGGACATAATGGTTTACCTTCAACAACGAGGTGCCCAGTGTTTACTGAAGTCAGAATGGTCTTGTAGTCGTAGGGCACTATGCCCAAGAGCTTGCGACCGAGTCGTGCTTCGATTTGTTTGATTGAGATGGTGTTGTCCTCTGCAAGATGACGATTGCAGATCATCCTGATACGTTTATGAGGAAAACGAAGTTTGTCCATCAAACGCATCCAAGCAACCATTCGACTGAGAGCAGGAATCTCTGGTGCCAATACCATAAAAATCTCATTTGAAACATCGAGTACTGTGAGATTTGGTTCGTCCATCATCGATTGTGTATCAATGACAATGTACTGATACTCACGAGCAGCCATCTCGAGTATTGTTCTGACTTTTTCCGGTGTAAACAGTTCTGCTTCCTCAGGATTTCGAGGCCTCGGTAGAATGTGGGGGCCTTCCTTGGGTTTGATGATGTAGTTGAGCACATCATGAGGTCTTATCTGAATTCCCTGACAGAGCTCAGCCGTGTTTTTAGAAGGTCTTGCACCCATCATCAGTTCAACTGTACCAAACTGTAAATCCATATCAACGAGCAGCACAGGCGCTTTCGTGAAGTCAGTGAGCTTTGTAGCTATGTTACAAGCCAAGAAAGTCGTACCACAGCCTCCGCAGGGGCTGAAGAGTGTGATTATTCGAC
>CAZXTJ010000074.1:0-19220 GCA_964643655.1 uncultured bacterium
TTCTTGTCTTGCGAGCAATAACAAAGGTCGAACTGTTGAAGAGTATGCTCAGCTTTTGACAGCCATTTGTTCTAGTCGTAAACAGCAGTTGGCAGAATATTTCATTCAGCGGCAGCAACATGTTGCTGATTTGGCCAAGTCATCGGAGCTGAAAAGCTTGTTCTTACGAACTAGGCGAGTATGGAGACAACAGCCACTCGCTAATGAATACGAGGAGTTGGCAACAAAGTGTTCTGATTTGTTGTCCTCTTCAATGGCTAAATTCAATCCCTATGACATTTTCCTCATAGATGAAGAAGGTGTAATCATTTACACGGTGAAGCGGGAAAAAGACTTTGGTAAACGCCTCACTAATGACCAAAGAGAGCTGCAATTGCTGGCCAAATGTTTTACTCGCCTGCGCCAGGGACCAGCTATCAGCGACTTGGGATATTATTCGCCTTCTGGTGAAGGTGCCATTTTCTTAGGGGCACCAATTTGTGATAGAGCAGGCTCTTTTCTCGGTGGACTAGTCTTTCAAGTATCGAACACAGACGTCGATTCAATCATGACCGATAGAAAAGAACTTGGAGAAACAGGCGAAGCCTACCTGATTCGTAAAGATCGCAAACTTGTCACTGAATCGCGATTCCTTCATAACGCAAAGTTAAAAATGGCAGTTGAGACTGAAGCTGCAAAGAGGGCTTTGAAGGGGGAAGATGGAATAACCGTAATCAAGGACTACCGTGGAGTACCTGTTCTAAGCAAATATTCATCCATATCTCTAGGTGACCAAAAGTGGGCAATTTTGGTGGAAATAGATGTTTCTGAGATGATGAGAAAGATGGATGAAGTATCAAGGCGGAAAATATTTGATGAGGTAGCTAAGGTCACTGACGAAGCGATTGGTCCAGATTTTATAGCGCCTTGGATGGTCAAAAAGGAGCTTTGCAAGGAGAACCATCTATCGTTGAGAAACAGGAAATTTATCGAAGTGGCGACTGGTAAATGGCTCCATAGTGGTAACAAAGAGGTTCTTGCAACACGTGGTGTTGCTACATGCACGGCCATTGCTGTTCGAAGTGGTGAAAAAGGGTGGTTGGCTCACTTGTCGCCAACAGATGTTAGCTACGGTCATTCGTCAGCGACACGAGCTCTTCTCGGGAGCAAGGCAAGCGACCTTGTCGGTGAGCTCTTTGGCGAAGTCGAAGATGAGAGAGTAAAAATTGTCATTGTTGCTACACATAGCGACAGTTTCGCACCTTTGACAGAGAGGTTTTTGGCTAAAGGTTTTAGTCTTGATGACATTAAATTTCTTTGTACACGGGATGTGGAGCTCGTTAATGTAGTTTTTTCTGCAAGTGATGATGTTTTATATACTCAATGGAAAGACAAGGAAGAGCGAGAGTTCTTCGATTTTGCTCGTGTGATACGGCCAGTATCTGAAGTGATAATGAAAGTGTTGAGTCAGCAAGTGGCCAAGTATTCAAAAGTTCCTCTGGCGCATTTGCAGAACCGACCTTCAAGGAGCTCACGAAAAGAGTTCCTTCTGTAACTCCCCAATTGATTCAAGCCTCCAATTGGCTCAAGGCGCTACAGACAGGATTGGCAGACAAGTTTGACTTACACGAAGTGCCCGTCGGCAGATTACACGCGAATATGCTGTCTCAATCGGTGAAAGTCTGCAAGGGCCAGTTATTGGTCGACTTTCTTACAAGGACATTCGTCCACGTCCTAGAGCCAATCTACTGCCGCAAGGAAAAGAGAGATATACCTACAATGGCGGTTTTGGTTTTTTACTGGCGTAAAGGAAAAGATCAATCCTTCATGGATCTTTCCCTCTTTCATCATCCTAGAGATTTGCGTCTTAATGGCATTCTCGATGTTGATTGCGTAATGATAAGAGTCACTTCTTCGGAAACACTTGCCCAGGTTGTGAAAGAGGAGTTTCTTCACAAGAGTTACGAAGAACTTGTAAAGATCGGTCGAGTCGTAGACAGATTTCACGGTTTTCGCGCCTGGCTCTCATCTAAACCAAATGTGGTCAAATGGCTCAATGTGGAACGTGATCCTGCTCAAGTGTCAGTACGTGTCATTCGCGGTTATGGCAAAGCGGGCGTCTCTATTTTGCCGAAGAGAGTGATTTCCAAACTGACAACATTGTGTAGGCAGCAAAAGGACAATGACGCTTTTCAGACCATTCGTGGACTGCTCAAAATACTGAAAGACAACAATGGGTTGGCTGAGCTGAGGACTCATCATCAAATTGGGGCCATTGCCGTTTTGTCTCCATGGCTCGACGAGAAGATTTCCAATATGCCAACGGAGGAACTAAAGGACTTGTTTGACCGTGCACCTAAAAAGGGATCAGCAAGGGCACATTTCCTTTTCATTTCTCTCTTCAAGAGACTGCCTAAAATTGAGTCTGCCCATCTAATCCCCATCGTTGAGCGTATTGATGAAGACCTAGCCCAAGCGATGAAAAAAAAGTTAAAAAACATCGCTACTTTTTAGTCGGTTATTGCACTAAGCAATATTGTCCGCGGAATAAAAACAATTTTTAACAGAGAGGTCGTCGTCATGAAAAAACTCATTGCTTTGCTAATTGTCGTGTTTGTTTGCACCTGTCAGATAGAGGTCCCCCATCCTGCAAAGGTGCTTGGTTTTAATGATATTGGTAAGAAGGAAGCTGTAACTATAGCTCAGGCAGAAATAGACCGCGGTGGTTGGCCTGAGGGCACTACTATTACAAAAGCACTCCCTATTTATATTGAGGGAATTGATGGCATTTCTTATTGGGAATGTCAGGCAAGAGCGAATAGTAAAGGTGCTGGTTATGTTTTGGTGAATGCCAACAGAACTGACCTTGTCATTCCTGAGGCATCTAGTGATGACAAATCTCTCCACGAGGTCTACGCAGCTGAACTCGGTACTAAAGCCTTCAAAGTAGTTCGTTACGATTGGTTCAGGAGTGCGGCCATCTCACCTGAAGGAAAAGTACTTTCATCTCGAGGAATGGGAAGTGATCTTGCGCAAGAGAGAAAAGAGTTTCTCGACTTGCTGGCGCAACGAGGTAACAATCCAGTTCACCTTGCTGGCGATCTGAACACCTACTATTCAGAGTTAGATAAAGACAGTGACGGACTGAGCATTGGTATGGTTGAAAAAGCTTGGGCCAAAACACGCTATCGTGACATCAAAGCCTCATTGAAACACAAGTTCCCCAGCGGTTGGCACACTCCTCAATGGGCTCAATTCAAGAAGAAAAACGGTCATGCAATCGGTTGCGGGCCCGTTGCTTGGGCAATAGTCTACGCTTACTGGCGGACATTCAAAGGTAAAACGAGACTCTTTGGTGGCAAGTCAGTGAAAGAGATGAGTTATGTGCACCATTCTGATGACAAACATGTCAAGACTTGCATTCAGCGATTAGCAAAGCTTTGCAAGACTTCTGATCAGAAGTATAAGGGAAACAAAGTTGGTTACACTCCTCCTGGCCGCATGGAACGTGGTATCAAATATGCCAAAGAATGTGGATACAAAAACTCCACTCACGGTCGATGGCGTGGTGGAGAATTCAAGAAATTCGATAGAGTCAAGTCTTACCTCGATGCTGACAAACCAGTAATTTTACTTATTAAAGCCTCTGGTTTTGGTATTCCTAATCATTACGTAATCATCGAGGAAGCTGTCAAAAGACAGCGTAAAAAGTTTCGTAAATGGAAAAACAGAGATGTCAAATACCTCGTCAACTATGGTTGGGGACCAGACAAACGCAAGTGGATCTATGTGCGCGAAAAAGGCATCAATGATCACAAACACTACACAGCTTGTTCAGCTTTCCGCGTGAACGTCAAATAGTAGAGTTACTTGTTGGCCGCCCTGGGGATAACTCCTGGGGCGGTTTTCATTTGAGCCGATTGACTACTTTGCTGTGTTCGGCTTCCAGGGCAGCGTATTGATCTTTACCCCATTTGCCCCAATTGAGAATGCCAACAGATTTCAGCAGTTTCATCGCTCGTTCAAGGTAAACTCGTGCAGACCGATTTCTGCCTTCAGCAGCGTGTACAAAGCCTAATTCATAACAACAGAAACCAATCCACTCTTTGTCTTGAAGTCTCTCGCTCCAGGCAAGACTAGGGCGCAGCCAAGAAGCAGCCTTTTTGTTTTTGCCCAAATATCTATATGCTCTGCCAACAGCCCAGTCTGCTGCCAATTTATTCTTTTCGCGGCCAACTCGCCAATGGTATTCACGAGCCTTGAGGTATGCGTCCAAACACTCTTTGTACCTTTTTAGATCTTCATATGTGGCTCCCAAGTTATTCCAACCGACAGCCAGCCAACCTGTCATCTTACCTGCTTCAGCTTCGCGGATAGCTTTTAAGCTCCATTCGATTTGCTGCTCAGGAGTTCCCGCAATTCCAACCATGTGGGCAGCATCAACTGCGCGGTTGTGAAGTTTGTGTTTGGAACAGAATTCGTAAGCTTTAATAAAGGTATTGGTTGCTTGTTTTTTCTTTCCCTCTTCTCTTTCGATACGTCCCCGTTCAAGAAGATAACGAGACCAACCTTTAGGAGCTTTAGGAGAAGTAGACCTTTTTGCTTTTTTGATCCACTGACGGGCTTGGGGAAGTTTTTTAGTGATGGAGTAAGTTCTGGCGATCATGCCATAACATTCGGAAATGTTAATCTTGTTGTTTTCTTTTTTTGCTAGCTCAAGAGCTTCGATGAAGATGGGTCTGGAACCGTCATATTTTCTAGCGCTAAATGTGTTTTTGGCCTTTTTTATAAGCTCTGTTGAATCAATGGCGAATAGGTTCGTCGACACACAGAAGAGCAAGAATAAGCTAAAGACAACTTTGCTGGCATGTACTTTTACTTTCCGCATGGTGAGCTCCTATCAGAAAATCCTGGATTTTGTCTGTCTGTCCCAATATGACGTGTCCTGTATCATGAAGCAAGTTTACTTCTGCTTGTGGTACGTGATGACGAAGACGTTGAGCAGACTTCTCTGTGTCCAATAGGGCATCGTGACTGCCACCAAAATATTGGATTGGCATCTTCAAAAGCGTTAACTGCTCGCCTGTAAAAACAGGGATACTTTCAGTTACTGGTAGGAAGTGTTTTGCCACTAGGCGTCCAAACTCGACGACTTCATCTGGCATATCAACTTTGTGGCAGACAATCTTGTTTATACGTTGCAGTCCCCAGTCTCCCAAGAAGAACAAAGGCAACGCTTTGAAGAGAAACGATAGTCTCTGACTGGCCAGACCTGAGGGCGCTATCAAAGAGAGAGCTTTCACTCTGCCAGGAAATCTCGAAGCAAAATCTAAGGCAATCCATCCTCCTAGAGACATGCCCACTATTGAAATATGTGGCAAATCTAACTCGGCGAGTAGGCTCGTCATCCAAGTCGAAAACTCATCGCTTCGCAGTGTCATCCGTTTGTTAAAACTTAGACCTGGCTCACCTGGTAGATCTACGGCAAGAACCCTAAAGTGTTTACTCCAGCTGGAAATGTCAGCAAACCAAGTTGCTGAGTTTGATGATGTGCCATGTAAAAGGATGAGTGGGGGGCTGCTTATTGCTCCACTCTCTATGATATGTGTCTCACCTTGCGACGTAGAGACCATTTTGCTCTCGAGTGGGAAGTTGGCTTTGTTAATGGTCTGGCGGTAGAGCTCTTCGATGGCCATACGTCCAGCTTCACTTCTATAAGCACTGTCAGTCATTATTCTCCTGGAAATAGACGTCTAATAGCTCTAACACCGTTTTTACAAAGGCAGGTTTACCATTGAGAATGAAACGTGCTTTTCCGCTCTCTGGGTGATAGAGCAGCTCATAGCGTGCTTCTCCCCAGCTGGGATCTTTGCAATTGAGCAGTGCCAATAGATTGTTAGAGATTCGTGATACTTCGGCAGACTGGCACTCATCGAGCTCAATAACAGTTGATACATCTATTCTGTCCAGCAAACTTGGCTTTGGAGTGCTCTCTTCCCCATGAGTGAACTCATGGATCTCAGCTTTGGTGATGCGCCACTCTCTACCAACTTTACGTGCCTTGATTCTGCCCTCGCGGATGAACCTTCCTACGGTCTTGGGGTGAAGATTCAGCATTTGCGCAACATCAGAAATAGAATACATAAAGCTCCTTAAAAATGCAATATAGGTAATAATAAGTAGTAAAAGGGGCTGTGTCAATACATGCAGTTTGGCGCATTGTGCACAAATAAGTAGGCAAGAGTCCATAATTCGGTCTTGCTCGAGTTAGGAGTGGTTGTTTTGAAAGTGTTGAACTGGAAGGGAATAGAGAAAGAAGGCCTTATTGGTTCGTCTCTTGCTTAATGGAGAAAAAAAAGATAATGAGGGGGATACGAAAACGGTACGGGGGTATCAGGTGAGTGCGATTTTGATAGTTGGTGGGGGAAGAGCAGCTGTGATGCTGTTGGACCATTTTTCTTCCATGAATGACAAACGTGTTGTTGGCGTTTGTGATCCAAATCCTGAGGCGCCTGGATGTTTGAAGGCCTCCAGTTTAGGGATCAAGACCTTTAGAGACTTCACCAAAGTAGTTGCTCATGCCAAGGTCGAAGTAATCATTGAGTTAACAGGTAACGCCAAAGTGCGTGAAGCAGTTATAGCCCATATGCGTCCTGAGCAAGAATTGATGTCATCTGGATGTGCACGAATAATGTGCGAAATGATTGGTGCTCGTGCAGAAGCTGCGGATCATATCTCTAATGAATTTCGGGACATCGGTGAGCAGCTGCAGGGATTGATGGGAAATGTAGAGAATGCCCAACAAAACATAGAGCAGTTACTTCGCGAGCTCACCATGGTTTCATTGAACGCAAGTCTCGAAGCCGCTCGGGCGGGTGTTCATGGGGCTGCTTTTGCAACTGTTGTGCAGCGAATTCGTGAAATGGTGGAGAAAGCCCATAACTCAACGGATGAGATCTCGACAGCAGCCAAAGCAAGTCATGGTGTCCTTGAGGGAATGGCTCGAGCAGAAGGGCAACTTAGAGAACGTATCTGCTGATTGTTCCATTGGTGATCAAATATTTACAACAGTTAATGTGAGCGTGGTAAAAATTTGCGCACCTGCTGAAGGCCCTTAAAGCCTGAACTCTACGCTGCAAATTGTACAGAATATGAATTCTTTTAACTTTTTTGTATTGCCGCTTCTGTTTTTGAATGACCCTTAAATAGCGGATCGTTAAATGGTCTCCTCTTTGCATTACCCAACTTGGCGGATCACCAAGCAAAGGAGGACCAATGCTTCCAGGAGTAAGTTATCGATATGCAATGCGTGTAGCTCACGACGTTATACCCCTTCGTTGTATTGGCTGTAGTTCCACAAAGATCCAAAAAGAGCCTGAAGGAGCACAATATCGAGTAGACTGCTGTGCTTGTGGTCGTTCGTACCTAACAGGTCATTTTGATCCAGGTCGTCCAGTGTTATCAGGGGCTGTTATGGCGTATGATAAGTAAATGAAAGAAAGGATAGACCATGGGTTTGATAGATATGCTCTTTGGTACTAGCTGGACAGATGACTTGCATAGTTGGCCCAAAGGTTCAGATGGTAAATATCTGACTGCCAAAGGTGAGACGAAGGTTTTTTTGGCACCAAGCCACGCTGTAGACAATATAGAGAGTACCTTTGAAGAGATTCTGACCTTTGTCGAGAAAAAGCGTGAGGGAGTAGTGTTATCGGAAGAGGAGAAGGCTAATTTTGCCAATATCATGAGCGAATATGAAGCCAGCCTGCAAACACTGTCCTTTTCTCATCGAGATATGGCACTGCGAAAAGGCACTTTTGGCCGCCTCATAGAGCTCGTAGACGAACACGTCAAGAAGGTACCTGAATTGTTAGAAGATGATGGTTTAGTCCTTTATATGCGTCATCTTCATGAAACTCTGCAAAGCTCAGATGAGGAAGAGTTCAGAACCTTGGCATCTGAGCTCCAAAAGCGCATAAAGCGCCTCTCTGGGGAATGAGCTCTTTGCAGAGTGAGGGTAACAGTCTCTCTGAACTCATTGCTTTACTAAAAAACAGTGACTATTGCGTACGAATTAAGGCAGCCCGTCAATTGGGTGAAATGGCTGACGAGCGTGCTTTGGAACCTCTGATGCAGGCTCTGAAAGATGGAGATGAATGGGTTGCGATAGAGGCTACCAAAGCCTTGGGCAAAATAGGCTCCCCTAGAGCCATACCTGCGTTGATAAAGGTACTCCATTCCAAGGAATGGTGCTCAGAGATTGATGACTTGATGAGACAGGGCGAAGATAACGATAATGATGTTCAAGTTTCTCATTTGGCAGTAGCGACAGTGCAGATTGCTCAAGACATAAATGCTCTAAGGGCTGCAGCTGCAACAGCACTGGGGAAGATAGGCTCCTCTGAGGCCGTTGCTGCTTTGAAAAGTGTTCTCACTGATGGGCATATAACAGCACCTAAGAAGGAGGCTCTTGCAGCCCTGCGAAACATTGCTGATTACCCATTGTAAGTGTTGCTGTAGTCTGCCAAAGATTGATGATTGGGGTGCTTGAACAAGTAACCCAATACGTCAATGAGGAAGTTGGCTTTCTGGCTTTCTGCTGTTACAGGAACGAGCTCAACATTGTTTGCCGTATTGTTCGCTAAACTCGAGCTGTTGTTGGCTAGCTCATTTGTGATGTTTACCAATGATTGGGTAGCAGTTTCGTTATTCTCTCCCAAGAGAGACAATGTGCCACTGTTCGCTGTTTCTGGTGAGCGAAGTTTACTCAATAAATCTGTAGCATTAATTTCCTCACCAATTGAGTCGAGAGCGTGGACTACTTCAACTCCTCTGTGCCACTTGTTGGCGGCAACACCATTAGCAAAGAGATTTCTACTTCCTCTAATCTGGTCTCCATAGGGAGCTACTTTTGTCACAAAGAAAAAGTCCTTATTACCTAGGACAG
Source organism: uncultured bacterium (assembly GCA_964643655.1). Classification (GTDB taxonomy): domain Bacteria; phylum Muiribacteriota; class UBA6191; order CAZXTJ01; family CAZXTJ01; genus CAZXTJ01. The sequence goes on from CAZXTJ010000074.1 coordinate 8,927, forward strand.
GTGTAAACTTGTAATAAGTAGTTTTTTTGAAAAAACCCTCTTGGTATGAATCTACGTACTCAACTTCAAGGTCATTTGAAGAGCCTACAATTCCATTCTGAAGTTTGTCCGAGGTGATGAAATATCCTTGACCAATCTTCTGTTTGTAAATGAAGACCTGTGCTGAAACTGATGAGGCCAAAGCAAAAATAGCCAAGCAAATGATGATTATTCTAGTCATTTTGGTTCTCTTTTCATCCCCGGTTTAAATACACATCTGTTCACGCATACCTTGTGCCAGTTTCTCAATTTCCTTTTAAAGCAGAGATCAGGATGAAGCGAGCGAGTAGACTGGATACTTTTTCCCTAGAATGTGTAGAAAGTATCCATTTGTTTCAAAGTGGTGTTAAAGTGGATTCAGATATGTCTCACGTTCTTGCTTCAGGTACATTGGTCGCCAATCAGTACAAAATTGAGGATGTCATTGGCGAGGGGGGGATGGGGACGGTTTACCGCGCCCGTGAATTGGCCTTGGACCGGGTCGTCGCCATCAAGATATTAAAAGAGAAACTTGCTGCCTCCACTCGGGACCTTGAGCGATTTGTTGTCGAAGGCCAAACGACAGCCAAGTTGGTTCACGCCAACATAGTTCGAGTCTACAAAGTAGATATATGGCAAGGATTTCCATATTTCGCCATGGAATATGTGGAGGGAAACAATCTGGAGTCTCTCCTCAATGAAGGTGTAACTCTTTCCCTTGGTCTGCAGATTCTGGAAAAGACAGCTTTGGCTTTGTCGGCTGCCCATGAGGCAGGTTTGATTCATCGAGATCTCAAGCCTGAAAACATTCTAGTTTCTTGTGACGATACTTCAGGAGTTGGACCAAATGTGAAGGTTGTCGATTGGGGAATTGCTCGAACGATAACTGCACCAAAAAGGCTGACTAGAACAGGCATGGTTTTAGGGACGCCCCACTATATGGCCCCCGAACAGATATCTGCAGGCGAATTGAGCCCATCAACTGATCTTTACTCTCTTGGTGTCATATTGTTTCGCCTGCTAACGGGTCAGTTGCCCTTTGACAGTTCTGTTTTGACTGAAGTTTTGAGCAAGCACTTACGCGAGCAAGCACCATCTGTTCGTTCTCTTGCGCCAGGAGTTCCCAAAGAGCTAGCCCATTTGGTTTCTGCCTTGTTGTCTAAAAAAGGTGCAGAGCGTCCGGAGTCTGCGCTCAAAGTAGCCAAGACTCTCCGTAAACATTTTACAAGTTCGGAACAGATGCAGCTTCCCTCAAGAACTCGAGTTGTTAAAAAGACTCGAAAATCACTTGTGCAGCAGAAGGCTCTTCCCAAAAAACATCGCAGTCCAATTTGGGGCATTGCTGCTTTCTTTCTGCTCTGTTTGGTTCTTGTTGGGTCATTTTTTAGAACACAAGATGGAGCAGAACATGTCAGTAACGGATTTATTCAGTTGCGAGAAGTTCAGTTGCTGGACATTAACAAAGTAAGGTTGCGTATCGAAGGCAAGGTTCCTGCTGGTACTTCATTGGTAACAACAGCCTTTTCTCTTTTGTTGCCAGAGAAAGGGTATGATCAAATTACATCTTCTGTCAGTTCCATTGAGGTGGAATTGCCAAAGCCGATAACAGATGATATTCAAGTGGCATTGGTCAATGCAAACAAGAGCAGCAAGAAGCACCTGTTAAAACCACGCTTGTTGAAACCTGTGCGCCAGATCCGAAAGTTCAGAGATAGTAGGTTGTTGTATCTACTCGATGAGCTCTCGAAAACTAAGAAACGACCAGAGCGAGTTCTGGTTGACGCTGGTTTTGACAGCTCCTTTGATGAATGGCTAACAAGGCAGCGAGATGTTCTGCTACCAAATCCAACCCTACTCAATTCGCCGAGCTGTCGTTTTCTTTGGCCAATATTCTTGTTGGAAAGAACTAGTCTCCATCGAGGAGGGCGCAACCTTCCTTGGAAACCAATACTGTCACAGTTGCATATGGAGCAAAGTCATTTGGCAAGATCGAGATCCTATCCTAATCCAGTGCCTGGAGAAGTCCTTGGTAGGGTGAATTGCCAAAAAACTATCAAAGACGAAGATTCTTCCGTTGGGAAACTTCGTTGTCTGTGGATACATAGTCCAGAGCAAGTGAAAAGGGCCAAAGCTGAGCCAAAGAAGTTTATTGACTTCTCAAACAGGCTAACTTTCAGCAGTAAACTGGCCAAAGCAAGACTCTCAGACTGGCAGGAGATTCGAAGAGAATTGTTGATGATCAAAAAGCCACATACAGGGAAGTGGCCACCAGCAAAAATTCGGCTGGTAGTTGATACCCATTTTTTTACCCATGATCGTACTGTTCAAATCTCATTCAATGGTGGAGAACCTTATTCATTGTTTCGGACCATAGGTCTGGAACCTGGTCAAATTCACTATTGGGTGGAAAATTGTTTACGAATATCCATACCGCTGGCAGCGAAGGACCTGAGATTGGGCAAGAATATAGTTACTTTTAGAGCCAAGTTGTTGTCCAATAAGGTGCCACTCAATGGAACGCGATTTGTAGGATTTGCTGTCGTTGTACCTTCTGAAGGTGATTAGTCTTTCGACCTTCTTTTGAGCAATAGCAGTCATTGCCCTAGTCATCGTCACCTGAAGGCCAGGTGAAATAACAAACAGCGACAAAAGCGCAGCCAACTAGAAAGGCGGCTTCGGGGGATAACTGAGTGGCTTTAACTTGCGCTTTCGTTACAATTCGTTCTATCTGTTTGGCGCAAACGATGAAACCAAACAATCCCATCAAACCACTGAAAATCATTGTGCCAATGGAGGCTCTTGCACCTGCCGTTGCTTGAGCTGTAGCGCAGGCTCCGGGTTGGATAGGTTGCTCTCCCATAGGTGCTTGGGGTGGTTGCACTGCTGCCGCTTCAGCCCTGGCGCGCATTTCCATCACAATATGAGGCACTGGATGGTCGAGATCGTGCATTGGGTAGATGACGTCAAAACTCCACTGGGTCAAAGTCATAGCCAACTTGCCAAAAATGGACATGAATGGCGAGGCATTCTTGGGACGGCAATAGGGGTGCAAGGTAATGCCAAGGTAATCCTGAGGACCACCTCTTCCAATCATATTGACAACAGCCATGTCGATACTAGATATGTCGTTCCAATGTAGAGGTGGCAAACCATCGCGGGGAAACTCAACACCATCGGGACGGAGACGTAGGATGGCTTTCTTGTGGTTTTCCATATGATCAATGAACAGATACAATGGGATGGCGAGAGCGGAGACAATCAAGCTCATACGCCACAAGTTTGGCATGACGAATCCTGTGAGTAAGCCCATGAATATGAGCGCCCCGCAACATGCACAACCTATGTAGTAGTTAAAAGGATTGTGATGTATCTCAAGCACAATATTTGGATCAGGATAATGATCCAATGGACCAGCTGGGTGGTCTGGATAATCATTTCTCATAAAGTGCAGTTTTCTAGGGTCACCAAGAAAAAGATAATGACCGTGGCTACATTTGGCTAGACCTGAAGTCAAAAATTGTGGATAAAAATGCTAAAGCATTTCAAATTGCAAGATCTTGCAGTCAGTTAATCCGTGATCGCCACATTTACTGCAGTAGCTTTCAGGAAGTTCATAGCCTGCTTTGGTTCCATGCTCATAAGAAAACCACGTTTACCACCATTTATGTAGATGATGGGTAGCTCGACGATTGTTTCCTCAAAATAAATGGGCAGTTTTTTTTTAGTCCCAAATGGAGAAGTTCCGCCGAATTTGTAACCCGTAGAGCGAAAAGCATTGTCCTGAGAACAGGGAGTGATTGATTTGACTCTTAGCTGGCGGGCTAGGCTTTTTGTTGATACTTCACAATCCCCATGCATCAAGACAATGAGTAGCTTTTTGGAATCATCTTGAAAAACGAGAGTTTTTATAACTGTGTGATTATCAACGCCCAGTGCTAAAGCGCTTCCAGCAGCACCACTTTTATCTTCATATTTATATAGGTGAGTGTCGTACTTGATGTCTGATTGTTTCAGGAAGCGAGTAGCTGCTGTCACGGGAATCTTTTGTTTACTCATACAGACACTCTACCATGTCTTTGCTAACAACTAATGTGCTTTATTGTAGCTACACTCGCATTTGTCGGCTGTGGGGGACGATGGCAAACAACGAGACGAAAAACAACGCGTTTTGCCTAAAAGCTGACCTTGATGGATTGAATGGAATTCATCAAGCGATTTTGGACTGTCTTCCTATCAGTGTTTTATGCGTTGACGCCAATGGCAAGATAAGAATGGCCAACAAGGCGACTTGCGAAGACATCAATATCAACGGTGCTGATTTGACAGGTCAGTCTGTCGGAAAAGCTCTCGAATGCGCTGCAGAAAAGGCAAATGGTTATTGTGGCAGTAGCAAGGTATGCCGAAAGTGTCAGATCAGAAGGGCAATCGAGGATACCTTTGCTTCAGGCAAGGGTGTATACAAAAAAGCAGCCCATTTGACCGTTCACGAGAATGAAGAGGCTGTATTGCACCACTTTTTGCTCTCAACTTCCTTGGTTGGCGTTAAAGGTGAGCGACAAGTCGTAGTAGCTTTGGATGACGTTTCTGCCCAAGTCCAGCTTGAGTTGTATAGACAGAAAGAAGCAGAATCAAACCTAGAAAATGAGAGAGAATTTCTTGCAACAGCACTTGATGCGCAACTCGACACTTTCTTTCTATTCGAACCATCAACTGGCAAAGCTCTACAATGGAATAAGGCTTTTAGGGAAGCAAGTGGATACTCGGAAGAAGAGATTGCTACTTTACCTGCGCCAGCATCATATTATTCACCTGAGGACATGTTGCGTGCCACAGATTTTGTCCAAAAAGTGCTAGCTGAGGGTGCCGGTACGATTGAGCTTGAGCTCATTTGTAAAGACGGGCACAAGGTCCCAACTGAATACCGGGTATCTGTCATAAGAGACGAAGCTGGAGAACCTGCCTTCATCATATCAATTGGTAGAGACATCACCGAGCGAAGAAGGGTTGAAGAAGCTATGTCTCACCAACAGCGATGTATAGAGCTGAACAATGAAATTGCGAGCGTGTTTCTAACGTCGCAGCAAGAGAACACCTACTCAAAGGTTTTAGAGGTCATCGTCGGTGCTTTGAAGTGTGACTTTGGTTATTTGGGACATTTTGATGACAACGACGATTTGATTTGCATTACCTACCATACTTCCAAAAGAGGGCAAGGAAGCAATGGCAGTGAACATGTAATTCTCAGACCAGATAGGCTAGAAGCTTACTTTGAGTCTTCCCTCACTGATAAGCGCACTTTGATACTAGATAGTGAGACTGAGTTATCAGAGTTTTCAGTTCGTCTTTCAACACTTATATCTGTTCCTCTCGTCCATCACGATAGAATCATTGGGCAGATAGTCGTCGGAGGAGATAAGACTAAGATTGATGCGCTTGAGCTAGAACTCATGGAAAGTTCTGCTGCCCAGATTGCGCCTGTACTCGATGCACGACTGACCAGTCTTATTCAGGCTAAAGAGCATGCCTTGTTGGAAGAACAATATCTTCAGTCTCAAAAGATGGAGGCGGTGGGTCGACTAGCGGGCGGTGTGGCTCATGACTTCAATAATCTTTTGTTGGCTATTGTAAACAACGCCGAGTTGGCTGCAGATGATGTCAATGCAGACTCACCCTTGTATTCAGATTTGCACGAGATAATCGAAGCAGGGGAGAAAGCTTCTCTTTTGACACGTCAACTTCTTGCTTTTAGTCGCAAGCAAATCTTGGAACCCAAAGTAATTGATTTGAATGACTTGGTAAAAAATCTGGCCAAACTGCTGCAGAGACTAATTGGCGAAGACATCAAACTCTTTGTCAAACTTGCAGCTAACTTGGGACCTATCAGTGCAGATCCTGGGCAAATCGAACAAGTCATTATGAATTTGGCTGTAAATGCAAGAGATGCAATGCCTCTTGGCGGAGAGCTTACGATTGAGACTGCGAATGTTCAACTAACGTCTGAACAGGCTGCTGACATAGACGAAAATGTACAGCTTCCATTCGTTGCATTGATAATAAAGGACAATGGTCAAGGGATGGATGAAGAGCTAAAAGAGCTCATATTTGAACCATTCTTCACCACAAAAGAAAAGGGACAAGGTACTGGGCTAGGGCTTTCCACTGTCTATGGTATTGTCAGACAAAGTGGTGGTGGAATAAGTGTTGAGAGCGAAAAAGGAATTGGCACAACTTTCACCATCTTTCTACCACGAGTCGAAGGAAAGAAAAGTACTCCAGCTAAAAAAACCGAGACATCTCGAGTGGAAGGCAACGAAACAGTTCTCGTTGTGGAAGATGAAAAAGTTGTTCGCAGACTTGCTGCAAGAATAATCTCATCGCGAGGTTATTTGGTTTTGGAAGCAAGCAGTGGAGCTGAAGCACTAGAGCTCTGTAACGAATACAGTGAAAAAATAGACCTAGTTCTGACTGACGTCGTAATGCCTGGAATGAGCGGGAGAGAGTTTGCTGATGAACTTCTCAAGAGTCGACCAGAAGTTAAGGTTCTCTATATGTCGGGATACACTGATGATGCCATCGTTAAACATGGTGTGTTGGCTCCAGGTACCAACTTCATAGCCAAGCCATTTCGTGGAGTCGAGTTAGTAAAAAAACTACGTAGTGTTCTCGATGACTGATAGACACGGATATCCAAGCATAGTTAAAGTGAAGCACTATGGTATGGATAGAAACTGCAGTTGTTGCATTGGTCATAAGTGCTGGAGGCTATTTAGGCTGGCGTCTTTCCACCGTAAAAAACAAGGCGTGGCATTTGGCCTACATGATTCCCCTACTATCTATCTGGGCACTGGTGGCAGGAAGACTTGATCCTTCTGTCAGTTATGGTTCTACACTCTCCTCTGTCCTCCAAAGCAGACTTGCTGGTGTCATCCGTGTGTTTTTCATTATGGTTCTCTTTTTAGCAGTCACTCCACTCTTGGATCTTGCTCGGAAACGAAGGGCAGTCTACGCCTTCGTTTTTCTGATGGCCATTTATCATCTTGCTCCCTTTCTCCTTCCCGCATTATGCAAAGGGTTCTACAGAGGTCTTGATGACACCTGGGATGCTCATGCCGTTTGCATTCAGAACACTAGTCACACCTGTGGTCCTGCAGCAGCGGCAACAGTGTTACGAAGCTTTGGACTGAAGGCGACGGAAGGTCAACTAGCCATTGAAGCTCGCACAAATCCCATTGGCGGTACTTCGCCATGTGAGTTGGCTTGGGCTCTAAACAAAAAGTATGGAGACAAAGGAATTGTCTGCAAAGTGATTCATTTGGAGAACGTTGATGAACTGCGAAGAAAGCTACCCTTCCTGGCAACGGTCGAACTCTCATTTTTTTCTGACCACTTTGTTGCAGTCACAGGAATCAATGATGAATTCGTCATTCTGGGGGATCCCTTGGAAGGTGTCGTGAAGCTCGACCATAAAGCCTTTATGAAACGTTGGCGAAAAGGGGGCATTTGGGTATCTCGGAACTCGGATTAGCATACTCTCTTTGGAAGAGTATCAACTCAGATCTGATACTTCCTCAGCACGAGTTGCTCATAAAGATCCACACCTGCAGCTGTGAGTCGACAGGAGCGGACTTCATCTTCTTGTTTGGTGACAGTCAAATAACCAAACTCCCATAGGTAAAAGATGTCGGGAAGGATTTTTCGTTCACCAAGTTTGTCTTTTACAGCTTCCGATAAAGAGGAAAAATCCAATTCAATAAAAGCGTTTTCCTTCCACTGTCCGTAAAGGATTTCAAAGATCGTTTGACGAGTTGAAAAGTCAAAACTTTGTTTCTGAACAAAAAACAATGGACCTGCAACCCGGAAAACTTGTCGCCCAACGAGGGGATTAATGATAGTCGCCAAAGCAATCCAAATGGCTATCAAACCAAGAGATACTGTCAAAATGGCAATTGGATATTGCAGTGCTTGGGTATGTAGAACAGCAGCGACTATCTTGCAGATGAACAAGACATCTATGTTTACGAGGAACCAGAACATTAGTTTGGAAAAGTAACCAAAACCAAAAGTCAATGGTATCAAGATGATTAACACAGCTACTTCTAGCGCAATTTTGATGCTGTGGGCGATGAAAAATCCAGAGGCGGCCAACCAAAGTTCAGCTGCATTAAAAACCCACAAGAAGGAGAATAGTGTGAATATGACACCACCAAATCCATTGCCGTTCCGCATTTCCATAAAACCCGCCAGGAACTGACAGCCAGCACCAAACATGAGCGCAAGAATAGCCGCAGGTTTTAAGCCTTCTGCAGTGAGGCCGTAACCAAATGCAATTGGAGTCAAAGCAGCACAGCCAATGGCAAGTCCCAAAAGACCCAAAGGAGCAGGAGTTGCAAAGGGTTCCTTATGGTGGCTCGACAAGTCGACTCTGTTGATCATTGCGAAAAGTCCTTCCTGTGAAACATTGTTGCAAAAATAAGTTTTGCAACATAACACAAGAGGGTTGCGAAAGCAAAAAATAAAGACGGTAAGTTTACCAGTAACTTGCTGCCTTTTGGCTGACTATTTCAGCTAGCTTGCCTGCTCGATGAAGGCTTGCCAAGCCGTCGATACGGCCCAACAAGTTTCCATCTCCGTCTGTTACAACCATTGCTGGAATTCCCCTGATGCCATATTTGCTGTATTCTTTGCTTTCTTGGTACTCGATGCCCTCTGCTGCAAGTTTGCTCTGCACTTCAGCCAGACCTGGCTTGATATAGTTACAGGGAGGTCAGGTGGGGGAACCAAAATATTTGACGATGAGTACTTTTTCTTGTTTTTTGTCTCTTTCTCTCTGGGCGGCTTCAGCCTTTTTGATCATTTCGAGGATTTTTGATTTAACGCCTTCATCAACAACTTCGTTCACGATGGAATGTCCATAACTCGGATCGAAGTCTATTGATTTCTGGGCGTTTCCCAATATCTTTGGGTGATCTTTGGGCTGGTTTCTCTGCCCATAGGCACAGGCTAGTGCTACGTGAAGTTGAGGAGTCGAGGAGCCTGAGTTCAAACATTTGTTCAGATGCTCTAGCTCCTTGGCTGGCAGCTTCTTTCGTTTGTACAATTGAGCCAAGCGCCAATTGCATTCAATGTCGCTAACATTCATTCGATGGCTCAACAATAGATGTTTTTCCGCTTCTGCAAGATTATCGTTGAGATAGAGTAGGCAAGTTCCCAAACCATAGTGAGCACGGGAGAGATCCTTTTTCTGTTTGATGGCTTTACGAAAAGCTGCTGCAGCTTCTTTGAATGAGTCGAGACCTGCACCAGTTGTCGCTTTTTCCATCAACAGTGCAGTCTCTAACATCTCGAGAGCATCGCTAACTGATACCCCCCTGAGCCTCTTTTCCGCTTTCTTTACGACTTTATTATTTGGTGCTAACTTCTTGGCCCAAGCTATTGTCTTGAGGGCTTTCTGTTGCTGACCAATGTTTTCGTATGCTCTTGACAAACCAAGGAACAACTTCAAAAGTTGTCTTTTGGAGAGCGCTTTCCGTTGTTTGAGAGCTTTACGCCACGACAAAATTGCATTCTCAGTTTGGCCCTTTTTGAAATATGCAAATCCTTGCCTGTAATTTTTTACTCCTTTTGAAGCCGCCAATACTGAAGTCGATGACAGCAGGAGAAGGAAGATGAGCAAGTAAATTTTGAAGTTCATGGCTGTTACCACTCTACTTCGATGCACTCGTGGCTACCTGATTTAACTACTTCTACCTTGGTCGGTTCTAGTTTTAACAAAGTGTAATAAGGATCGTCGATGCCCTGAAAATCATTGTTTACATGTGGATTGAGTGAGGCAAACTCAGTTTTGGTGTTTACGTCCGCAATTATTATCATGTGACCTGAGATCCGGACGAGTTGGTCATTGCCGTCACTGAAACAAATTTCTGCCAAGTCACATTTTTTGAGTTGCTTCAACTTGTTGGAGTTAGAAAATGTTGCAGTCAAAAATGAGTCATCGCTACCTATATACATGTCGATGGGACGCACACGAGGAGCACCGTCATCGATTGTGGCCAAGTATCCAATATGATTGGCCTTTTCAAGGATGTTTTTGATGAGCTCCTTGTACATTGTGTACCCCTCTCTGCAGACACCGTAACGCACTCTATCAGCAGAGCACAGTTCGGTGGTTTAGAGCAAGGAGAACTCAATCAATCAACTCAAATCCTGAAAAACTCAAATCCTCACTTGTTTGTGTGTTTTCAGTAGAGGTCATTTCTACTAGTATTTTGTGAGTTTC
>CAZXTJ010000075.1:0-5429 GCA_964643655.1 uncultured bacterium
CTGCAATGAAATGCTCGGCTGTAAAAGCCTCAGAGAAGATTTTCACAGCCTCTTCTGCAGGCCATGTACCCTTGAGCACGTTGAGAGCTTCAATACGATTGATGCCGCGCTGGTCGTTGCGATAGAGGTGAACAACGGCATCTTGCAAATCAACATCTAGGGCTACATTGCGAAGTTTCTTCAAAGCAAGGCAGCGAGTGCGTGAACTTCCGTCACGCAGAGAAATGAGCAATTCACGTTTGGACGCAGACATAGCCCTCCATTCTGCCTAAAATTATGAAGAAATATCACCCATGTGACAAGCCGTAAACTTCTTGGAGAATGGCTAAAGGAGTCTTGAAGCTCTTTTATCCAAAGATGTTCCACAAAGAGAAAGACTGCTGTTGAGCTTGCTCCTCTTTAGTGGCAGGCAAACACAACAGTTGCCTTATCGCTCTGCTCATATCAATTGCCACTTGTGAGCGCGGGGCTCTCTTGACAACTGGCGTTCCTTCGTTGAGAGCATCGATACAGGGAGCTGGTTCAAGGCTGATACGGCCAAAGATACGTTTACCAAACCGTTCTTCCAAGTCCTCTGCTTTGACCATACTTTCTTTGCGAAAACGATTGAGAACGAGTTTGATGCGCTCAGTTGGGAAATTTTTCCTGTTGAGGAAATCCCATGCCATGACTACTCGTTTGACAGAAATGACTTCTGGAGCCAGCAAGAACAATATGTCATCAGACAACTCAAAGAGGCTCAAATTCAGTTCTGACAACTCAGAGCATGTATCAATGAACAAATAGTCATACATGCTAGAGGCGTTGTTCACCAAAGAACGCCAAACTGCAGGATTCAGTGAATGCTCTTCATAAGCACGCATTGGGCTGGGAATGATATCAATTCCGTAGTGAAGCTGACGACGGTACTTTTCGATGGTGAAGCCGCTGATTTCGCTCTCGTTGAAAACTCCTGTAGTGTCAGGTCCTTTCTGAGAATTGAGGGCCATGTGTAGGGTCCCCAACTGCAAGTCAGCATCAACGACTAGAACTCGTTTTCCAGTGTATTGCCTCGTCTTCACAGCCATATTGACGGCCATAGTCGTTGCTCCGCCACCTCCAGAGGGACTGAATATGGTCACGACTCTACAGGCCCTGTCTGCAGGCACATAGCCCGTTTTCTCGGCTTTGGCTTCCGTTTCCGGAGCAGTCATTGCATTACAACGGTCAATGAAGGCAGAGACAATCTTTTCAGCAATGTCGGCGTCTAGCGCCATCAGATTGTCAAAGTCGTCCTTCTTGATCTCGAGGAGGACGGAATCTTCCTCGACAATTGCATCTGCACTGCGCTTGGTGCCACGAACGACACCCATCTCACCAAAAAAGTCACCACGCTGCAAAATTATTTTCTGATCAGGTTTCTGCGGTAGTTTGATACGAATAGAACCACGTGAAATGATGTAAAAAGCGTCAGAGACTTCTCCTGCTTCAAAAAGTGGAATGCCAGCGAGACAACCTCGCACGGTAATAATCTCAGCCAAACGTTCAATCTCAGCGTCGTCCAATTTGGCAAAGAGTGGAACTCCACGGATAATGGCATGTTCAATACTACTCATAACGCCTCCGTCATCTTGCGTGTTTTGTACTCCTGATTTTAATCGGCGTCAGAGGAGTGCCGCAAGGCAATCAGTTGAAAGGGAAAACGTTTCCCCTCCACTGTGGAAAACAATATAATCCAAACATGAGACAGAGAGGCTTATGGTGAAGGCAGCAAGAAGACTGAGCATTTTTGCCAATCCAGCAGCATGTGGCGGATTGACAGAAAAGCGCCACGCTATGTTGAAAAGGCTGGCTGAGCGCCTGGGCGGCATAGTCATTGGTCCTGAAACAAAATCGGCTGAGGAGTTCATGGAACTCGTCGATACAGAAACACGCGACGACGACCTCGTTGTTTTTGCCGGAGGAGACGGCACCTTACACGACGGAATGAATGTCATTCAGCCCAAAGATGTAACCGTTGGATACATACCTTTTGGCACGGGAAACGCTGCCGCTTTTGCTTTCTCCATGATTAAACCAGGCCCAGTTGGAGCACTGAGCCCTCCAGACGAAGAAGCGCTCTATGAAATACTCTCTGGCGGCAAAACTCAGACGATTGACCTCATTAAAGTGTCTGCTGATTGCATAGACGAACCTCAGCTGGCGCTATTCGCTTCCGTTGGCTGGTGCGCCAAAATGGCTGGTCAGCGAAAGGGCCGAGGCCTTCTTGGTTATGTCATTCCAGCTCTAAAAAACGTTACTGGTGAATATTACGAACAGAAAGTTCGTGTAGCTGTCGATGCCAGACAGGTATGGGCCGACAACTCCACATTCGTTGTTGTTAGTAAGAGCAAATATTATGGAGCTGGTGTGACCATAGTGCCCGATGCCAAGCTCGATGATGGTTTGATACACTCCGTCGTTTACAAGCTGAACAGAGTCGAAATGACAGCTCTTTACGCTTCATCCTTTATGGGCTTACGCCCCAAAGCCAACCGCACGGCCCGAGGTTACCAGGTCAATTTAGTGAGTAAAAACGGTCCTGTACCTCTACAGATAGATGGTGACTTTTGTGGTACGACGGAAAGAGTCAACTGCCAAGTTGTTGGACGGGCAATAAGGATTGTTACTGGAGACTTACATCAGTGATTATCGCGGAATCCTGCGAGTCAATTCATCTCCAATGATGTAATACTTCATATTTTCACCTTGCCACACTTTCACGCCGACAAAAACGCCATAGACGTAAAGTCCAACGCCCAAGATGATGACCACGGGAATCAGAAGTAGTCCTACAACGAGGAAACAAAGCAGGAATGTAAAGAACGCAAAAAGAGTTAGGCCTGTGACACCTATTCCCTGAAAAATCGTTGCTTGGGCAGCATGGAAAGTCAGAAAGGCAGATCCCTTTGCTCCTCTTTGATGTTCACGATACCAAAAATATGCGGGTATGAGAGCACAGAGAGGTCCCATGAATAGGCTACCTAAAACGGCTAAATGGCAAACACTAGCCAAAAAACGCTCGTCCTCAGTAACAAGCACCATATTAAAGTCTGTTTGCACGATAGTCCCTCCGTTAGAAAACTAACCGAGGGACTATAGCCAGCATAACCAGCTGAGTCAAGCAAAGCGCTTATTAGCGCTTAATGCCTGACCTCTTTAGCGAACGACCAAGTTTACTTACTGGCTTCCTTGCTGCAGGTTTTTTGGGAGCAGGCTTTTTCACAACTGGTTTACGAACGGGTTTACGAACGGGTTTACGTACCGGTTTGCGAACGACAGGTTTACGAACAGGCTTGCGTACCGGTTTACGAACGACAGGCTTGCGAACTGGTTTGCGAACCGGCTTGCGAACCGGCTTGCGAACCGGCTTGCGAACCGGCTTGCGAACTGGTTTGCGGACTGGTTTGCGGACTGTTGGTTTGCGGGTTGGAATTCGCGGTTTAACAGGCTTGCGGACAGTCGGTTTGCGAGTTGGAATTCGTGGCTTCACCGGTTTGCGTGCAGCAGGTTTGCGAGTTGGAATACGCGGTCTACGAGTTGGAACACGCGGTTTCACCGGTTTGCGAACAGCAGGCTTGCGAGTCGGAATGCGAGGTCTGCGCGTTGGTATCTTCGGGCGCACTGGCTTACGCACTGACGGCTTGATTGGACGACGCGTGGGGATTTTGGGCCGAATAGGCTTGCGAACACTTGGTTTGATAGGACGACGTGTTGGGATTTTGGTCGTTCCTGGTTTTCGAATAGGAATCCTGGGAGTTCTAGGTTTGATGCCTGGTTTGACAGGACGACGAGTAGGAATTCTTGGAGTACCTGGTTTACGAACACTCGCTCCAGGCTTGACTGGGCGGCGTACTGGAATGAGAGGACGTTTCGAACCTGGTTTGATACCTCTGCCCGGAATCTTTATGCCCGGCTTGGTTGATCCCAAAGTTGAGACGGGTTTTCCAGCACCCATTTTGCGAGCCAAAATATAGGCGCGTGATGGATTAGCCAAAACCATCTTCAAGTGTTCTTTGTTACTCAGAGAACTTTTGATATAGGAGTTCCGCTGGCCAGTAGACAATCTTTGGAAATATCGACGAAATCTAGATGAAGGAGCTAATCCCTTACGCCATGTCATTGCCGCCTCAGTGTTTTTCTCAACAAGAGCAGCCAAGGATGGGGAAATCCCATAGGGTCTGAATACACGAGCAAGTCCACCTGGTCGGAACCCAGGTTTGATTGGTGGGCGAATACCAATAGGTGGCTTGATGGTGGCAATTGGTGTTGAGGGGATTTTTGTTGCAGCAATGGGTGGTTTGGTAGCAGTAACAACACTAGATGAAGTCCCAGCTCCAGAGAGCTGAGAAAAGAGACTCGTACTGTTGCGAAAGAACCCATGGCGCATCATCGTCGAGCGATGATTACGAACCAAGTTGTTCAAAAAGCGAGCTCTTCGCTGAGACTTGCGGAACAATCGTCGTTGTTGAAAAACGTCTAGAGTACGGAACTGACTAACAAAGCTCTGATTTTTGAACAGAGGTGCGAGTACTTTCGCGACAGCCGGCCTGCGCATAAGGATAGTTCGCGCGCGTCCGTCCTTTACAACAGCATCTATCTCTGTCGGCAACGCACGAGCAGCAAACGAAACATTGGTAAAAACTGACAACACCAATAATCCGAGTAACAATCTTTTCAAAATGAACATGGACAATCCTCCCGCCGAACCTGCATTAGTCCAATATTTTTCCTATTCATATCTATTTGTACCTTCAAACTCTATAAAGATTCGTTTTTTCTAAATTACATGCTGACAATGCGCCATTTGCCGTCTTCGCCAAGACTCATAATAATTCTGACTCTGAGCGTTCGACCACCAACGACAGCAGAACCTTTGTATTCAATAACATCACCAGCAACAGCTCGTGATACGGTTCGTGATGGTTTTGCCTGAGCAATAGCCTTAGCCATTGTTTGTAACAATGCAGCGTTCTTTTTGAATAGAGGGCCATAATATTCCCAAGAGTCAGGATCGAAATGTGTTTTCAAACCATTTAGGTTTTTGGCATTCATAGCTGTAATCAGTGGCTTTATGGTGTCAGAAGGCGACTTCGCCCTAACAATGACATCTTTTACACCAGCTGCAACAGCCACTCCACTAGCAACAGCAACGCCAGTAACCAAACCAGGTTTTAGTGTTGCGATATTAGGTTTAAGGGTGGCTACAACGACGGGTCGCCTTGTCGGAATCAATGTAGCCACCAATGTGGGCTTAGCTGTGGCGTTATTCTCTCCTGGTTTCAATGTGGCTACAGGCTCTTCGCCAGTACCTTCGTCAACTTCTTCGCCAGTGCCTTCATCGACGACTTCTTCGCCAGTGCCTTCGTCAATGTATTCTTCTTCACCGGTACCTTCATCGACGTACTCTT
>CAZXTJ010000075.1:5529-18880 GCA_964643655.1 uncultured bacterium
CTTCACCAGTGCCTTCGTCTACGTATTCTTCTTCACCGGTACCTTCATCGACGTACTCTTCTTCACCAGTGCCTTCGTCTACGTATTCTTCTTCACCGGTACCTTCATCGACGTATTCTTCTTCAGTGTATTCTTCTTCACCGGTACCTTCATCAACGTACTCTTCTTCACCAGTACCTTCTTCGTCGACGTACTCCTCTTCACCAGTGCCTTCGTCGCCGGTTTCTTCTTCACCAGTGCCTTCGTCAACGTATTCTTCCTCACCAGTGCCTTCGTCAACGACCTCTTCTTCACCGGTTCCTTCTTCGCTGCCTTCTTCACTACCACTATCGGCGAGGGCCAACTCTTCAGCTGCAATTACACCGCTCGGAACTACGGAAATCCACATATTGCTCTGTAAATGCCCAGCACTAACAACTGCTGGTCCAGCACCGATTGCACTTGCTCGGAAACTGCCATCTTCGGTGAATTCGCCAATATTCTCTGGTAGTTGAACAACATCGGCTGTCAAAGCAATCTCTTGCCCAGTTACAGTTTCTGCAGTCATATCGAGGGCTACTTCTTGACCTTCTTCCAAGAGAATTTTTTCATCTGTGAAAAGCAGGTATGGCATTGGAGCAGGTTTTTGCTCCCCCCTACCAAATGGAGCCAACGTCTCTGGTAATGTGATTCCCTTGAGTAGCGTGGAATCAGCTGAAGCAATATGTGCAACAAGGGTTGCCAAAATTGGCTCCAGGTAAGTTGCGAATGCTTTGTGTTTGGCTAACAGAGCGACCATACCCTGCACGTCTTTTGCTGTGGGTTGACTGTCAGGGCCAACGAGCTGACGTAAAGGCGCCATGAGAAGTCTCGGTAGAGATTTTTCGCTGAGTCTTCGCAGTGAAGTTTGCCCGACCAGCCAGTCTGTTGTTTCTACGGCTGTTGAGAACCATGGGGTGTCATCTTCCCCGATCATCTCTGGTCTAATGTTTTCTGCGATGGTCTCTTCAATTGCTTCTTCAAGAATTTGCACTTCTTTATTCGTGAGTCTCTTCAGTGCTCTCAACAAAGCGACTTCACGCATCGCAGCTTCTGCAGTCCCGCTGTTCTCCAAACCGTATCGAATAGTGTTTGCCAGCCATTTCACTTGTGGACGAATTGTTCCACTCGAAGCTGCTGTAGGCAACACTGGAGTTATTAGCGAGCGAGCATTGGCCAAAGCACCAGTTAGAGCCTCGCCAGCAAACTCACCTGCGGCGCCAGCTGCCACTACTTGACCACTCTTTTTATCAACAGCTACCTTGAAATCCCATGCCAACATGTTTAGTGTTGCAGCAGCTTTGAGTTGTGCGGCACTAAGGGGAGCAAAGGTCGTATAGGCCGGTGCTGCAAGTGCAAACCCTGCACCCTTGTTATCAAAAAGCCAAATGCTTCCATCGCCATTGAGCTGACCTCTGGTAGGTGAGAATCCCTCGTTGAGGGCACCTTTTAGTGTCGAGCTTGTTGACGAAAGGTTATATATCTCTGTCGTCCTACCGCCACCAGCGATAATCACTTTGGCACCGTTAGCCACAGGTATCAACACTGGCGAAATCCGGCCTTTTTGCATTGAGCCACCGAGTGTGGTCTTGTTCTCGTCAACATCAAATGTCTCGACTTCCAAGACAAGGCCATCATCACTTTTTCCACCCGCTACTAAAACCTTTCCTGGGGAGTATTCCACATAACTGTGTTTTGCTCTGGGTAGAGCCATATCGGACACAGCTGCAAAACTTCTGCTCTTTGGATCAAAAATCTCTGCTGAAACGGTAATAGCACCATCAAAATCTCTTCCGCCTGAAACAAGGACTCTGCCATCGGCTAAGAGGTAGGATGTGTGATAGGCCCTAGCCTTGTTCAACGCCAGTGTGGCCAGCAACTCACCAAAGTCGCCTTCTTCGCCTTCGAGATTGGGATCATAAAGAGCTGCGAACTTTGTCGCATAACCCTCTTCATCACGACCACCAGTGACTAGCAGCAATCCTTCGTTCAATAACGTCACGGCACTACCGCGAACGACTTTTGGTTTGAATTCTGGACCAGGAATGGTTTCTCCCGTTGGAGTGGCCTCTTCCTCAGTTGCCTCTTCTTCACCAGTTTCTTCACCTGTTTCTTCGTCAACATACTCTTCTTCGCCCGAAGCCTCTTCGTAGACGACTTCGTCATCCTGGGCTCTCAGTTGGGCAGGAGAGAAAGCGAATGCACCAATGAGGATAAAAATGAGTAGATATAGCTGTTTCCGTTGGCTCATGAACTCCACCTTCCAAACGTTCTAGGGGAATACTATCTTGAAGACCCCCCAAGGGATTCTAATACTAACACTCGTTCTATTTCATTAGTGTCTAAAAGTAAGGGTGGGTTGACACTTTTTTCCTTATTTCTATACTTATTTCAAAACTGGGGCTAAATGTTTCAGTGACGACAGCGCATGCGAAAGGGAAACAGCATGAATAGAGGATTAGTTCGAAACCTGCTAACAGCAGTGTTAATCACGCTTCTCACCGTTGGTTGTGTGCATGCAAACGCGTGGAACAACTTCTGGAACAACGTCGGTAATGCAGTAAACAATTACAACACAAACGTTCTTGCCACGGGTGACCAAGTCAATGAAGCCATCAAGAACAAAGATCCAAACGCAGTTTTCGACAACTATTTAGCCGGTATCCAAAAAACTGGTGATGACGCCTTGGCTGACTCTAAAGCTCTTGGTGTTGCCTTGAAAGAACTCGTCCAGTCCATTCCCAAAGCCATCAAAGCTCTGTGGGACAAAATCGTAGATGCAATTTTGAAACTTCGCGACAAGTTCTGCAACGGTAACAACTCTTCTGGTGGCGGTTCACAGCCGACTCCACCACCTCCAGCTCAAGATCCTCCTGCAGAAGAGCCTCCTGCAGAAGAGCCACCCGCAGAAGAGCCACCCGCAGAAGAACCTCCGGCACAAGATCCTCCTGCTGAAGAACAACCTCCTGCAGAAGAACCACCTGCCGAGGAACAACCTCCTGCTGAGCAGCCTCCCGCTGAAGAACAACCACCAGCTGAAGAAACTGCAAGTGGTGAACTCAGTGACGATCCATTCCCTGAAGATGACGATTTTGAAGATGAGCCTGCAGCACCTAAAGCTTCAGCCACTCATACACCTTTCATTCGAAACTTCTCCAGTTCCTCAGACTTCTCTGAGAAGCTTGGTACATACAGTCAGTACAAGCAACGCTTGGGAGAACTGATTGAAGTCGTATCTTCTATGGAAGACGAACACAAAGAGTCAGTAACTTCTCGCATTAACTTCCTCTCTGATGAAGTTGGCGCAATGAGAGAAGTCATTGAGCGCGACATCAATAGTGCTCTTTCTACTGGCGACACTGAAGCCGTATTTAATGCTCTGACCAAAGCTGCTGGTGATGAAGGCTCTGCTGACATCATTCGCACTGCACTGCGCTCCGTCAATGGCCACAGCCTCGACGGTGGCGAACAGTCAGAAGCTGTATCTTCGTTTATTATGTCTGTTCAAGATTGAATAGAATTCAAGAAAGGAATAATAAGATGAAAAGAGTCACTGTTGCCGGGTTGGTTATGTTGGCACTATTGTTTGCGCCCTGTGCGCAGGCAGGTGTATTTGGTAATTTTTGGGCCGCCGTTGGTAAAGCCGTAGAAGACTACAACGCCGATATGCTCGCCACAGGCGATGCTGTTAATGCTGCCTTAAAAGACGGCAAGATAATGGAAGCTTTCACTGCCTACGAGCAAAACATCCAAGTAGTTGGTGACCATGCTCTGGCCAACTCCAAAGCTGTTTATGCTGCCTTAAAAGAAATCGTAATGTGGATTCCCAATCAGCTGAAGAAGATCTGGGACAAGTTCGTTGCAATCCTCCAGAAAATTAGAGATGCTCTCGCGGCACTCAATC
Organism: uncultured bacterium; assembly: GCA_964643655.1. Lineage (GTDB taxonomy): Bacteria > Muiribacteriota > UBA6191 > CAZXTJ01 > CAZXTJ01 > CAZXTJ01. Next base: position 9,452 of record CAZXTJ010000075.1, read on the forward strand.
AGCCTGGTGGTGGCATTATTCCAGCTGCTAAAGCTTCAAAGATTTATGCTCCTTCCACTAGAGCCTCTCGAGGCTGGATGGACAATTTCGATTTCAAACCTGTCGACACAGACAATGAAGAAGAAGCTGAAGACAGCAACCAACCAGCACCTCCACAGAACTTCAAAGGCCTTGGTGACGGTTGGGTTGAACTCTTCGAGTCCCACGCTGATTTGAATGAAAAACTGAAGACCTTCACTCAGTATCGTGGTCACTGCCACACAATGGGCCTATGGATGCAAAGCCTTGAAAAAGACAAACTTGCTGCTTTGGATCCTCAGTTCACCAAAGTGACTTCTGAATGCTCAGCAATTGAAGATGCTCTCTTCAACGAGATTAGCGATAGTCTCGAAAACGATGGCGCCAAGATGGATGAATACACAAAATTCCTCAAGTCTGTATCCAAAGACGAAGCAGAGGTGCTTCTTGGTGGATTGACAAAGAAACTTTCTCGCCGAATGACAATGGCTGGCCGGAACAGCTCTTTGAAAGGTTTCACCAAAGTAAGAGCTAACTTTGCAGAAGCTAAAAAAGCAGCCGGCTTGCGCTAAGATTTCTAAGTCGACTAGTTACCCCTCTCTTTTGTGAGAGGGGTAATTTTTTGGCAAAAGAAAAGAGAGTCCATTGCTATGCGCAAGGGACTCTCTCAAAAAAGTGGAACCAACAAAACAAGAGTAAAAAAAACCGGCAAATGGGAACAACAAAACGAAGATTAACTAGTGCCAGACTGCACTTGCGCCATCTGGCTACCCATGTAGTTTACATGGTTTTGGGCTATCGTTTCAACTGAATTGTAATAGGAACTTCTTGTCCTACCTAATGTAGCGATAAAAAGAGGAATGGACCCCGAGGACCGATGAGGGGGGTTGCATCGGTGGGGTCGAGGCCCATTCCAAAGCGAAGCAATGCAATATTCAAGCCAAAACTATCGAAACTAATAAGCAAAAGCCTAAAGCCTTACCAACAAGGACTCACAGCTACACTATTTCCCCACCCTCTGCCTTATGACTTTTTAATCCTGGACATAATAGTCCTGGCAGGTTTGTCTCAAATTGACACTGGCTCTATTAATATAGGACGATGAGCTGGACAAATCAGCATTATTATCAACGATAAGAGGCTGAGACTTAAATGTCCTACACAATCTTCTGCTCATTTGACTAGTCTCTTTGGACGAAACTTTATATGACTATAATCAAATATTATGAGTAGAGTATAAAAATGACAATTACACCACTGAGATTACTGATTTTATGTATCATCGCTTTCTCGGTCTTTTATGGATTTGAGACTTCCCAGTCATCGGGCAAAGAGAGTGGACAGTCCAATTATCGCCTCAATGATGGTTCTCTCGTGGTCTCAGTAAAGAGCCCCAACTTCGAAATAGATCCATTTATTGGATTGAAAAAAAACTCAATCTCAACAAATCGCAGGATGACCATCGCTCAAGCCAGTTTGACAGATGACTGTCCTGGTTGCCTCCCAGACATTCCAACTGAAGCAGCTCTCGTTGGAGAAGTTGCTAGAACTGCGATTGATTGTGTTCAGTCCAAGCCTCGATTGGCTTTCGTTAGACCTCTGATGACTTTACTGAAGAAGCCTGTACTGATAGCAGCCGTTCCTCCGAAAAAACAGATAAAGACGGCTCCCAAAAAGGTTGATAAACCTAAAAAGCAACCAATCTCCATCCGTCGGGCAAGACGTTTTATTGCTAAAAGCCCCCAGAAGACTGTTTCTCTGCTCACACGAGTTATCAACGACACAAGGGAATCAACTTCTCGAAGAGCTGAAGCCTTTTATTGGCGAGGAAAAGCTCGAAAAAAGCTCAATGAACCGCTCAGTTGTATCAAGGATATGCGTCAGGCAATCAAGTTGGCACCCAGAAAAGCACTCTACCTTAACGGTCTTGCCTGGGTATTGGTCACAGTAAGACCACGAAAGCTGCGAAACTCCAAAGACGCTTTGTCTTTTGCAGAAAAGGCAGTGAAGCTAACAAAGGGAAAACGAGCCAATTATCTCGACACCTTGGCTAAAACCCAATTTGCTATGGGCAAAGCAGAAGACGCTGTAGAAACTCAAGCAGAAGCAGTGAGTTTGGCACCAAACAATAGGTCCTTTGTTCAGCGCCTTCGTCGATATGAAATGGCTGTTACCGCCGACTAGTTCAAGCTATGGGCGGTGTTAGTGCAACGAGAAAGCTAAAGCCCGAAAAGAAAGCCGTCATTGAGATTGCCCACATCAATACAATTGCGGCACCAATTGACATGGACACAGCCAATAATGCTCTCAGAACGTCCGTTTTGGCAACTTCAGCAACCATTTGCACGAGGACAATAAGACTCCAAAAGAAGAGGATGACATAACCTGGTACTGTCAATCCTACTCCCAGACCACCGCCCACACTTGCTGCAACTAGCCCTAAAGGTGTGGCAAACATCCAGGGAGCCAAGCTCAGGGGGACAACCCAAATCAGCCTACCGACAGGTGGCTGCGCTCCCAATATATGTAGGAAAAAGGAGAGGAAAACAATGCCTCCCACAGTGATGATGAACGTAAGTGCCATATTGAGCATGAATCCCCAAATGACAAATCCTACAGATGCTTTGTACCCTGCAGCGGCACGACAGATGAGCAGTTCATTGATTGCACAGCTGCCTGTGGCAAGACACAACACAATGACAGTAGCCACAAAAGGCTCACTTTTCATTACTTGGCGTGCCACCAATGACGGATGAGCCAGAGTCGATAATATTGTTTCACCAATTCGCACTGTTCAGCTCACTTTCCTGGCACATAGAGATAAAGCAGCGGTGGCAATGTGCCGCCACGTAATAGTGCTTTCATTGGATCGAAACCTTTTCGACTGGCACCAAACATCTCAAAGAATTTCTCAAAACCAGTCATCTTGGATGTGCGGATCAAATGAGGATTTTTTCCCAAACCACAGAGTTCACCACATTTCTCAATTGCGTCGTGGAATGAACCCAATTCATCAACGAGTCCTTTTTCTTTGGCATCGCTACCGATGAAGATTTGGCCCTGACACAACTCGTCACGCAGTTTGTCGCGAGAGGTGATCACACGTTTACGACCATCACGTTCATCATTCTCTTCAATGATACGTCCATCAGCAACAGCACCTACGAACTGGTCCCAGGCCCCCATGACTATGCGATCAAAGAGCTCTTTTTCTTCTTTTGTCATATCACGATAACCAGCGCCCATATCTTTGAAGCGCCCGCTCTTGAAGACTTTGTATTGCACACCTATCTTCTCGAGCACTGATTGATAATCCATCAAACTCGTGATGACACCAATAGATCCTGTGAGCGTACCTGCATTGGCAAATATGTAGTTGGCTGGAGCAGAGACATAATAACCACCAGAAGCGGCAACATCTCCCATACTGACAACAACCTTCTTGCCAGCAGCAACGAGGGCTTTGACTTCGTCATGTATCTCTTGTGAAGCGGCAACTGTCCCTCCAGGACTATTGATACGAAGAACGATACCTTTGACGTGGTCGGCCTTTCGTAGTTTTCGCAAAGTTCGGACTGTTCTATCAGCGCCTGAAGAGAATGGTCCAAAGATGGAACCTCTATCATCATCAAAAGCTATGAGGCCATACATTTTGACAATGGCAATACCATCTCGTCCACCTAGTAGAGAAAAGGAAGAGAGAGGGTCATCATCCATGGATACAGCAGACTTTACGGTGTTTCCTCGAGCGAGGACGATGACACCCAGGAGGAGAGAAAGGAAACAAAGCACACAAAGAAGTCGTCCTAACCTTTCGGCTGTCTTGGTGCCGCTGGTTTGCTCTTGTTGGTTGTTGTGAAGAATGACCATTTCTGGCTCTTCTTGAGGTTCTTCTCGAGGTTCTTCTCGAGGTTCTTCTTTGACCTCTTCTTTCACAGACTCAGTAGCTTCACTTTCCTGTTTTTCTTCAACGGCTTCGACCTCGTCGACTCCGGGCTTCTCATCAGCCATGTAATATCCTTTCATTGTCTTTTGCAGACAGTCATCCTAACACAAAATCTGGTTTATCAATCCAAAACTTCAGTGAGCATCTTCTCTCGTTTTCGCTCAAAGAGCTCGGCTGCTATCAAAGTGGTCATCCCCCAAATACCAAGTGCATACAATATGAACAGGGGTGACAAACGGGCAACTAAATAGTGTTGTTCGAGCAGAAAACCCAAAGAAAGAATGGTTGCAATAGGTGTCACCAGTACCATGGCAAGTGTTATTGCACCACTCGTCAATATGCTCATTATGAATACGCGACCAAAACTGACAGGTTTTTTCAGAGCAACTCCACCTGTTGGTAGGGGAATTGGGCATATGACCGATACGATGTTGCCCAAACCAGCAACAACTAACATTGCGGCAATACCAAAAACTAAATCAGCAACTGCAAGTGATGCTCCTCCACCCAAAATGAGCAGAGAAACCAACACAGCCAAGGCATAACAGACGAATGTGATAACCCACATTCCCACGTTTTTAGCACCAAGAAACTCAAAGGGGCTCATCGGAGTGGTCATGGCCAAACGTAAACCCGAGCGCTCTACAGCCAATCCATTAAAATAGAGTCCTCCAAAAAAGAATATGGAGGAGGCTACGAGAAACTGAATGACTATGTTGATTTCCTCAACATCATCGAGCAGGGAACATGCGGCAGATATAGTGAAAAACATGACTAGGTACAAGATGATAATCATACGGTATTGGGGTTCTCGTGTTATCAACTTCACCTCTTTGGCTGCCACTGCTGGTACTCGAGAACTACTAGGGAATATTCGCTTCAATATGGGGTATACATATTCTCTGCCATTTTCACCTGTCGATTGATGACTGCTCGTTAACCAGTGGTCATATTCTCCGTGAAGCATACGAGAACAAACATGTGCAGCCGCAGCGACAGTGCCTCCGGAAATGAGAAGCAAAACAAAAGTCCAATATGCTGCTTTGTCAGTCTGTCCATTGCTGTAAGCGACCAGTGCTTCAGCAGCAATCCCTGGAGGAAAAAGTGAGGTCACCTGCGAAAAAGGAATGTCTAGGGGCGACTCATAGAGCATACTTTCACTGGCTACAGCAATGATGAGAGCCTGAGAGCCCCACAGAAGCACGAGTGAACCTATGGGAACAATGACCATCACCAAATCCCAAAAGCGCCTGTGCCGCAAAACTTGCCTGAGGAAGAAGAGAAAAAATTGGCCTACTGAAATGGTGTGGAGCAAAAATACTGCTATGACAAACAGTGGCGGCAGAACTCCCCAAGTACCACCACCGTGAACAAGTGCCATTGCAACGAGTGTAGGCAACATTAGCAAGGACGATACATCGAGGAAAGAACCCAAAAAGTTGGCAATGTATATAGTCGAGTTACTAACTGGATAAACAAAGAGCTTGGAGACATCAAAGGACTCATTGATACGATAACCAAGTATAGGTATCAAAACCCAGAGAAGGTACACGCCAGTCAGGACGACATGCACGAACTGCCTTGCGTGAGCTGGTGTCTCACCCAGGACTATGAAAGCCATTCCCATCGCAAAAGGAATGACTGAAAAGAGCATGGTTGCAAAAAAGACAACCAGACCAAGGGCACTTTGCCGCTCGCCCATGATCACTCTACCCGTTAGACGGCACTTCAGCCAGAGGAGCCGGTTCAGGTAATCCAACTCAACCTCCTGGCTGGACCACGCTCACCAACAAAATGGAGGAAAATGTCTTCCAGTTCAGCATCGGGCGTGTGCGTGAGCTGCTCACGCAACTCATCAATGGTGCCAACAGCGGCAATCTCGCCTTTATGCATAATGGCTATTCGATTACAGAGCTTTTCCACCACTTCCATTACATGTGAGGAAAAGAAAATGGTGATTCCGCGACCAGTCAACTCTTGCAGGACTCTTCGAACGGCCCTCATGGAAATGACATCAATACCATTAAATGGTTCATCCAAAAAAATGACCTGTGGACGATGAATGAGAGCTGCAGCCAATCCAACCTTCTTTTTCATCCCAAAAGAATAGTCAATGATCAGTTTGTCTCGCTGCTCAGTCAACTCGAGCAACTCAAACAACTCTTTTGTCCGAGTCCTGACGATTTCCTCCTCCAGTGAATACATCCGTCCTGCAAAATGGACGAACTCTTCTCCAGTGAGCCTTTCATAGAGATTCAAATCTTCGGGCAGAAGGCCTATCCTTCTTTTGACCTCCAATGGCTCATCGAGAATGTCAAAGCCACAGACAGAGGCAGTTCCACCACTTGGGCGCAGCAAACCGGTGAGCATTTTGATGGTCGTAGATTTTCCAGCACCATTAGGTCCAAGCAAGCCAAAAAACTCACCCTCATGAACAGTGAGTTCAATTCCTTTAACAGCCCAGAAGTCGCCAAAACACTTCTTCAAGCCTGTCAAACAAACGCTTTCCACTTCATTTCTCTCTTTCATTGCGGGCTCTTCTCGCTTCGCGCCATTGGTCTCTTTTTAGAGCAAAGCGAGCTCGATCCCGCAGAGTATCCGAACTATCTAGAACTACCAACATCCGCTTCAACGCTTGTTCTCGGTGACGAGGCAGACCTATTTTTTTGTAACAACTTGCAGCCTGCCAAAGAGCTTTACCAACACTCTCGCTCTTTGGATATTCCTTGGCCACTCTTTCATAGAGCTTGTAAGCCTTGTGATAATCCTCTTCGTGGGCGAAATAACAATAAGCAGCCATGTAAATACAGCCGTCGGCAAAAATGAAACCTGGGTACTCTTCAACTATTCCCAGAAGAACTCGTGCCGTTGACTCACCAGCCATACTCTTACGCCTATAACGCATGGCCTTGATATAAGCCTTGAATGGAGCTGACTTCTCGCCCTTCCTTTTTGCACATTGAAGTATTTTCTGCTCTAGCTCTTTGTCTCCTTCTCGATAACGAAGGGATTCACAAAGGAAATAGAGCTCTTTTTTCTTTTTTCCTTCGAGAGCAGACAATTCAGACAAACGTTCGTAAGCTCGACCCAACCAATCTGAATGAAACTCATTGATTATCTGCCGCAATTCATTGCGAGCTTGCTGAAAGTCACGACGCCCCATAAAAATTCGGGCACGGGCTACCCTGTAACGTGGCATAGTGGCAAAAGGAACATTGGACTCGACCATAAGTTCATCGAGGAGTGTTTGGGCAACTTTGTGTTTGCCTTCATCGAGCAATATGTCAACGAGCCCCAATGTGGAGCGTACATAAGCGCGACTACGACGCTTGTTTTCTACTAAGTTACGCCCAGTTGCGAAATACCTCTTTGCTTCTGTCAGTCTCTTTTGGTCATAAAGGCAGATAGCCATGTCTGTGTGATTTAGAGCCTCCTCGGGATCCAGAGCCAGTGCCTTGCGAAAAGACTTTTCAGCTTTGGCAAACTGCTCATCTCTCCCAAAAGCCCTACCAACACTGCGGTAAGCGGAGGACATCAAAACGACGTAACTACTAGTAAAGGTTGAGTGGTACCACTCCAAGAGCCCACAAGCTCCAGCTACCAGAACCATGGAAAGACTGAGCAGACACTTGCGGCTGAAAGTCACCTCTGCTGAAAGCCAGAGGCACAAAAATCCAAGGGGAGGAAAGAGGACTAAAAAGATGCCAATCGCCCACGGCTCGTGGTACCAAAGTGGTTCTTTCATGGCTAAAATGAGAACTCATCAACCGTACGATTGACGGTGACAGCTTTGTTCAACAATTGTTCGACGACCTGCTTGGTTTCACCAGCAATACGGGCATTCTCTTGAATGGAACCATTGAGCTCATTCATACCATCCAAAATCTTTCGACTCGATGTGGTGTGCTCAGAAATGGCTGTAGTTATATTTCCCAATAGATTGGCTGTTTTCTGGATACCCTCAACAATGGAGACCAGCTTTACACCTGCTGCGTCTGCCAATTTGACGCCATCGTGAACGAGCTCAGAACTCGCTCGTATAACGCCTGCAATCTCACTAGCAGCTTCTTGAGTACGGCGAGCCAGTTTACGGACCTCTTCGGCAACAACAGAAAAACCACGACCATGCTCGCCAGCTCGGGCTGACTCAATGGCAGCATTGAGGGCCAAGAGGTTGGTTTGGTCAGCAATCTCATCAATGACTTCAATGGTTTCTGCAATGGCTTTAAAACTCTTCTCAATCTTTTTTATGGCAAGAATGGACCGAATGACCTCAGCTTTACCTTCATTTGCTTCAGAAGAGGTTCGCCCAGCTATCTCAGTGAGCTCTGTAGCCGTCTCTTGGGAAACTTCCATAGTGAATGCCATCGACTCGAAGGTCGCCGAGGTGTTCTCTAGTGAAGTGGCAGAGAAGGTAGCGCCTTCTTGAACAGCTTTGGTCAAAACTGTGATCTCTGAACAAGTAATTCCAATTGCCCGCAAAGTCTCAGAAACCTCCTCCATGACGTATTTGATCATAACGAGGAAATTATTGTGAGCCTCGACCACTTCACCAATCTCATCATCATTTGGGTATTGAAGGAGTTTTGAGCAATTCATATTGTCTGCTGAAACTTTGATTTCACGTGCGATGTTTTCAAAGGGGGAAATAATGGAGCTCTTGAAAAGGAGCAAAATGCCTCCAGAGAGAACAACTAGGAAAAACAAGGGTGCGCCCATGGTCCAGAAGAGGAGTGAGCCAGTCCCCGGAAGAGCGTCGCTTTTGGCTACAAACAAAACTGCAGTGGGAACAGTTTGCTTAGAGCCTTGATGCAATATGTGAGTTGAGGCCCAAATGTCATTCTCAAAGGACATCCCAGTCTTTCGGCTGAGTTGAGCTAGCTTCAGTTGCTCGAGAAAGATGTTGTTCGGTCCGTTGAGCTCTGGAAAGCACTTTTTGCCAATACGCACATAAACTTGCTCCAGTTTTACCGTCTTTTTGACTGCTTCTTGAAAATGCAGGAGGCATTTCTCGATATCTGCTCGATTTTCTTTGCCCTCGAGGACAAGGGCCAGAGAGTTGGCCATTACATCAAATGAAAGGGACAATTCGCGCGCCAAAAGACGCTGCTGGTGGACCCAATAAACGGGCATTAGGGCCAAAAAAGTCACAACGACAGCAGCAACACTTATCAGCACGCTCTTACGCCATAAGGTAAGAGTCTTGAAGGAGCCTTGAAACATGAAAACATCGTACCAGAAGCAACTCATTACGAAAAGGTCTTAAAGCCTCCCTCATCCCCGACCGATGACAATTAGAGAGAGGAAGGATTCTGACATGACTAGCGTGCGGACCAAACATCCCACAGTCGTTGCTCTATTAGTTTGCTGTGCACTCGCATTGACGAGCGCAGTAGCTGTATCTGCACCAACAACTGGCCCTGCCTATTCAAATGAGGCTGTTCAGGCCTATCGTAGAGCAATCG
>CAZXTJ010000076.1:0-18812 GCA_964643655.1 uncultured bacterium
TCACCGACTGAGACGTGAACTAGAAGTCTCATCGTCTTTTGCTCATCCCTACCTCGCAAAAGTTCTCGATGGAGATTTGTTGGCCGACAACGATGGCTTTTACGTCGTCCAAGAATATCTTGAAGGAGAAGATCTCTCGCAAATATTGGAGAAGGAACAGCTCGATGAAAAGAGCTGCCGACGAATATTGGGACACATGGCCGAAGCTCTCTCATACCTTCACGATAGAGCTTTGATCCATCGTGACATCAAACCATCCAATATCCACATCACACCGGAAAAGCGAGCAGTGCTCCTTGATTTTGGTCTGGCATTATCCTATGACTTCACACGATTGACCGATTCTGACGTAATGATTGGAACTTTCTATTATATGGCGCCAGAACTCCTAATAGGGAGTACAGCAGACGCCAGAAGCGACATCTATGCTCTCGGCGCAACACTTTTCGAAGGAATGACGGGCAAGGTGCCCTATGACCAAAAAGCAATCTTGGCTCTCATCAGAGGAGCACAAGTAGAACCTTTGAAAGTTCCGGCCGGCCCACCAAGACTGACCAAACTAATTATGTCCATGTTGGCCTTCGATCCCGCCTTAAGACCGCAAAATGGCACAGAACTCTTGGCTAGAGTGGAAAAACTGGACAGAGCAGCCACTGAAACAGTGACTAAGGCCCCAAAAAAGGTAACCCCCTCGAGATGGCCCTTGATTTTCCTGCTCCTGATCCCCATTTTGCTGATTGTTTTGGCTCTTTCTCCCGAGAGTAAAAACCCCCCTGCCCTCAATCCACAAAAACAGCTCTATGAACAACGAGACAAACTACTCTCAGCTAAATCCATTCCCAGCAAAGAGCAGTGTGCCCAGCTGGGGCAACTACTGATCAAAACAGGTCAAAAGAGACGATTACACATCAGAGGTGTGGGGAATGATGAAGCACTGGGTCTTTATTATCTGACCCTTTGCGCTGACAAAAGAGGAGAAGCAGAACTAACCATCAACTTGTTGACTGAACTAGTCTTGCAACATGGTCCCTATGCTCTTGCAAAGAGCGAACTTGACCCTCTCAGTTTTCTTTACCGCAAACTGAAAGGGCAGAATCGTTTTGACAAGATAGTTGGTATAGCTGAAGAGTACAGCTACAAAGTGAAAGAGACCGAAGAAGGCGGAGCTCAGTTTTTCCTGGCTGAAGCATTATATTGGCGAAGTGATAATGGCAGAAAATCCAAAATTGATTTGATACGCAGCCGCGACATCCTCCTCTCTTTACGGAAAAAAATCCCTAAAAAAGTCGGAAATTACCGTTTTTTCAAAACAGCATTCCGTGTTTTGGGAGCATTTAATAGTGAAAAAGCTCGCAACTTGGTCATTACTCTGACAGATGAAGTGTTGAAACGCCGTCGAAAGTTCTCTGATGAACACTACATTCAATTCCTCGCCCGAGCAGCCTCTGCCATTACGCGTCGACATCGCCTAGAGATGCTCAGCCCCAAAGGGAAAAAAGAGCATTTAAAAGCACTGCAATACCTGCAAATGGCCCACAAACATGCCAAAAAGACAAAGAGTACCCATGAGCTAGGATTGCTCGTTGAAAGTGCTCTTATCACTGGACGCACTGGCGATACAAAAGAAGCTGACAGAATCTACGAGGGTATCGATGTAGACAAACTCTCTCGTGTGGACAAGTTCTACTATCACAAAAGTTATGGCACATATTTGGCAGAAAGAGTACGTTTCAACGAATCATTGGTGGAGCTGAACAAAGCTAGGATGTTTGCAAATACCGAGCGTCAAACGGAAGACGTAAAAGACCAAATGGCATCTTACAAATCATTGAGAGCTCTGACAGGAAGCAAGTGATCTAATCAGCAGCCAATGAGCTTTCTGATTTTTTTGATCAGTTCATTGCGCCGAAAGGGTTTGCTCACCATTTCACTGGCAAACTTCGTCACTATGCCCAACTCGTCGTCGCAACACCCAGTCACGTAACCAGAAACGAGCATAGTTTTCAAACCTGGACAGATACGCCTTGCTTCAGAGAGCACCATAAATCCATTCAAACCAGGCATGCGCAAATCACTCATTAAAAGGTTTGGCGGGCCAAAATCTCGCAGATAGTCGAGTGCCCTTTGACCATCACGAAAGAGTGAAACATCGTAATAGGGCTCGAGGATTCTGGCGATGATGGTAAGAATTTCAGGATTGTCATCAACTACGACAACTGACTGTCTCATGCAAGTTCCCCCCTTGACTTGCAGATATTATGTCACCGTTTGGCGACACTGTCAATTATCAACTCGATTTTATTATTTTTGAAACTATTACTTACACTTTTAGGCTAAATCAAGGGTTTTTTGTAAACTTAGCTTCATCAGGAGAGAACGCGTAAAACCAGCACTGTTTCAGCCAACAAACAAGAAACCATTAGAAAAACAGGCAGAGCTATTCACACAAAACCTGACCTTTCTTCCTACTTTTCGTGTTTCCTTAATTACACAAATTCTTTGTGATAAATATAACAACATGCAAAAAAGGGCTGCAGCTTCTAGCTGCAACCCTTTTATTTACTGATTAATCGCGCCACTCCACTTGATTTGGACCAATTATGCATTTTTCTCTCTTGATGCGGCCTTGGAAGACTCCACGGACAGTTTTTTCTACATCGCTTCTATAACATTTTTTGAGAGCTTCTTCCAAAGCCTTGTATTCTGTTCCACTCACAAAGGAGGGTACATATACGAGGACATGCTCTACGTCGTCTCTATAGGCCTTTTCAGAAGCCAGTTTAACGGCTTCAACCTGATAGTTTCTGCCTTCAATAATGGAGGTTTTGTTGCCAGCCAATAGCAGTTGTTCGAGTCTAACCAGCCGTGTTTCGAGTTCAATTATCTTGGATTTGAGTGCTTCTACATTGTCACCACAGTCAACCAGATTATTAGTGATTACTAGGCCACCATAACCTGGCACGTTATCCTCAGCGAATGCAGTGTTACTGAACAGACAAAAAACTAGAATTGTTACCAATAAAGCTGACTTGTACATAATCGTTCTCCTCAAGTTGGTTGTGTTGCTTCTGTTGCCACCAACTATGCAGGCTCTTTGCCAAAACAGCGAAAAGCCGTAATAAAGGGGGTTTCACAATTAACGCCAAAATTCATGGACCATTAAATCGTCCCTAAGTGAAGCAGTTGTGCCTATCTGAAACAATTCAGCCAATGAGACGATGGAGTTTGTCTATTAGCTCGCAGTGGCGCACTGGTTTGCGCAAAACATCTGATGCGAACTTGGCGATTATGCCTCTATCACTATTTGAAGTTGGCTCTATGAAACCTGAGAAGAGCAAGGTCTTCAGGCCAGGGAAAAGACGCCTGGCTTCCATCAAGACCATAAACCCATTCAAACCTGGCATGCGCAAGTCACTCATGACGAGATTGGGTGGGTCATTGTTACGTAGGTGCTCGAGAGCTTTGTAACCGTCCATGAAGACAGAAACATCATATTCGTCTTCGAGCATAGTTGAGATTACGGACAGGATTTCAGGATCATCATCCACAACGACAACTGTTGGTTTCATGCAGTTTCCCCCCTGCGTTACACTAAATATTGCCACCGATAGAAATCGATGTCAAATTTCCGTTATCTATGGGGTTTTCACGGCTTCTTTTTGTCCATCATCTTCTTCAAAAATCCAGCCATTCTCTTTTGAGCTTCGTCAGACAAGCGCAATTCTGCAATACACTTTGTTGTATATGGGGTGATGGCTTCAACCTCCATATAAGGAATTGTCTGGGCAATCTCTTTGCACTTGCGCAGAGCTTCGAGACTTGAAGCCATCATGTCTGAAACGACTCTTTGCACACGCTCGTCCAACTCCTCCTCTTTGACGACCACATCAACCAAACCCATCTGGCAAGCCTCTTCAGCGTTTATTCTTTCACCTGTCAAAAAGAGGCGGCGGCAACGTTGGGGACCAATGCGATACATCAAATAGGGAGAGATGACAGAAGGAGCCATACCAAGGCGTGCTTCGCTAAAAGAGAAATGAGCCTTCTCAGCCGCGACGACCACATCGAGTGCAGCCACCATACCTGCTCCACCACCAACAGCGTCACCTTGAATACGCCCAATAGTGGGTTTGGGCAATTTGAACAACTTCTCCATCAAATCAGCCAATTCCTGAGCGTCAGCAAGATTCTCTTCAAAAGAATAATCCTTCACAGACTTGAGCCAATTCAAATCTGCGCCAGCACAGAAACTTTTGCCCTCAGCTCGCAGAACTAACACCTTTACATCATCGCGAGAGGTCACTTCATCGAGAAGCTGGCTGAAGCAAGAGATCATCTCTGGATTAAAGGCATTTCGCAGTTTGGGGCGATCTATATTGATAGTGGCCACTTTGGCTGTCACCGAAAAACTGATGTATTCACTCATGTGCCACATCCTTTCATCTAGCAACGATACTATGGACCGATTTTCCATAACAACAGCCAAAGGAAGTTCCGATACATGCCATGAGTCTATGAACATACTATGCCCATTGGGTTGTCAAATTTTAGCGAATAGGAGCTAGCGGTGGATTTCTTCAATCTCATTCAGAGCAAAGGCCTGGAACAACTAGTATTCTGTCACGACGAAGCAGTGGGGCTCCGTGCCATCATTGCTCTGCACAACACCCTCCTTGGACCGGCATTGGCCCCCGTTCGCATGATGAATTATGAAAGCGAAGAGAGAGCTGTTACAGATGCCGTTTTGTTGGCTCGCAACATGACCTATAGGACTGCAATTGCTGACTGTGATCTTGGTGGTGGCGCCTGTGTCATTTGGGCAGATCCCAAAAAGGGTAAGTCAGAAGCACTCTTCCGTGCCTTCGGCCGCATGCTCGAGAGATTTGGCTCTCGCCTTTACGTAGTCATGGGAGTGGGCACTAACAGTATGGACATGCACAACATCCAAAGAGAAACGGATAAAGTGCTGGCCAAGTCTACAGATCACGGTGGTATTGCCGACCCAGTAGAGCTCTCAGCCGATGGTCTCTTCCAAGGATTAAAAGCCACTGCACGTGAACTTACGGGTTCAGCAAACATGGAGGGTATTTCTTGCCTCGTCCAGGGCCTGGGCAGAGTTGGCTCAGCTCTAGTCGAGAGATTGGCCAAAGCTGGGGCTACTCTTACGGTCACTGATCTCAATTACGACAGAATTAAAAACATTCAGGACAAACATCCTGACGTAACAATGGTTCGTCCTGAGGATACCTACGACGTTCGTTGTGACATCATCGTTCCCTGTGCGCCACCAGTACCCGTTGAGAAGGACTCAATCAAGCGCTTGAAATGCAAAGCCATAGCTGGCGCTTCAAGCTTCTTTATCATCGACTTGGAGACAGCTGACGAACTGAACAAACACGATATTTTGTATATGCCTCATTTCATAATGGATTCAGGTGAAGCAATACAGGCAGACTTCGAAATGAAAGGTGTGCCAGCTGCTCGTCTGACAGGAGCTGTTGAAAACATCTATCGTCGAGTCCGCGACATTCAGGAAAAAGCCAAAGAAGCAGGGGAATCACCATTTAGAACATCTCTACGCCAGGCTCAACAGAGGCTCAAGTCCATTGGCAACATTGGCCGCCGCAACGCTTGGTAAGGGAGGATTAAAGATGGCAGACAAAAAGGTGTACCGGATCCTCACCATAAATCCAGGATCAACATCTACAAAAATCGGAATCTTCGACAATGAGGAGTGTGTCTGTGAGAAGTCTCTCCACCACAGCTCCACACATCTAGACAAATATGAAACTGTTTGGGATCAATATGAGTTTCGAAAAATCGAAATCATCAAATTCCTAGAAACAGCGGGATATGATTTGAAATCATTTCATGCCGTCGTCGGTCGCGGTGGTCTCGTCAAACCCATCGAGTCTGGTACCTATCAAGTAGACCAACGCATGATCAACGACCTGCGCCGCGGTGTACAAGGTCACCACGCCTCCAACCTTGGCGGAGTATTGGCCTACGGAATTGGTTGGGATTTTGGCATGCCCGCCTTTATCGTCGATCCACCGGCTGTTGACGAATTGCAGCCAATCTCACGCCTATCAGGTATGGCTGACATTCCACGGCGCAGCTTGTTCCATGCTTTGAACATCAAAGCGACGGCACTAAAACACTGTGCAGCCAACAATAAAAAGCTGACTGACGTCAATCTCATCGTAGCTCACCTAGGTGGCGGTATTACCGTTGCCGCCTTGGAAAGAGGGCGCATAATCGACGTAAACGATGGACTCTCAGAAGGACCATTTACTCCTGAACGCTCAGGTTCTATACCGACTTTGCCTCTTGTAGAGCTTTGTTTTTCTGGCAAATTCACCTTCGCAGAAATCAAAAAGAAACTCGTCGGTGGCGGTGGTTTGGTCAGCTATCTAGGTACGAACGACGCTCGTGAAGCTGAAGACCTCGTACATGCAGGTCACGACAGAGCTCGGCTCATCTATGAGGCCATGGCTTTCCAAGTGGCCAAGGAGATTGGCTCTCGCGCTGTTGCCCTTTCCGGTCAAGTTGATGCCATTATTCTTACTGGTGGTATTGCTCGCTCAGAACCACTGGTCAACTGGATCAAAGAAAGAACAGAATTTATCGCGCCCATCCACATCCATCCAGGAGAGAACGAACTCGAGGCTCTTGCCCTTGGTGGTTTGCGTGTTTTGCGCGGTGAAGAGACACCAAGAATGTATGACGCCCAAGAAAAAACCATTGGCGTTTATTATTCCGAATTCATCATGGAATATGAAGTGGCAGTGGACATCTTGGAAAAACGTCTGCGAGAACTTGGTTATCGCTTCCGCCAAGCAGACGAAAACTGCGAACTGCTCATCAGGAACTGCCAGCGTGAACCTGAAAAAATGTCCACGGCTTTTGAAGAGTTCATTGATAGAGAAGTGGATTTGATAATCGCCATTGGTTCGCCTGCAGCCCAGACGGCAAAGCCATACCTCAAAGACTTGGAAATCCCCCTCGTCTGTATGGCCTGTTTCGATCCAGTAGTCATGGGACTTGCAGAAGGATATGCCGATCCCAACAGGCGCTTGACAGGCACCTGTTATCGTGTGGAAATCAAAGAGCAAATCAAAGAAGGCCTCTTGCCAATCTGCCAGAAAATCAAACGTTTGGGTATAGTCTATCGCTCAGGACAGCGTCAATCAGAAATCCAAATGGACGAGGCACAAACAGCTTGTGCAACACTGGACATTACGGCAGTTCCTTTTGATGCCCAATCACCAGATGACTTGCAAGCTGCTGCTGCCTTCTTCAAAAAGCACAAGGTGGAAGCCGTTTATCTAGGCTCTGATACAGCTGTTGCCGGTGCAAGTGAAAAGCAACTGGCCAAATTGGTAACCAACTTCCCAACACTCTGCGCCCTTGAATCAACAATCCACAAAGGTGGTCTCGTTGGTCGTATAGCCTCTTGGGAGAAAATCTGTAACGATGCATCCTCTTTGTCCATGAAAGTACTAGAAGGTATGTCCTTGGCTCAATTACCCATCGTGCGTAATCCTGAGCCTCAGACAGTCATCAACGTAGATTCGGCCAAAAAGCTAAAACTCAAGTTGAAAAAAGAGTTCGTTAAAAAAGCTGCAAAAACAATCAAAGGAAAAGGACAATAATCATCGCCCAAGTGGTGGTTTGTGACGAGGCGGCGGTCTGTGTGAAGGTACAGACGGCCGCCTTTGATTTATTAAAGGCCTTTGTGTTCTCGTACCGCTACCACTAGAGCGAGGTGTCGTCCTTCTCGGTCGTTGTTGAAAGGGCTGACGCTTCTGATGCCGAAGTCCGCCTGCATTTCTCTGTTGAACAGCAGCAAAAGGTTTAGGGCTATAACTGTCACCCATCAACATATCCATCTGTCGTCTTCTTTTCGCCTGGAAGGTTTGGGGCTCGACGAGGTTCATCAATTTGATCAAAACATGAGGTGGTGCTTTGTCTATGTCTTCATCTCTCGGCGAAGGCAACCTGTCGAGGTAATCAAAGAACCTTTCATTGTCCCCTGCACGTTCTATGATTGGGGGCATTTTTAAATAGCGACCTCTGTCATCTTTGAGCTTGAGACCTTTGGACTTGGCTCTCTCTAACATGAAAGCCAAAAAATCTCGCGAAGCACTTTCAGCCGTATTAATAACTTCATCTCGAAAAGCCTCGCCCACTGCAGGAAGATAACTCATTCCATTCCTGCCAAGAACGACATCCACTGCCCTGTCTTTCCTATCACTACGAGTGAGCAAAAGGGCAGCAACATACCAGCCATAAGCCACAGCCCTTTCCACATAATGCCATCGCTCTTCTTCGTCGCCTTCCTTTTTAGTACGATACTCTCGCAAGGACTCTTCAATCTCAAAGGCATTCATTCCCGCTAGTCGCATAATTATGAAAAGGTCTTGGTAAGTCTTCCTGATATCACCACGTGACCGCCAACCAGAAGTAGTCTTCAGGATTTTTTGAATAGCCTCTTGCTCCCAAGGAAGCATGTCCATTTCAGGCAACTTGTCTTGGATACAATTGCGCAAAGCTTTTATAGTCTTAGGACGAGGAGTATAAGCCAGAGAGAAAGTAATCAAACTCTTCTCCAACTCACGCCTTTGATACAAAAGGGGCATAAAGGGTCGAAGGTCAACACGAAGTGTTCTTATCAAATCTATGGAATCTTGCATATCTTCAAAGTTGGCCCGACAAAAGGGCCACTTGTAAGATGAGGACAAAGCACCCCAAGTTTTCATTCTCTCAGGACCAAACTTTTCTAATCGTCCTCTGGCCCCCTTGGCATGAAGGAGCATGTAAGAAAAACAAATCAAGGATTTCACATCAAAAAAAGATGCTCCACCCATTTGGGTGAAGTTCAATTCGCTCAAACCATCCCTCACGTCACCTTCGTCAGCCATTTCGGGCAGCACTTCGAGGGACGGAACGGGCACTTCTGATGCGATGAATCGGGACACATTGACATAAGCCCGCAAACTAACACCATCGAGCATTTTCCCCTCAAAGGGAGGTAATTCTTTCAACCACTCGTTGAAAGGCTTTTTACTATCACAAAAAGGTAAAGTCACCTGACCCGCAGCAGCTACCTTGTCCAACTTCTTGCGAAACCTATCAATGATGACAGCAGCTTCTTTGGGACTGCCCTCGAAAAAGGCGTTTTCCAATAAATCGAAGTCGCCTTCGAAACCATTGAGAAAATCGTCATCCAAAGGCTCATCGCCCTTCCAGCCATCAATGAGCTTCATTGATTGGTGCCAGATTTGCGCAGCTCCATTTTCCAACATCTCCAGTACTCTGAGCTTTTTGGGATCTACGAGCTGAGCCCTTTTTTTGTGAACCATCGATTGAAGCTCTTCTGGATTTACATTTGCCCCACGCATTGCAATGGGCAGCGTGTCATAGACATGATATATCTCTTCTTCGAGAAATTTTGGGTCTGAAACAAGCAATTCCTCATCCAAAATATGAGCCATATTATTGAGTTCGTCATCAGCCAAAGAAGTGAGGCGTTTTTTTGCAGCGGCCTTGTCCTTCAAGATGGAATGAAAAGCCTGTACCGTCGACGAAGTAATGGGATAACGCAAACGATAAGTGGACAAACCTTGCTCGAGCTTCTTGAACTCTTCCAGTTTCTCTTTTTCTTTCTCTTCTCGATAGCCAATGAGTTTTTGCAGCTCTTCAAGTTTTAAGACCGTTTGTGGATCAAATCGCATTGCATCCCAATGGAGAGACATATCAAAGTCATTGATCAGTCGACTAATCTCTCCCTCTTCAATGGGTTCACCTTTGCCCGAAACATGTTTGATGAACAAATAGGAGGTTTTGGCTCTCAAGTCGAGAAAAGGTAACTTCTCCGCACGTTCCATCTCTTTATGGCGCAAATCGCGTGAACTAGGCGAAGCTGCCTCATTCAGTGCCGTCGCTACCACTGTTGCAGTGGGAGTTGGCTCATCAAGGTCACTTTTGCCTGTCTGCCGTCCCAAATAAAAAACGACAACGATGAGCAATAAAACACCAATGGCAGACAACCAAGGAACAGAGGACTTCTTCTCTTCCAATTCGAACTTTGGCGCAACTTGACTAATACGCTCATCAACTTGCGGTGGAGGAGTAGGTGCAGGTTCAGGCGGAGGCACTGCCGGTTTTGTCTCAGGCCGTAGGGACTCTACTGTTGGTGAACTTGCATCTGCCGTCATCTGTCTTGGCCTAGAAGCCTCGGCCGCTGAGGCTGCTTGATTATCACTGCTCACGGCTGACGGCAAACCGGCAACTGTTTCACCTGAACCAGGATCGGGCACAAAAACTGGACTGCTGCCCTGCACTACCGTTTCACCAGAGGCTGCACTGTTATAAAGAGACAAATCAATGGCTTCCAAGGCATTGATTAGCTCACCATAAGTTTGCTGTCTCTCTTCTGGCTTTTTGGCCAGCATGCGCTCGATGACATCACATAGTGGTCGCGGAATAGAGCCTCTCTTTTCTGCCAAAGGTGTTAGTGGTGCACTGATATGTTTCACCAAAACACCCATGGCTGAATCACCAACAAAAGGCCTGTGACCACTCAATAAGAAATAGAAAGTGGCACCGAGAGAATAAATGTCAGAACGACAATCAACGGCATCTCCTTGGGCCTGCTCTGGAGAAATATAATCGGGTGTGCCTACGACCATATTGGCTGAAGTAAGACCCGATTCTTTGTCCAAAGCTTTGGCTAGGCCGAAATCTGTGATTTTGACAATGCCAGACTGTGTAACCATGATATTGCCTGGTTTGATATCACGATGAACCCTACCCTTTTGCCAAGCAGCTGCCAATCCTTTGCAACATTGCAGCATATAATCAATGGCCACAGGAGGCAGCAGTGGCCCCTGCTTGGCCATATCCTCTAGACTCTTACCCTCAATGAGCTCCATGGCAAAATATGGCTGCCCCTTATAGGTGCCACGAAAAAAGATGGAAACAATGTTTGGATGCTGCAAACTAGCTGCGGCCTTGGCTTCTCTGGCAAAACGTTCTCGAATGCGTTCGTCGCGACTGAGCTCGGGAGAGAGGAATTTGAGAGCGACTTTCCTGTCTAAATCAGGCTCATAAGCCAGGTAGACAATCCCCATGCCGCCACGGGCCAACTTACCCCTGACTTGGAAATGGTCTATTTCTACAACTTGTACTGAGCTCTGCTCGCTCATCGAAGGCAAATCACCTCATTCATGATCATGTGTGTACATATAACTTTAGCGGGCAAATACTTTCTTGGGCAAGGGAACATCCCAGCAAGTCCCTTGTCACACTCCTTGTACGTAAATAGACAAATACTGAGTGCGCCTCACTCAAATAATAAGAACACCTTCGATTAGCCGCGGAAGGACTGGGTATGTTTCTCTCTTCTCCAATGCCTGAAAAAACTACAGACCGCTTACAGCGTGAGTTTGGTCAGGTACGTTATTCCCTCTCATCTGATCTCGATGGCAAAGGGGCTTTTGGGCCATCCTATTTGGCTGCAACAGATACTCATCTCGCCGTTGGCGATGAAGCTGGCAATATTCGGGCAATAGCCATGAAAGAACTGTCTTCAGTGCGAATAGACGAGTTATTTGCATCGGCTCGACTCGTGGCAGTTTACAAAGGGCCCAAAGAAGAGCAGCTCATCTCTTACACCAAAGCACGAGTGCCAGAGTTTGCTCTTTTCTGTCGTGTATTGAACGATATAATCAAAGGCAAAGAAGTCTTCATTCCTGATGAAACTCCCAAGGCAGCCTTCTGCCCCTCTTGCCAAACACCACTGCGAGAAAGAGGAGCCCACTGCCCTCGCTGTGTTCCTCGCCTAAAGATAATCACACGCCTTCTTTCCCTCCTTCGACCTCACCGCAACAAAGTGCTCCTTCTCATTTTTCTCTCTGCCCTCAACGCACTAACGAGAATGGGACCACCATGGGTAACAAAACACATTGTTGATGATGTCATCAGAGCCACATCTTTAGTCCACTTACCTTTTTGGGCAGGTTTGATGGTTGGACTGACGGTCCTAGCTCTCTTTTGCGACATCTCTATGGGATTTCTCAATGCTTGGCTTGGTGGCATTCTAGTCCGAGATCTTCGCTCAAAGCTACACAGCCACCTCCAAGAGCTACGATTGGAATACTTCGACAAAAGAGACTCTGGCGAACTCGTTGCTCGCATAATGCACGACGTAGCTTTTTTGCATCATTTCCTCATTGATGGTTTACCCTTCCTTCTGCTCAACTCAGCAATGTTCATTGGCATAGCTTTTGTCCTCCTCTCATTGGATCCATGGCTCACCCTAATCGTATTGTTGCCAGTACCTTTTCTTCTTTTTGGTGGCCGCTGGTTTTATGAACATGTGCACCCAGCCAGATTTCGTTACCACGCAGCCTTTTCCCGACTCTTCACTGTACTTTCGGAATCCATTAGGGGAGTGAAAGCCGTCAAAGTCTGTTCTCGAGAGCAAAGGCGGAAAAAGGTCTTTGACGATTGTTGCCATTCGGCATTTGAAATCGGAGTGAATCTCGAGCAAACCTTCATGGGTTTTACACGAGTCACAATGTTCATCATGTCCCTGGGAGTAACTGCCTGTTGGTATGTGGGCGCCTCTAGAGTCGTTGGCGGAGCTGGACTGACCTTGGGCGGCTTGATGGCCTTTGTTGGTTATATCTGGCTTTTTTACGGGCCCTTGCAGTGGTTCACTGTCATTCTCAACTGGGGAACTCAAGCCATGGCAGGTGCTGAACGAGTCTTCTCTTTGCTCGATGAAAAACCCGAAATCTATGACGAAGAAGATGCAATAGATCCGGGAACCATCAAAGGAGCCATTACATTCAAAGATGTCCATTTCAGCTATGAACGAGGAAAAGAAGTCATCAAAGGAGCCAACTTCAACGTGAAAGCTGGCGAAATGGTGGGCCTCGTTGGTAAATCAGGTGCAGGCAAATCTACGCTCATCAACCTCGTCTGTCGTTTCTACGATCCAGACTCAGGCTCTGTCTCCATAGACGGTAAAGAACTGCCCAAATTGAAACTCTCTCCCTTCCGCCGGCAAATCGGTGTAGTCCTCCAAGAACCTGTACTCTTTCAAGGAACCATCTTGGACAACATCCGTTTTGCCCGCCCCGAGGCCACCTTCGCCGAAGTTGTGAGAGCAGCTCGAGCAGCCCATGCCCACGAGTTCATCGTAGCCAAAGAAGATGGTTATGACACCCTCATTGGCGAAAGAGGAAAAGGGCTTTCGGGAGGAGAAAAACAACGCATCTCCATTGCTCGAGCAATTTTGCACGATCCACCAATATTAATCTTGGATGAAGCCACGAGTTCAGTTGACGTGGAAACGGAGAAAAAACTACAGGAGGCAACTGCTCGACTAGTAAAAGACCGAACAGTCATCGCCATCGCCCACCGCCTTTCTACCTTACGCAATGCCTCTCGCCTCATAGTCATGGAAGAGGGTGAAGTGGCTGAGATAGGCACTCACGAAGAACTCATGGAAAAAGATGGTGTATACGCCAAGCTCGTAAAAATTCAGAGAGAAAACAACAAATTACGTGGTGAAAGGGAGGTGTGGTCAGAATGAGTGAAAAGCTGAAACTCTTTCGCAAAGAAGGAAAAGTCTACGCCAAAGTCGATGACAAAGAGGCGAAAGTAGTGCGCATTCTTTGGGCTAGACCAATCAGTGGTAGAGATGAGGAGGTATCTCTGCTCTCTGAAAAAAACGAAGAGGTCGCATTTTTGGAAAACCTCGACCTTCTCGAAGAGGAGTCGCGGCAAATTGCCAGGGAAGAGTTGGACAAACGATATCTCATCCCCAAAATCGAAGAGGTGCTGCAGGCCACATCGTATTTTGGCAACCGCATAGTCGAGGTGCGGACGAATATGGGTAAGAGGAGTTTTGCCATCAAAGATCCCAACCGCTCCATATTGCGGCCATCGGCAGACCAAATAATCTTTCGCTGCGCCATTGGAAATCGCTATGAAATCCCTTCCCTCTCTTCTCTAGATGAAAGAAGCAGAAAAGAAATAGCCAAAGTCATTTAAGTGGTACCATCAAAAAGACAGCTCTCCGAAGGAAAGGAAGAATGTGAGAACTTTTTGCTGCTTACTACTCACTTTCACGTTGACCACAACTTTGTTGGCAGCTGACAAGACGGACACTTTCAAAGATAAGGTAGATAAAGCTCTCGCTGCCTGTAAATGGTCGCCAATCACCTACGGTTATGGCAATATGACAGAGAAGGTTCTCACCCAGTCCATACAAATGGGCGAGAGTTTTATGCTCAAAAACCAGTTACCCGCTGGAAACTTTGCTTATGAATACAATTGGGGCACAAAAGGGGACAATCCCGCTGACAGCTCTGTGCGCCAAGGAGGGGCTCTTTGGGGCATTTCGACTTTTTACCTCTATCACAAAAATCCCAAGACAGCTCTGGCCATTGAAAAAGCCTATGACTTCTTTAAAAGCCACACTAAAACAATCCACAACAATGGCCTCCATATCATCTACCCAGGTTCTAGGGGAAGCGAGACAGGCTGTGTTGCCCTCGTCAGTTTGGGAATCATCGAATATCTCCGTGCAGGTGGCCCCAAAGATAAAAATAAAAAGAGAGAAATGGAAAAAACTCTCGACGGTTATCTGGAGTACCTTGTGAGTCAGAGAATGGCTGATGGCCATTTTGCGCGCGCTTACCTCATAACCCCCCAAAAAAAGAGAGTGGAACGCTCATCACAATATTTTGATGGCGAAGCACTCTTGTGCCTCATCAAAGCTGCCAAATATTTGGGTAAAAAGAAATACATCCCCCAAATCGAAAGCTCCTTGCGCGCTTGCGCAGAAAAGTACACCTTTGCCTGGATGTATGATGGTAAACCAGATAGAACGAAAGGTTTCTATCAATGGGGAACTATGAGTTTTTACGAATATTCCCAAGCCAATTGGAAAGACTCTGAACTATATAAAAAAATCTGCCTCTTTTTGGCTCATTGGATGATTTACCATCATCACACCTTACGCCGTCGTCGCAACACAGCCTATGCCCATGAAGGACTAATCCACGCCCTGCTCATAGCTAGGCAGAAAAAAGAGAAGAAAATCACCTCAGCCATAGAGACAGTTGTCCATCGCGGTCTCCACAAACTAATGCGCTGGCAAGTAGGTGGACCCTTGAGAAATCTTAATCGCCACCTATTGGATGGCGGCGCTGACGATAAACGAGCCTTGGGTGGTTTCCAAAACCACCGCAAAGAAAAAGGGCTGCGCATTGACGTGACTCAACATCAAGGCCACGCCATGTTGCTAGCGCAAAAACACCTTTTTGTGAAGAAATAGAAAAACGACCTCTCCCGGTCCCGGTTGGAAGAGGCCGCGGGTCAACGAGGACCCTATTATTTGTCTTCTGTTGGGGTCTTAACAGAAGTACTGAGTGATTTCATACCTTCGAGCCATAGCTCACGGGTGTTTTTGGCGTTCTTTTCGAACTGAGCGAAGAACTCTTGCTGCTGTTTGAGAGCGAACTCTGTGTACTGGCGAAAACCGTCCATTTGTTTCTGCGCCATATTGAACATTTCGTCCTGAACTTTGACGCCGAGCTCGATGTATTGTTCCATCGCTTTGTTTACGTTTTCGAGGTTCTCGTTCATTTTCTCAGTTGCTTTCTTAGCCATTTTCTATTCCTCTCTCTCGTCCTTTGGGGACTTCGTTGTTTTCCTTGACGTTTTGCAGTGTACCGCAATGTTTTTGCGCTTGCAATATTTATTTTTGTATTTTTTAATTTTTTCAGGCAAAAGCACAAGCGATTTCACACAAAAAAGGCTTCAGGAGGAACTTTTAGCTTTTTACACAAAGGGGAAATTATTTGCGGGTTTGCACAACATACCCCTGGTATTGGAATGCTGTCACATCTCCAGGCCGAAGACCTAGCTCTGTTTTACCCTTTTGTTTGTAATGTGCTTTGGCCCTATGTTTCCAGGGATACCAAGGCAGATTGGAGAGCCTCTCCAACATTTTCCTATCACGTCTACCACGGATAGCTGCCAAATACTCCAAATCAACACGTGCAATCCATTCTGGCCAAGGCAAAGCCCCCACACGCATATAGGGGATACCCAATGATTTACGCATTTTGGGCTCGAGCTGACCTGTTCGCGGAGTGGGCAGCTTGGCCTGATTGAGGACCAATATATTGAGGAAACGTGCTTGGAAACCTTTGATATAGTCGCCCCCCAAAGACAAGAGTATCTTTTTGGCCTCTTTCGCTTTGCCCATTTGCCCCAAGATGAGTGCTTCGAGCATTTTCGCTTCTACTGCAAAGGCGATACTATCTTTTCCAATCTGCCTCACCCTCTTGAGGTGAAAAGCCAAATTGGTGCCTGTAAAGCGGGCGGCCGATGCCATCAATAGTTTTCCACGAGTGCCTCCCACCCTCTTCAAGAGAGTAATTGAGTCAGTGAACAACTCATCCCGAAAGAGGTTACGAGCATCAAATCGAGCGAGCTCACGCTCATCAACTTTGCCTTCGAGTCGATTACGCACTCTACGGCTCTCTAATGCCCAACTCTCGAGAAAGACTCTATCAATATTGGGTAAATCAATGTTGAGGCGATTATGCTGCAGCCCTAGGACAAGAGCCAAGAGCCACTCCACTTCCGCTGGGACATTGTCATCATAAGATGAGATGGCTTTTCTGAGATGACGAATGACCAAGTCGTAATAAAGCTCTCCTGGTGGGAACTGAGGAGTCACATCAGCCAATATTTCGGCATATTCTTTGGCCAGATAATAATCCTTATAAGCTATTGGGTCGTGGCCCTCTGGGATTTGCACTTTGTCCGCCAAGGCCAATGACTCGGCTGCTCGCGTACAGAAAACGCCATAACCACCATCTTTGGCTGCTTTCACCATCCGGCCAGCTATGCCCTGACCACCAGCCCAGCTATAAGCTCCTTCTAGCAGTTCATTGGCTTCAATGAAGCGTTCATCTTGAAAAGCAATAATCGACCTGTGAATACGCCCCAAAGCCAAATCACAGACTAAACTAGAACGCTGTACCATAGGCACGCGAGCTTCACCAGTGAGTCCTGGCCGTCTCATAATGAGTGGTTTCTCAGCCGACTTTGCATCCTCGATTATGATGAGCCCTGCAAATACAGTCACACCGCCCAAAGCGACTGCAGCGAGAGTAAATCCCAAGAGAATTGCCAAATAGGTAGAACCATTGGACATACGAGCCAGAGCTCCACGTGCTTCTTTGGGGCCCACTGAGGCAAATTTTTCCAACTCTGCGCGACTGTGAAAAAAGAAACGGACTGGTCTGCCACGTTCGACAGGAATATAGGCTGTATAACCATCTATCTCTTCGCGCACGTCAATGAGGCCATTCACCTCTACTTCAAAGGTTTTTATAGAACCATCAATGGCCGGCAATCCGAGAAAGAGCCCACTTGGGCCTATGGCCAACATTCTCTCGTTACCGCTTTCGCGCAATTGGGAGAGCATGCGTAAAGAAATGACCAGCAAGGGGACAAATAGTAAGCCATCTATTAGACCGTGAGTAACAGGATCAAAACCATGATAATGGGTCAGATAAAGAGGCATGCCAAACCAGAGAAGAGGGATGAGGAGACAAATCAAACAAGATTGCCCATGCAAAACACCACCAGCCAGAAGAGCCAGAAGACCCAAGAAATAAATGACTTTGGCACAGACAAGGCCAGCTAGACCTTCATACCTGACAAGGTGGAAGAGTGAATAAACTCCAAAAATACAAGAGAGCAATACGAGGGCTGTAGTGGGAAGAGCAACATGAGCCAAGCGCCTTTTTCCCTCAACGATAATTGCTTTGATGGAGTGTTTTTGCGGGACGTAATCACGCATCTTTGGGCCTATATGTGCAAGCAATTCACGAGCGTGGTTGAAATGGGAGATTAAGACAGGACCTTTTTCCCTATCAGCGCTTACGCCAGCCAATCTGCTCTTGAGGGCAAAAACATGGAAAAGAAGAACAAAAGAAAACCACAGAGCATATAGAGGTAAAAAGCCAATGGCTTCTATCACACTTTTCAGGGTAGGAGGGGCGGCCTCATGGCTTGAAAAGAATACGACAGCTCCCAAGGCACCTGTAGTCGTCAGAAGCACCATTAACCAAGTTACTAAAAAACCTGAACCAGAAAACAACATGCCCCGATGTGCGGCTATCTTACGAGCTGGTATTTGATATACGGACTGTTCGTCCATGTTCTGCCTCCTCAAGGATTTCCCTGCTCTAGGGTACCAAAAAGAAGGCACAAAAGTGGAGGGTCGGAACTATTGCTCCTCTTCTCGCCTATCCACTCCAGACCGTCTGTCTTCTCCAGAGCGGCGCTCTGTGGGGCCGTGACTCAACATTTCCAAGCGGCGAGCCATAGTTGTTTCATCGATGTCTTTGCCATGAGATAGTTTCAAAGCCAGAGCTACGAGAGCAATGCCTCCACCAAGATAAATCAGATGGACCGGTTCTTTGAAACGTTCGTGAACATTGACGACAACTTGAAGGAAATTGATAGTCATTATCATGAGTACGACCTTACCCAATACAGACTTCAACTCATCCAATGAGGTGAAGACCAACCAATCAGGTCGAATGTCATCTTGTTCTTCTGCTGGATCAATCCTCGATATGAACAGGTCATAGGTGCCGAGACTGAAGATGAGCAGCACTATCCCCAGCAGGAAGTCGTCTACGGTCTTGATTATCAGCACGATAATCTTGTTATACACCTCAACTGGCAAATGAAGACCATGTAAGTTC
>CAZXTJ010000077.1:0-18592 GCA_964643655.1 uncultured bacterium
ACCTCATCCATGTATGCCTTGGCCTAACTCTACGGGCAATGGTTGTGGCCAAAGTTCACCTGGATTTGATCCAAATGGATGTTACGTACCAGGCAATGATGGCACTATTGAACCTTGGGTATTTTATGGTGAAGAGAAAGAAGAGATCGTCATTCGCCCTCGCTGTTGGCGACTGACTCGCTATCGACAGTTCTACGCCAAATAGAGCTCCGTGCTCTTTCACATAACAAATCCCCAGTCTTTTGACTGGGGATTTTTCATTTGTAAACTCAAGCTTTAAAAGCTTCAATAACGTCTGCGCCTGGTGGTGTAGCCAAACGTTTTATCTTCGTGAACCCAACTTCTTTTAACCACTGCTCTGTCTCAGAGAAAGTAAAGGTCTGACCATTTGGTGTATTCACGAGCATGTTGATTGAAAAAACGGGCACATTTGGTGGTGAGACTCTATCGTCTTCTGCAAAGAAATCTTGCAGCAAGAAACGTCCACCAGAAACCAAAGAGCCATGGACTTTTTCGAAGAAGGTTTTAGACTCCTCAGGACCATAGGCATGAATTATATGAGAAGCAAAAGCTACTTCCCAATCTTTGCCCAGGTCGTTTTCGTAAATATCTCCTTCAACCACTTTCACTTGCTCTTCAATCTTGTGTTTGGCAATTTTCTGCCGTGCAACATGGATGGCCGGAGGCCTATCAAAAACTGTGGCCTCTAAACCTTCGTTTGCTTCACAAAAAGAAATGGCATAAGAACCTGGTCCGCCACCAATGTCGATGAGCCTCTTTACTCCAGTGAGGTCTATTGATTTGGCCAGTGCTTTTGCGCGCACCAGACCATAGTCATACATTGCACCGACGAATTGGTGATATTGCTCTTCTGTCCTTTCACCTGTGCGAGCAGGTTTTCCAGTGCGAATGCAATCTGTCAGCTGAGACCAGCTCTGCCAAAGATGGGCCATATGCCACAAACCATCGCCACCATAGTTCGGTGATGATGTGACAAACTTCTCTTTTGCCAACTGACTGTTTTTGTATTTATCTTCATGTTTTTCAGCCAAACCCAAGGCTGTCATGGCATCGAGCAGCATTGTCGTTGCTCTTGCATCTCCCTGCAGCTTCGTTGCAACGTCTTTTCCACTGAGGCCTTCTCCATCATCGCCTTTTGCCAAAACATCTGCCACGTTCAATTCAATGGCAGTCAGGATGATACGAGCCGACCAAACAGAACGAACATTCATCATCAGATCATCATAATTCGTAAAACTCATTTGTTGGCCTCGGCAGCTTCTTCCAATCGTTCATAAACGACTTTTCGCACTTTTTCGTAATCAGGTTTCTTCACCCAAGAAACGACATGTTTACGTTTTTTTGACTTTCTGCCATCAATCAAGTCGAGGTGATAGAGGCGTTCATCCTCTTTTAAACGTCCTGAACGACGAGCAATTTCATTGGTAACCTCAAAGGAGCCAAGACTATAGCGGCGCAAATACCGTTTATGTTTTCTCGTATAGATGAGAAAGTTTAGAAAGACAGGTCGACGTCCCAAAACCTGGTGCAAAAAATTCTCATAAACAATGACTTGGTAAGGCCCAATCTTGAACTCTTCTCTAGCAAAGGACCGAAGGGGTACCTCTCCATTTTTATGCATCTTTATGAGGTACTCACGCTGTTTTTCCACCTCTTCTGGTTTTTCCATTTTTTGATAGAGCTGGATTAGTTTTTCTCTGGCCATCCAGTCGCGAGGTTTGTATTGCAAAACCTGCTTGAAGTGATAAACGGCTTTAGCTGGTTTGTTTATCCCTTGATATGCTTGGCCTGCATTGAAATGACCCATCACATTTTTCTTGTCAATGATGAGTGCTGCCAGGAATTTAGCCAAAGCGCCTTCGTTACGACCCATTTGCCCTAAGGTAGCTCCTGCTTCTAGGAGTGCTTCCACGTTCTTTGGATCGCGTAATGTGGCTTGCTCAAAACAATCGAGAGCTGTTTTTTCGTCCCTTGCTTTAAGAGCAATACGCCCTTGAGTCAGCCACTCTTCGGCTGTCGTTGGATCGAGCTTGTCCCTTAGCCTCATACCACTCATACTCTCCGACAGGGGTGGAGGAACGGCAGCAGACTCGCCAAAGGTGAGGCCTTCGGCAGTGGCAGAAGAAGGGGGAGTCGAGGGGCCTTCGGCCCCAGAAGAAAGGGAGTTCGAGGGGCCTTCAGCCCCTCGAAGGTGTACCGTAACGTTCAGGAATGAGAGTAATACCAGCACATATACGGTACTTTTACCCATGACGGGCCTACCTTTCAGCTGACTCCTCTGCACGGGCGCGGATGGCGGCCGAGCGGAAACGGATGTGGACAATAGGTGCCACAGAAGGTACCTCGACCACTTTGTCGACTATATCAGAATTGGTCCGCTTCATTCTCTCAGGCAATGTAGACCACAGACCATCCAAAGCGCGGCGTGCTTGCATATTGCCCTCTTTGGCCAGCTTTCCTAGGGTCGTTGCTCGAGTCATCGTAGCCACTGAAGGCACATCTATCCAAGCCATAGCTTTTTCCATGAAAGCTTTACGTTTTTCGGCTGTCTGAATTCCTTCGAGGCCAAATCCGAAATAGGCAAAACGACCTGTGTCGCCTTCCCAAGCAACTGCAGCGCCCTTTGGTTTTTCTCCACCTACGTAATGGATGAGCTGGAATGCATCACCAATGGGTTCAATCTCTTCTGGATAGGCTTGATAGGCGTTGTCACTGCCACGAGCTATAGAGAATGTCTCACCAGCAAGGAATGTATCAGCAAGACCTTTTAAGTCAACAAGGCCAGACTTGTCATTTATGTATTTAGAGCGAAGGACTTCGGCGAAAAATGCATCGCCTTTGATGTCATAACCAATGTCCTGACCAAAGAGCAGTAATTCGCCGCCTTGCTCTAGATATGCACGCAGCACTTTCTGATCAGAAGCCTGCAGAGTAGTCGATGAGTCGCCACCGCAGAACCAGACAACAGCCGAAGCCGCAAGCAATGTGTTCACGTCAGGCGTACCTTTGGTTTTCACATTCCAAGTGCGATAAGCCAAACCGAGCTCATCAAACGCTGCGCCGTAATAAGTCTCATAAGACTGTGTCTTGTCATCATCGACGAGCAAATAGAGTGTGTCCACAACTTCGAATGAATAGGTGCCAGTCTCAGGGAAGAGTGCAACTGAACCATCAGCACCTTTGACTTCCACCTGATACTGTTTCGTTCCATAACCTGTGCCTGGCAACATTCCTGTGAAGATCTCATCAGCGTCACCGGTCATAGGAATTCTTTGCACACCTTCATCTGTCTGAAAAAGAATGTCAATCCCAGCCAGCTCGAAGTTCTCGAAGTGGCGGCGGTTGAATTTGACAGTGATTTTGTGTGGACCTTCTACGTCGATTGTAGCTTCCAAAGGTTTGTGCAGAATGAGGGGGAATGGCTCAGCGCAGTTTTCCAGGAAATACAAAGCAGCCGCCACTGCACCATCACAAATCTCAGGAACGTCAGATTCATAAGGAACGAACTGTTTGCCAAATTCGTAGGTGTAACAGAGCATTCCCATTTCACCGTAGAACCAGTCTGCAGAAACGCCCGAACAAGGATAAAGATCACTGGCCTGCTCAGGTGTGTAACCACCCATCAATTTGGCCATTTCTCTGCCGTGAATTTCGAATACTTCTGCGTCTTCGGGATCATCATATTTGTATCCCCAAGGCCAGAGAACCAATTCACTGTATGAGTGATAGTCGCAACAAGCCACGAACTTCTCACGTTTCACCAAATCACGCATTGCTGCAATACAAGGTTCAGAGAATGCATGAGGACCACGATATGTGTCTGAATTGGTGGAAGAGGAGGCTCCAGGTCCACCCCATTCGTATCCCCAGTTACGGTTACAATCTACGCCGAAAGTGCCATCACCATTATCACGGCGGCTCTTTCGCCACATTTTGTATTCAGTCTGGCTATAGTGCATACCATCAAGGTTGACAGCAGGTACTATCCAAATCTCACGCTCGTTGACTAGGCGAGTAACACGGTCATCTTTGCCATAGTTCTCAACGAGATGTTTCAGAATGGCCATTGGAGCTTCATTGGCAATCCACTCTCTGGCGTGGACCGAGCCCATGAAGAATATGGGAGCTTCGCCCTCTTCATCCATCTCAGGATTGTCTGTGATTTTCACAGCTTGGATTGTGCGGCCCTGATAAGTAGTGCCAACGACTTCGTGGTGCACAATATTGGGATAGGTCGCTGCTATCTGCAGCACTGCAGCTTCAACTTCGGCCACAGTGTGATAAATGCCCAGGTCCTCTCGGCCACGAAAGGCTTCATAAGGAGCATGCACATTCTCTAAGATGACTTCTTGACGTACACCCTTGATGGTCTTCGTCAAAGCCATATCACCGTCTTTTACGACAACATCCATCCAACCGCGACCACTACCAGCAATGTCAGCACCCATGGCAGAAACACGCCTGAGAACATCAACATTACGTGTGTGCAATCGGACCAATTTCGGTGGATTTTCGGCCAGCAGAGCCATTGGACTAAAGAGAGCGGCTAGTAAAACAACGACGAGAGCGTACTTCATCCTATATCCTCCTCGTGTATAAGCTCACAATATACGATCATGTAAGATCATTTGAGCCCAAGACAATACCGCACGAGGTTGCATGTGTCAAGGAAGCCCCGGCGCATGATCCAATCACCCATTTCGCTCAATTCGCGAAAAAGCACCATCCCCAGGCGATTGGCCCCGCGCCAAGTGCGACAGCTTCTTTGCACAAGACGCGTAATATTTCAGCTCCGGAGCCTCGAAGGATTAGTCGGCAAAGAAAAACAAAAGTTACGATAAAAATCAAATCATCGTCAGGCCAGGATCGCCACCCGACTTGACGGCATCCATACGCCTTTGGGACTTACGAGCAATGACACTATTGGGCTCGAGCTTGGCAGCCACCTGCCACATCTTCAGCGCCCGGTCCACAAAACCCTTTTTGTAAAGGGCATTGGCACAATAAAAATAATGGTTGGCCTGATGACTTCCAGCCTTGAATAGCTTGATGTACCAAGTGATCGATTCATCGAGCAAGTTATTAGAATAAAGCGTAAAAGCAATCCAGTCCATCAATGCAGGCTCAGTTGGGTTTTGCTCGATGAGCTCTCGAACTCGCGCAATCAACTTGGGGTCAGAAGACGATTGATAGTGAGTAACAACCTCTTCACCATGAGCATCCTCGCCACCAGGCGGCGTCGAATTCCTCGCCCCAGCCGGAGCCTCGCGCATCAAAGAAGGCCACTCGCCAAACTCGTTGACTAGCCTATCAAAAACCTTGGCTTCCTGGCCATTGTCCATTGTAGCCAAAACCTCGAAAAAGCGCGCAGCCGCTCGCACCTCACACAAAGTAGCCGGCCGCCCCAAATAATACTGGAGCCGCTGACACAAATTGCCCGCCCACTCAACGATGACAGGTTTTCGCTTCTCATCGAAGAATGTGATGACGCCAGGCTCTTCGGGAGCCTGCAGAACCTGCAATCGATTGAGTGGCTGCATGCGAGAATTATGTACGTGAGCCAAAGGCGAAAAGTCCTCATGGGCCACGATTTCCGCTTCTTCTTCAGCATCTGTTTGATGTGGAGCAAATGGCGCCGGTGCTGGTGCAGGAGAAGACTGCACCGGCGCAGAAGAAGCTGACGCTGGCGCGTCACTAAAAGCATCAGAAGAAGCTGACGCTGGCGCGTCAGGGGGCATCAGAAGCGAAGATGTTGATACTGCTGCAGCATATGGATCACCTGGCACTACAGGTTGAGCAGGTGCAGCAGGCGGCGCTGAAGCGCCGGGAGAAGAAGAGAGCGGTGCTAAAGCACCGGGAGAAGAAGAGAGTGGCGCTGAAGCGCCACGGGCCATCAAAAGTGATGAAACACTAGGTACATCAGGTATTTCAGGCGGTTTCTGTTGGGCAGCTGCCTGCTGTTGCACTCGCTCTTCAATGGCTGCCTGGGCTTCCTGCAGCAACTGCTGCACTGTGGCTGCAACTACTGGTTTGGTCACATATCTAAATGCACCTACTTGCGCAGCTTTCATTGCCAATTCAGCACTGGATTTACCATCAACTGCAGCTCGACTAGTTGCGCAGATGATGTAATGGCGGTTCACCTGGTTGGCTTTGTCCAAAAGTCTTTCGATTAACTCGAAACTATCGGGTTTGTGAAAATGCAGATCTATGAAGAGCAGGGCACGCTCCAGAGAACGCAGTGCAACACCGAGCTGAGCCATTGTCGTACAGACGACAACTGGCACTCCAGCTCCATGTAATATTCGCCCCAATGATTGAGCAGCGACAGGATCAATGTCAGCAACGAGTACGGACATTGGCTGACTCATGACGCTACCCCTCTATTCCCTACAATAAATATAGAATCTAAGACTCTTCTTGATTATTATCGGCTTCTTTGTTCTCCTCCACGAGGTGTCCCACATACCTGCCATCCTTTGGATTGACCCAGCGAGCCCCAGCAGGGATGACCGTATCATTGGGTATTTTGGATTCCGTCTCTACAACGGCTCCATCACCTATGGTTACACCAGAACCAATACGAACCAGTTTGCCAATGAAGACGTTTTTCCCAATGGTCACGTCTTGGGCCACGAGCACCGAAAAAGAAAGAACGGACTTTTCGCCAATATGTACGTTGGGGCTAATATTACAGTCACCACCGACAACAGCTCCCGGACCTAGAGTTATCTCGCCAAGGATTAGTTTGCCACCCAACATGAGATGGGTCGACAATCTCGAGCGACTGCCAATCAAGGAACTGCGAGCAGCTTTGATCAATGGCATGTCAGGCAAAGGAATGTCAGAAGACATCATGGATCCCAGCTCGACCTGAGCCCCCAATGCTCGCCAAGCAAGCCAACGTAAAAAGAGGGAAAACTGAATGAAAGGCAGCATAGGCCCCAAGAACAAAACTCGCGTCAGCAGATAACGCAAGCCCCAGGCAAGCTGCATGGATTGGTCCTTTTTATCGTAAGTGCCAGGTTTAATGCGTGGTAAGAGTAGGTTCAAAATTCCTGCAACTACACACATGGCCGCCACAGTGGTAGGCAATGCCAAGACCATGATTATAGGCAGGGGAATGGGAGTCTTCGCCAAAAGCAGACTGACGAAATGCCAGCAGAACATAGCTCCAGAGCCATAAATGAGAATAAAAAAGAACCACCAGAGAAATTCAGTAACAATCAACATTGCCATCATGGCATTAGCCTCCAATTTCTTAGCTTCACGCTACTGCCAGCCTACCATGCTAAATTGCCTTCAATGAGTGATATGAGCCAATCGGCAAAACTGAGGGTGGAAGCATTGGGCCAGGCGCCTGTGCTCGATTTATTGCTGCGCCTCAGTTTGCCAGCCTCTTTGGCTCTACTATCAACGGCTCTATATAACATCATCGACACCTTTTGGGTAGCCCGCTTGGGCCCCGCAGCCGTTGCTGGTGTGACCCTCATTTTCCCCATCCAACTCATCATCACTGCCGCAGGCTCTGGAACGGGCATAGGCCTAGCGGCCCTCGTCTCGCGCCTTCATGGGCAACAGAAATCAAAAGAGGTGAAAGAGCTCGCCCACCACATCCTGCCCCTCACACTATTTTTGGGACTTCCCCTGGTTCTGCTCGCTTTTGGTGCTCGTAGCCAGCTTCTCCATTTCCTTGGAGCCAGGACAGAAACAATAAAGGCTGCCAATGATTACTTAGGTTTCATCGCTCTCGCCTCCCCTGCCCTCATCTTCTCTATGCTCGCTTCCAACTTGTTGCGAGGTGAAGGTGATACCATCACACCAATGAAAGCCATGGGTGGAGCAGCTTTGCTCAATGCAGTGGCCGATCCAATCTTTATCTTCGGCTGGGGGGCCATCTCCCCCATGGGAGTCCGTGGTGCAGCCTTGGCCACAGGTGCCTCGCAACTCCTCGGAGCCCTTTACCTACTCTGGCAAGTGCGCAAACAAGTTTTCGGATTTTTACTGGAAAAAGCCACCCTCGGCGAAGTCTACAAAGTGGGTTTGCCTGCAGCTTTCGCCACTGTCATCTTGACCTTGGTCGTTGGTTTCCACAACAGAGTCCTCGCTCCATTTGGTGCCCTTCCTTTGGGTGCATATGGCATTCTCTTTCGCCTCTATGCCCTCGTTTTCATGCCCTCCTATGGTATCTGCCAAGGTCTACTGCCCATAGTTGGTCACGCTGTGGGCGCAGGGCAAAATGAGCGTCTGAAAAAGGCCATCAATAGAGCAGTCTTGTTGGCTGCAACGTGGGGAGCCATAGCCGGCGGCATTGTCATCGTTGGTGCCGAGTTCATTGTATCTTTGTTTGGGGGTGGAGACCAACTCACAATCGAAGGCTCAAGAGCTCTTCGTTTGGCTGGTTTGGGGTGGATTGCAGCTGGTCCTCAACTCGTCTGGGTAACAGCACTACATGGAATGGGGAGAGGAGGTGCATCGCTCTTTGTGCTCTTTCTCAAAACTCTGGGCCTACTCATCCCTCTCGTTCTTTTGTTGTCCAAGTCCTACGGCCCTACGGGAGTTTGGCTCGCACAACCACTTGCGGAGTTCGGCGGATTTCTCATAGCTTGGTTCGTAGTGTGGAGGGTTTCGTGATTGGCAAGACAATCGATGGGCGCTTCAAGGTGCTCGAGCAGATTGGAAAAGGTGGCATTGCCACAGTCTATCTTGCCCTTGATGAAAGAAAAGGCACTGAGTGCGCACTGAAGATAGTGACAATCAGTGACAGAGATCAGAGCGACTCTCTAGCTCGTCTTTCCCGCGAATTCCGACTCTGCCAACAGGTGGACCATCCCAATGTCATCAAACTCCTCCATTTTGGCGTCATAGACAATAGGACTTGTTACACCGTAATGGAGCTCATCGAAGGCCCTGACCTCAGTCAGTTGCTGCAACTAGAAGGACGACTGGATTCTGAGTTAGTCCTCCATTTGGCCAAAGGTTTGGCTTCTGCTTTGCAAGCTCTCCATGACAAAAACATCGTTCATCGAGATCTGAAACCTGCCAACATAATGTTGGTAGAAAATGAAGAGCTCGATGGTGTCGAAAAGTGGCGCCCCGTCATTATGGATTTTGGTTTGGCCCGTGGTGTAAACATGACAAAACTGACGGAAACGGGCACAGTTCTTGGCACTCCTTATTACATGTCACCTGAGTTGGCTTCAGGAGAAAAGGCTGACAAGCTCTCGGACATCTTTCAGTTTGGAGCAATTTCCTATGAACTTCTCACAGGCAAACGGCCCTTTGACGCAAGAACCATAGGGAAACTCCTTGGCCAAATCATCTCTGAAACCCCTCCTCTCCCAACTGATGTGCGACCTGATCTTCCTAAAAAATGGGATGAAATCATAGAGAAATGCATGGAGAAAGACCCCTCCTTTCGTTACTCTTCGGCTTCCCAATTATTGGAAAACCTAGAGAAGTTCAAAGATAAGCTCGAGCCTGACAGATCTCCCGCTCAGCTTCCTCCAAAGAAAGTCCGAAAAGCCCCCGAAAACAAGACACCACTGGCCCTGACAGTTGTGGGAATTCTTTTTCTCATATTATCTGTTTTCTTTCTCTTTCCGAGACAGGAGAACACATCCTTTTCATGTATGAACCTGTCATTACAGGCCAAACTCACGACAATCACAGCAAAGTGGAGTAGTCACACCCCCTACCCTTCTGTTCTCGAAGTGCTCTCTGCAGATGGAGCCAGAAGATTCATAGAAGATGAGAAGAAAGAAGCTCGCAAAAATCACCATCTGCTCATCAAAGGTTTGCAAGAAGGGAAAAGCTACAAAATACGTGTCATTTATCCTTCAGGAGAGACCTCTTTGGCCAAGAGTGTGGCTACGAAGAGGTTCAAATGCATCCTTCTAGCTGCAAGAGCAAAAGGTCTAGGTTTTGAATTCGCTTGGTCCACTGAACCAAAAGCTACGTGGCATCAGCTTTTGGTCACAAAATCTAATCGAGTGGAAAAAATTCCATCAGCTAAACAGACAGCATTGAAGTCCATTCTTCTGCCCACTCTTTCTTCTGACATAGACGAGATTGAACTGCTCAGCCATTTTGACCATGGTGTGACGAAAAGGCAGAATATTCGCCAAATTGTCTTGAAAGAGAGTGAACACATCAGGTCACAAGTCACCACTTTTCAAGGACAGCGAATAATTAATCTCTTGGCCAAAGAGGCTTGGCTGACTCCCTCCATGACTGTGCGGCGAACGGCCTCCCGCAGTATCAACTTAGCAGACAAACGAGCCTCCCAGCTGGCAGAAGACAAAGAGACAGAAGAGAAAAGAAGGAAAATGAGGCTAGTCGTTAAAAAGGAACTGGCTGGCCAAGAGAAAGAAATGAGACAGTTTAAAAAGTTAGCTTCTTGGTCCACCCTCGTTCTCTCTTCGCGATTACTCTCTTTGGCAGAGAGAAAAGAGATAGATAAAATCTTTGACCCCTACCTTGCTCTCTATTCTTTCTGTGTTTATGAACACTTGGAAGACGTATTGTGGGCTGTAAGCAACAGAGGTGATTACAGTCTAAACAAGCAAGCTGCTATAGGTGAAGCCAGTGAGTTAATCCTCTTTTCGGCCCCAAAAAAGAAATCCATCGATTTGGGAATAGCTGTCCCATTCAAATATGCCGCCCGAGAGACTTGGACCACTCAGTTCATTGCTCCCTCATTGGCGGGGATCAGCAAAGCGGAATTGAAGTTTCAGTTTCGACGTTTTGACAATACGAGCATGCGAGTCAGGATGAATGGTAAAACAGATATTCAGACCTTTGGCCACCGTGGTTATGCAGCCGAGGGACGCCACATCTGGCAAAGGATACCCGTAGATAGTCTCAAAGAGGGTGAAAACGAACTGGAATTGCATTACGTCAAAACGGCAGAAGGTTATTTAGATGCCCGCATTCGCATCCGGAAAATCATCTTGCGTTTGGTGAAATGAGCCTCGTGGCCCCACGTTGGAACCAAATCGTACAATTTTGAGACACACCAGAATGGCGATTGTATCCGAATAGAACAACTGAGTACTCTCAGTTACCACCTCCACTGCAAGAAACCCTGTATTGATGGGAAAAACGGTTTCTGGTTACCATCTTGCATGATTTGCCTCTATGAATAAAAAGAGCAGCAAATTGAGGAAAATTACTACGAAGTGCAACTGTTCTTTCCTTATATACGTAGTAAGGAATGAACCATCAGAAGATTTTGTCATGTTCAGTGAACATGCCTCTTCTCAACATAATGGAGGTTGGCACAGTGCTTAACACT
The DNA here is from genome assembly GCA_964643655.1 of uncultured bacterium. GTDB lineage: Bacteria > Muiribacteriota > UBA6191 > CAZXTJ01 > CAZXTJ01 > CAZXTJ01. Next base: position 11,318 of record CAZXTJ010000077.1, read on the forward strand.
CGTTTTTGGTCCCAAGCAGTTTTATTTACTTTCCTGTTTGCCTTACTGAGCAATCTTGGTTTTGCTCAACAATATGACTTCATTCCTCCCCCCTCAGTTTTTGTTAGTGGCCCAGGCCAAGGAAATCTTCAGTACGAAGATGAATTGGTAGAGCTTTTTGGTGGCTTGCAACACCTGACAGTCAGCGATCCTTTTGTGGTCCACAGCAATGACTGGATGCCCGACCAGCTCACAGGCCAAACAAACATGAGCTGGCGAAGTTTCGACCAGAACCAGAGTGTTTACAAAGACAACAACAATCGAGTACTCATCATCGCAGGTGGTGGCCAACAAGAGCTGCAGCTCATTGAGCAGAACTTGGCTCAAGGCATTCCCGTTATCATCATCGAAGGTAGTGGCTCTGCTGCTGACGCATTCTGTCACTCCCTAGACAAAAAGGGTTTCCACACTGATTACAACAACAATCAGAACAACATTGATTTGTCAGTGTTGAACTCAGGAAGCTCTTTGCAAACAGGTTCATCTTTCGAGAACCTCTACAATCAGAATTTCTTTGCCGACAGCAAGCCCAGCAACAACACGGACTTTAACCAGTTCGTCGACAGATCGAACGAAATAACGAACGATCAAAACCGACGTCTCGTCAAAAGGTTCCCTATCAATGGTTCTCCTGAAGATTTGGCTCGCATAGTCAATGAACTGGGCACTGGCGGGGCAAATGAACATGGTCTTCCTGCAACAGGAACTTATGACGTACCACCTGCCATCTTGGCAGGTCCTAGTGCCCGGTCAGACATTGCCAATCTCTTCAACTCCCGTTTGGGCAATAGTAGCAACAATTTAACGACAACAAGAGCAAGCAACACTGGCGGACGAACTTTCACCTCTGGTGACGCTGGCATAGATGCCTTGCTACGTTCCTCAAATGCCAATTATGGCAGAATGACAGAAACTCAGATTTTCCAAGATCTTGTCGCTCGCAACTTGCAGTCCATAGCTCCCAAAGGAACTGAAGTCGTTCGCAACGTTGATTTCTACAACACTGCAGGCAAAAAAGTGGGAACGATTGATCTTGCTTTCATCGACAAAAGTGGCAAAGTCAACTTGGCTTGGACACGTACAGGCACTTTCAAGGGCCGTGCAATCAAAAGCGGTGTTGCTGAAGCTGCCAAACTCCAACAGCTCATTCAGCAAGGTCAGCTTGGACGAGTCCACGTCCGCGGTACACCCCGCACAATCAACGGCAAAATCTTCGCTTCAAGAATTCAAGGTGGTCAAGTATTCGGCCCCAAAGGAACAAAAGTAACTAGGGGTGTGACGGAAATACAAAACATCTCGCACTCACAACTTCGTTCCATCCGAAACCACTATGCAAAAAACCCCAATCCCAATGTTCGCCCTGGAACTACAACTCGTGGTTACAATACGAGAGCACATACAGGTCGAACGACGACTACTCGAGGAAACACCTCTAGCTCCAATTCGAGAGCACTCGTACCCGTCAATCGCGGAAATGGCACTGGTGGTACGAGCAACACTGGTCGAACAGGCAACTCCAATTCCACAGCAATCGTTCGTCGCTCCAGCACAGCTGTTCAATCAAAACGTTTGACCGATTTGGCTTTGGCCAATCCAAAGGCCAAAGGTTCTAGCCGCACGGCTTTCATCAAGAAAGCTTCTCACGGAATGTCACAAACTGCAGGCATGATGTTCTCCATCATGCTGCTCCACGCCATCGCTCAAGCTCACCAAAATGGCAAAGTGGACTTCAAAGCAATCGTTGACCACACAGTCAACTCCCCAGACATTTGGGCTGGTGTTGCTACTTACGCAGTTGCACGTCGTGCAGGTCCCGCATTGACTCCCAATTTCATCAAAGCTCGCTGCCAGACAGCAATGATGTCAGCAGGATTTAAAGGCGGCTTCACGCGCCTCTTGGCTGGCTGTGGCAAGTGGGTTGGCGCTATGGCTGCCTTCGAGATTGCTGGTGGTTACATCCGCGCAGCCTCTGAAGGTATTGATACAGATGATGGCCATCTGACCATTACAGAGATGTTCTCTGGTAAAGGTGAAAAAGGAAAACAGTTCCTGCGCAACTTGGGCAAAATCATGATGGATCCCTCTGAACACGGCAGAATCCTCAAGTATGTCATCAAAGAACGTTTGCTCACCTTTGAATTTGGCGGCGCTGCCGTCGGTATGATGGTTGGTATGAAAGTGGGCGCCATCGCCGGTGCCAAGATTTGTACGGCAATTGGTTGTGCCGGCGGTCCCGTTGGCGCAGCAATCGGTTTTGTCTGTGGTGTAGTTGGCGGCGCAGTACTCGGTTACATCTGTTCCACAGTCGGTAAATGGATTGATAACAAAATAGCCGAATACAAATATGGTTCAGCCATCAAAGAAATAGAGAAGCTGGCCACTAATCCAGCTGAGAAAGCTTCGGGGTGGCGCCAATTCTGGAATGGGAATAAGTCGGACACGGCTTATCAACGAGAAGACATCAAAGAAAACATTGAAAAGATGACTGAACTGCGCACCAAACTGGTTGCACAAAAACAAGCCAAATATGCCCAGATAATCAAAAAACTCAAAGAAGAAAAACGTGAGTCACGTAGACAAGAGCACACAAAAGAGCTCGAAAAACTCCGTGACGAAATCCAAGAATATTATCTCCGGGAACTGGAAATGCTCGACAAAGTCATCTCCCACGATGACCCCGCATTGGGCAAAGACAAGTGGATTGACTTGGAAAACCACATCTTTACAGAGATGATCTTGGTGATGTATCAACTGGACGCAGCAACGAGAGCATGCTTCGAAGAAGCTGGCGTCAAGCAGGAAGAACCTGAAAGCGATGAAGTGGAAATTCCTTCCTACGAAGGTCTACCATCTTTCAGTGGTGCCAACGACAATGAACCTAGTGTCGTGGAAACAACGAGCTGGTAAACAAACCAAAGTTTGCTCAACAAAGGCTCCTGCTTTGGCAGGAGCTTTTTGTCATACATAGGCATCCTTTTATTATTATCAATAGTGAGACAACTTCTCAGTTTATATAAACCCTCTCATTGCTTACAACGACACAGCAACTCCTTTTTTCCTCTATCTATGCCTCATTGCTGACGACAGACTAATTGTGTTATTTTTCCTCTTGGGGGTAAGATTTTGGGGAACAATGAAGCAATCCACCTGCTTCGCTTTAGTTTTTACAATGGGAATAGCCTGCTCCATTTGGGGATGTGGCGATGCTATCTTAGACAAAACACCCATTATTACAGGCCGAGTTCTATATGAATGCAGAGAATATGATCCCGCCATTGGTGCTATGGGAACAGAAGTCGTTCAGCGGCCAGTAGCTGGCTGGACAGTATTCGTTTCCAAAAATGGAATGGAATTCGAGCGGGTCGTCACTGATGCTAACGGTTATTATCGTGTCCACAGTGGTGTAGGCGAAAACTTGGTTCTTACTTGCTTAGCTGGTCGTGGGCCAACGGATGGTAACGATGGTGTGGACTTTCAAGTTTACGATCCAGGTGCAGACTCTTCAGATCAAAGCGATGACATAGCTCACAACGTTTCGAAGACCATCACTGTCGATGGAAACATGACTGTAGATTTGATAGCTCCCTTCACGGGAAACGGCGGTGCTTTCGCCATTTGTGATGGCGTCAATCGCGGTTTCACGAAAATGTCTGAACTTGGATTGATTTCTGGTGCCAATCCAATGGCTCATGTGCGCGCTTATTGGCGACGAGGAATGGATACCTTCGACGGGACTGATTGGTCATTTTGGCGTTTTCCCAACCAAAACATGTTGTTTATTCGCTCATTTACTCCAGGTGCTGAAGAGACAACGGAAGAAGATGCATGGAATCCAATGAGCCCACTGGCTTTAATGGGGTACTTCGTACTTGAAGATTATTCAGGACGGGGTATCAGCTCTGGAGGCGAGACTGACAGTTTTGATTATGAACCGACCATTATGTGGAGCAAGGGTTTCATTACTTTTTGGGCCTGTTATGCTTGGGGAAGTAGTCAATACCGCTTCTGCGCTGGCTATGGTGCAACTGGGACACTTGACTTCGACTATGATTGTGAAGCAGGGTTTTTCCCAGCTCATGCCCAAGCCCCTTCGGCAAACTACTCTGGTGTTTTCTCTCGATATTCGATCTCTTCTGTTTTGTTAGATACTTTTGATGGTCCAACTACTTCACCAGCTGATACTGATGGAGATGGTGTGGAGTCTGGAATTTGGCCCATCCGCAGAGTTATAACCAATGACACAATCAAAAACGACGACGTAGTGGTTTTCAACGACATCATTTCTGTCTGGCAATCAACAGAAGCGTCCACATTTGGTGGCCTAACTGCTCGCTTGGCTACAGAAAACATCCCTTGGCCCGCCACCAATGCATCAAACTGGCCCCGCAAGCTCAATTCTGGAGACAGCTATACTAGTCGCTGCGACTCAACGAGGTATGTAGCAGCTCAAGTAAAAAGATATCATTGGGACGTTGTGGATTTATACGAACTCAACTTAGCTGCCGACGGAACAATCTCAATCAGTGTCAACATTGCGGGCACTGGTTCAGCACCACAGGACATCGATGTTTATTTGGTAAACCAATCATTGAGCTCACCAATCGCCTCAGCAGTAACAGTAAATCCAATTGAATCAATCTCATATCCTGCTACTGCTGGCACATACATCGTCGTAGTTACTGCTTACGAAAATTCTGCCAATGCAGCAGACTACACCATCACGTACAACTTGCTCTAATGAAGGGAGCTTTAGATGAAATCGATATCTCTCTTTGTTATAGCAAGCATACTGTTGTTGCCTACATTGAGCTATGGCCAAAAGACTTTCAAGTTGGGTGACAGACACAACCATATAACGGTTCAGCTGGGAAAAGCTGTAGCTGTTGGTGCTGACAATCAGTATGACGTGACCTGCCGAATTTCAACAAAGGTGACAATAACAGAGCTGTCCATAAAAGTCTTAACCAGTAATGATTTCACGCTTACGGAAGAAGTCGTTTTCCCCAATGTTCTCATTGCAGATGTGCCTTGCGAGAAGATTATCCGAGTCAAACTGAGATCGCCAGGCGGAACATTGTATGTAAAGGTGAATGGACGCCAAGGACCGCTCAAGGTTGGAAAAGCGGCACAAGTTACTATTGGGAAACCATTGAAGAAGTCTTCAAATTTTAATGTCATCAAAAAGCCAAATCTGGGTGCCCCCATTCGTTTGCATGATGGCAGAGTGATTAGGCCCATGTTTTTCAAACCCTGACTTTGCCTCTCCTTCTCTTCCCTGTTCTATGATAGGCTAGTTAGTCTATTGGGTATGGGAAGGGCTTTTCGTGCAGCTCATTGGCAGAACCATTGATGATAGGTTCAAAGTCATCTATCTTCTTGGTGAGGGTGGTATGGCTTCTGTCTATCAAGGACTTGATTTGTCCTCTTCAGAAGAGGTGGCCATCAAAGTGGTCTCCTTTTTCGGTGACCGCCAAGCAAAGCTGCTCAGTCGCTTCAGGCGAGAGTTTGATGTTTGTAAACGCTTGAACCATCCCAATATAATCAAGTTGCGCCACTTCGGCTCCTTGAACTCTTCTCACAGTTACATCGTCATGGATTTGATAGAAGGCGATGATCTGGAATTCCTCCTGGCGCAACAAGGTCCTCTGCCAGAAGATGACGTCATCGAGTTGACGAGAAAAATGGCAGCTGCTCTTGCTGCATTGCATGCAGAAGGTATCGTTCATCGAGATTTAAAACCTGCCAATATCATGATTTTGGGTAAAAACAATCCAATCATCATGGATTTTGGCTTGGCCCGTGCCGTGGACATGACTGCTTTGACAGAGACTGGCGCTATTCTTGGCACGCCCAAGTATATGTCACCTGAGCAGACCATTGGTAATGAGGTGAACGAAGGCAGCGACATTTATCAATTGGGATTGATTGTCTTTAATATGCTCACGGGCAAACATGTGTTCACTGCCTTTTCCCTCGGTGAAGTGTTGCAGAAAATAAGATCCCTTCCTCCTCCGAGAGTCTCCAATTTCCGTTCTGGCTTGAAACCACAGTGGGACAGAATACTCAAAAAGTGCCTTGAAAAGGATGAAGATCTGCGATTTGGTTCCGCCAATGAGTTGTTAGAAGAACTTGTTCTGCTAGAAGAGAATGCCACCGAGGAACTGACGGCCATTCCCCTGCGAATTGAAGAGCTCCCGTCCCCAGATAGTCCCACTTCACATCACTTTCTTCCTTTGTTGTTTTTACCCCTTGTCATCTTGCTCATTTATATGTGGCAACAGTTGTCCATTGAATATTCTTACAAGGACTTCAAGACACTCTCTAACCTCAACCAAATAACTCTTTCGTGGCAAAGTGACAATTCTTATCCTACTTGTGTGCAGCTTCTGAGCCCTCTAAAAAGGACATATAGGAAAAAAGAGAGCACACAAGAACACCATATTGTCATTGAAGGTTTACGCCACGGAATAAAGTACAAATATCGTTTAATCTATCCAGATGGAACTCACTCGAAAATCAGAGAAGCTACTACGAGTTCCTTCTCGTTTAAACTTTTGGCGGGCAAATTCATTGGTCAAGACTTGGTCCTGAGCTGGCAGACTGCACCTAAACCTCAAGAACATGTGGTGAAGGTCAAGACTAAGAAGGGCTCTTTGCCACCTGGTCGACTCGTCCAATCAGTCCTTGGTGAAAGAACAGAGCTGCGAATTATCAATGCTACGCCTACCATAAAAGATATTGATATAAGAGCTCTTTACATAGGCGGTGTGAGCAAAGACATATCTTTGGCTCCTATTGTTAGGAGTTTGGCAACTGAGATAGGCGACTCAGTCAAAGGATTTGACCATTTGACTGTTTGTTTGGATGTGAACGATACATTGGCTTTCATCTTGGTAAAAGATGAACGTGTAAAAGAGATAAAGAAGCGCTGCAAAGGTTATCTCGCTGACAACACCAAAGCTCTGCAAAGTTGGCCCAAAGCCATCAGTTTGAGCGGTTTACTCCTCGGAACAAATATACTGTCCCTCTCTCAACGTATTCGTTATAACAAGTGTCTAGAACCTTTTTGTATCGCTCATTCTGTAATAGCCTATGAAGCAGCAGAACATGAACCTTTTCCGTTGGCTCAAAGAGGGCAGTTCGACTTCCAGGCAATACCGATGAAGGGGCAAGCCCAGGAAATACTTTTAGCCGATTTACCTTCTGGAAAACACTACACAATGGGTATGGTCGCTC
>CAZXTJ010000078.1:0-18392 GCA_964643655.1 uncultured bacterium
ACCTATGAGAATGCACCAAAGGACAGTGATAGAACTTTCCTCTATTCATTGAACTGGGATAGAAAGATTTCTCGAGCGCTCAGTTTCAAAGAACGATTGCTCGTTTATCCCAACTTGGCGGACTTTGCCGATTATCGAATTGAGGCTGACACGAAGTTCGATTATTCCTTGGGCAACTCTTTATATATGAGTCTTGGTTTCACCAATCGATATGACTCAGAACCTTTGCCTGGAAAAGAAGAACACGACTTGACCGTTACTACTTCCATTACGAAGAAATATTAGAGCTTGAGGGGGTGGCTTCGTGCCCGTCAAAGATTTGTTTGCAGCCATAGACGTGGGGTCTCATTCTCTGCGTATGTGTTTGGCAGAAATGTCGCGCAAGGGATATCACAAGTTAGAATCTCTGGCCATTCCTGTCGAACTTGGTCGCGACACATTTAGTGACGGTAAGATTAGCCACAAGGTCCTTGCTGATGTCGTCGAGTATTTGCGCAACTTCGATGCAAAGATGAATGAGTATGGAGCAACCAATTATCGTGCTGTGGCTACGAGCGCTCTGCGGGAAGCACGTAACGCAGATGTTGCTCTAGACAGAATGCTCAAACTTGCCTCTTTGGAAGTGGAAGTAATCGAAGGTTCGGAAGAAGCACGTTTAATCGATCAGAGAGTGGGAAAGCTCGTTGAAGGACGCCTCGGTTATGACAAGGGCACTTCAATGTTGTTGGCTTTCGGAGCAGGCTCTTGTCAAATTGCCGTTCGTAAAGATGGCCACGTTCTCTTTTCGGAAACACATCCCTTGGGTACTGTTCGACTGCTCGAGATGACGGGTCGTGGCGGAAAAGCTTTGACGAAAGTCATCGGTTCTTTCGTTGAGCGAGTTGCTGAGAGTTTGCGTCGTTTACATGAATTGGCTGTGACTGATTCCATCTTTGTCATTAACGAGGGTTTGCCTCGACTACTGACAAAAGCTTATGGATTGAAAAAGCAGAAGTCAGTTGTTTCCGTACCGCGAAAACGGTTGGAAAAATATGTTGAAGAGGCTAGAGGCAAACACGAAAAGTTGGCCCTCAGAAGGAAACTTCGCTTTGACGATGCTGAAAAACTCTCGCTGTCTTTATTGCTAGTCGATGCCTTTCTCGAGCTGACAAAAGGGCGTACGGTCTATTTCCCTGAGGTCTCTTTGGTAGATGCAATCTTGTATGACGAGTTGTTGCGTATACAGGGGCGACGAGGTGACACTGCTTGGTTGGATACAGCTGAAAGTGCTGCCGTTGCTCTTGGTGAAAAATACAACGCAGACAAACGTCACCATATGCACGTGCGAAAATTGGCAATGCGACTTTTTGATCAATTGGGTGATTTCTGTGGACTCGATGAGGACGACAGGCCCATTCTCAATTTAGCTGCCCTGTTGCACGATATTGGTGCTTTCGTTAATCCCCGTGGCCATCACAAACACTCTGCTTATCTCATTGCCCAATCAGAGATTATGGGCCTCGACAAGAGAATGGTTAGCCTAGTGTCCCAAGTTGCTCGTTATCATCGCCGCAGTTTCCCCAAACCGCAGCATCAAGATTTTCATCGCTTGGACAAGTCCGATCAGCTCATCGTGCGGAAATTGGCCTCTATCTTGAGGATTGCCGACGCTTTGGACAGAGACCACGTCCAACGTGTGAGCCACGTTCGTGTGGAACATGGTGAAAATGATTTCACATTGATTTGTGCTCTCCGTGAAGGTACGGATATGGGTGTTTCTGGCTGGGCCATGAAGAAAAAGGCCGACATGTTCGAAGAGTTGTTTGGAGTAAGAGTGTTCTGCAAAGTTGCTGAAGGTTCTTTGTACGATCCTGATAGTGACGCTTGGAGAGATGAAGACGATGAGTAGTCAAAAACAGAAAAAGAGCTCAGTACCTGCGTCACTGTTTATCAATAGAGAGTGGAGTTGGCTCGAGTTCAACTCTCGTGTTCTCGATGAAGCTTATTGCAAAGACAATCCTCTTCTCGAACGTTTGAAATTTCTTGCTATTGTTTCGTCCAACTTGGATGAGTTTTATATGGTTCGTGTGGCTGGTCTCAATCGACAAGTAGACGCTGGCGACTGGACCACTGTCAGTGATGGTAATGCGCCTTCCAAACAAATGGCAGGTGTGGCAGCTCGTGTGAAACCCATGATTGAACGGCAAGAGAAAGCTCTGCGTAAACACATCCTTCCAGCTCTGGCCAAAGAGGACATACACATCATGTCTCCCAAGGAGCTTGAAGGTGCTGACAGTGTTTATCTCACACGCCAATTCGAGAGAGTCATTGAACCCGTACTCACTCCCATAGCCGTCGATCCCACCCATCCATTTCCCACATTGCTCAATTGCCGACTTTATCTCTTAGTCGTCCTCAAGGGCGTTGAAGGAAGGGAATTGCCTGCAGCTCCGTTGGCTTTCGTGGAAGTGCCACAGGTCTTGCCCCGTTTTGTTCGGCTGCCCAATCGCGGTTTGGGGGAACATCGCTTCTGTGCTCTCGAAGATATCATCACCCACTACCTAGATAGGCTCTTTGCTGGCTACGAAGTGCAAGCCGTTTATCCATTCCGCATTACCCGTGATGCGGACATGGAGGTCGATGCCGATGAGAGTGTCGACCTCTTGACAATGCTGCAAGATGAGTTGGCAATGCGAAGTCGAGGGGCCGCCGTTCGACTGGAATATGCTGCCGACTGTCCACCTGACATCATTGAGTTGATGATAGGTGCCCTTGGCATTCCCGATGATCACGCTTTTGCTCTGCGCGAATGGTTCCAATTGCAGGATTTGCATCAGCTCGTTGGTGAAATTGACGCACCTTATCTCAAAGACGATCCATTGCGAGCCGTCATGCCCGATGCTCGCAAATATAGTGAAGACATCTTTGAGACCGTCCGTGCTGGTGACGTTTTTATGTATCACCCCTATCACTCTTTTGATCCTGTCGTAGAACTCGTGTCTCAGGCTGCTGATGATGACGATGTCTTGGCCATCAAGCAAACGCTCTATCGTACTTCTGGTGATTCTCCCATCGTCAAAGCATTGGCCCGTGCTGCTGCCAAAGGAAAACAGGTAACAGCTCTCGTTGAACTGCGGGCACGTTTTGATGAAGAGAGAAACATTCAGTGGGCCAGGCGTTTGGAAGAGTCGGGCGTTCACGTAATCTACGGTTTGCTTGGATTGAAGACACACTGTAAAGCTCTACTCATCGTACGCAAGGAGAAGGGAGGCATTCGTCGATACCTCCACCTTTCCACAGGAAACTACAATGACAAGACAGCCAGTTTGTACACAGACATGGGATTGATGACTTGCGACGAAGAGCTGGCAATGGATGGTTCATCATTGTTCAACGTCATCACAGGTTATTCTGAACCTCCCGAGTGGAACAAAATTGAAATGGCTCCCACAGGTTTGCGTGAGAAAATATTGCTTCTCATTGAGCGTGAGATTCAGAAATCTTCGGCGCGACGTAAAGGTCACATCGTAGCCAAGATGAACTCTCTCGTCGATAGGGATGTCATTGAAGCTCTCTATCGAGCATCAGAGGCAAATGTGAAAGTTGATCTCATCGTTAGAGGAATCTGTTGTTTGCGGCCAGGTGTGGAAAAATACTCTACCAATATTAGAGTCATCTCCATTGTTGGCCGTTTCTTGGAGCACGCCCGTGTCTTTTATTTCAAAAACGGTGGCAAGAGCGAATTGTTCCTCTCTTCGGCCGATTGGATGCCGAGAAACTTTGACAACCGCATAGAAACATTCTTTCCCGTCGAGTCTGAGACCATCAAAGACACCATCATGGATATTCTCAAACTTCAGCTGAAAGACAATGTCAAAGGACGCGAGTTATTACCCTCTGGCAAATATGAAAAATTGAGTGGCAAACGAAAACTGGATAGTCAAATGGCCACTCATACTCTCGTACGCAAAGGGAAAAAGGCTGCAAAGAGAAAGGCCGCTTCTTCCAAGAAGAAGGGGCCATTCATTCCTCTAAAAGCGCCACGTAAATCTAGTCGATGACGATGACAACTTTGAAGTTGCGCAAAAATTTACAGTTGTTTTCGAGCTCTCTGATTTCATCTGCTGTTTTTTGAGAAAGCACCAAGTCAGCACTGTATTGACCAGCAGTCTTTTTGGCTTTTGCTTTGTAAGCGGGACTATCTACACGTCCGCAGCTGTGTGCAGCTGAGAGAGAGGTCACATATTTCACAGGACCCTTGTCCTGAAGAAAGTCGGAAGTTGCATCGTAATTGCCATAAACTACTTCGCCTTTTTCATCGAGCAAGCGGGGCCAGAAAGCCTCTTCTGCTGAAAGTCCACGAGCGTCTACAATGAGCCCTTTCCAAGGAGCGTCAGCTGGAGGAGCTTCAGTTTTGTCACCCTCTTCTGTAATGACAGTGGGCTCTTCCTCGACGACGACAGATGGTGTTTCACCAATAGAATCTGTCACTTGAACACTGACTTTACCTTTGCTCGCAGGAGCGGCGAAGTTTCTCGACGGAATGACATAGGGATTACGTATTGAGATGGGTTTGTGGGGATAGCGTGGCAACAACAGAGCTTTACGCACTTCTGAAAGTGGAACTGCCATGGTGATGTGATAAACGTCACCAATTACCTTTTCCTCTTTGATGGCGGCACCTTTTAAAACTCCGCTGATTTTTCGAATGATTGTCTCTTTGTAGTCTGAAGTTTTCAGTGTTTCCACCATTGTCGTATTGGCGTCGATTTTCAGAGACTTCACTGTGCCTAGGGCATCTCTTTCAGCACGGATGCGTGCTTTTTCCCTGGCTACTATACGATGATAGGGTTTTTTACTTCTAATGGCACACATACCTTTGGCAGTGATGAACTCTTTGTCCCAATCGACTTTGTTCTCATCAGCCAATAACAGTTGGGGCAGGGCCAGTGTTAAAAGGACGATAACTAACTTTCGCATAATCTCTCCTTAGAGTAATCACCGCTTTTTCAAAACGGGTATCATTCGCCATGCACTCTTTTTGTTGTCAAAAGGAACAGAAAGTTCCATGGCTCCATAAATTTCTACTATATCGAATTTTCCAGAAGCCATTACAAGAGCTTTGAACTCATTGGCTCCGAAAGAACGCTGACTAGCTTTGTCCGTCAAAGTGCCTCTTTCATCTCCATCTTCATAATCCAAACGGACGGAAACTTGTGATATCTGAGTCGTTGGATCAAATGGATCGTCAGGAGCACCCCACACGGTATGTACTTTGATACCATCGCGCTCTGCTTCCCAATCAGTGCCAGCCGATTTGCCAACACCAAAGACATCACGGGGATGGCCCATTTCGAGGATGTAGAGTCCCCCAGGAGTTAGGGCTGTGGCGACAGCTGCGAAGTGGCGCAAAAGGGAATCATTATCGAGTAAGTAAGAGGTGGAGTCCATCAAAATGGCTGCTACGTCAACGGGCTCTTCTAGTTGAAAGTTCGTCATATCTGCTTGCTGGTAGTTTATGGTGACACCATTGCTCTCAGCTTCTTTTCTCCCATAAAGAACCATGTCTTTGGATAGGTCTATGGCCTGGGCACGGAGACCACGTTTGGCAAACTCAATGGTATGCAAAGCAGGACCTGCGGCACATTCGAGGAAACTCTGAGGTTTTTTCCCACAGTGTTTTTCACAAAGAGAGGAGATGAAATCACATTCGCCTGCCACGTCTTTGAAATCGAAGGCGATGTCGTAATAAAGAGCTGCTTTATAAAATTCATCATGATTGTTCATGGAAGTCATTATACTACTGGAGTAGGAAGGAAGTGTGAGACCATCGGCTCTCAGTTTGTAGCTTTCATATCAGATATACATGCCAATTACACTGCATTGATGGCTGTTGGGGCCCATGCTAAAAGTTTGGGCTGCAAGAAATTCATCTGTTGTGGTGACTCCATTGGCTTGGGACCTTCTCCCAATGAAGTTCTCGATTGGCTGCGAAAAAAGGAAGTGCCTACTGTGAGGGGGAATGTGGACTACAACATTGCTCGCATTGTCAAAAGACAGAAGAGGTATATCCGCAAAGGCAAATTCGAGAAGTACGTCTCATATGGTCATACTTGGAATGTGCTCAGTGATGTAAACAGAAAGTTCCTGAAGTCCATGCCAGAGAGAGTGGAACAGAAGGTCGGTGGTTTAGAGATATTGGCCGTCCATGGATTACCCCATGACGTTGATGGCGGTTTACACTCCGGTCTGGCTCGCCGTGATGGTGACAGGATGTTAAAAACACTGGGCTGCCAAGTGCTCGCTGCCGGTCACATCCACCAACCTTTTGTGGAAGAGCGGCCTTTGGGATTGCTGCTCAACTGCGGCTCTGTAGGCTGTTATGGCGCTTCACCACCAACGGCAACTTATGTGTTGCTCACTATCAAAGAGGGCAAAGCCTCGGGCCGAGTATATTGGGTCACCTATGACAATCGCTCTCTCTACCTTGCATATGAAAAAGCAGGTCTGCCCCGCGAATTGGCTGATTTTTATTGTGAGGGACGTTTGCCCACATCAAAAGAGAGACGCCTCTTGAGCTCTCACTGTGAAAGCGGAGTCTATCGGGCTCGCTAGTGATCTTTCAGATTTTCATCGCTTTTTGACGATGTTCCCCATGAAAGACTGAGGTGACTCTTATGAAAAATCTAGTTAAAGCCATGACCCTGATATTGTTGCTAACATCAACTTCTATTGCTGCCAAACAGACTGAGACGCAGTTTGACATCCGGACTACAATGGCCGTCGTTGCGCGTGTCATGGGCATATCAGGTGTTTCATCCTTGGACTTTTTTGGCAAGAGCAGGGATGGAAAGGATAATTTGGTTTATTCTCTCAATCATGCCCGACCTGCAAGTGTTGCCTGGCGATTGCGCCAACTCTTCTTGGGTAAAAAGGTGACCGTTGAGGTAGACGAAGGCCGAAAAGCCGTCGTTATCAAGGCAGATGACAAGCTTCAGGCAAAAATCAAAGCCGAATTGGCCAAAATCGACGTCCCCAAGGGCTAGCTCTGGTATAATCCAGGGCCTATGTCCAGAGTAGTACAACATTTCATAGGTAGTGCCTCTTTTGATGTGGCCGCCTTGCGCCAAACCCTTCAGCAAGAAGGTTGGTCAATCCTATCAATTGACGATGAACAGTGGGAAGAGACTTGGCTCGACGGCAAAAAGTGGCCCCTGCTCAAAGCAGGATTGGGCTGCCGTGTCCGAAAGACAAAGGCCAGTCAGGGATACATCGTTGAATTGGGACCTGTGCCGAGAGCTCCCAATGAATTCTGCCATCAATGGCAAGCTGTGCTCAATTGTCCTCAGTTACGTGACTTGCCCGATGTTGATATTGCTAGCGTTTTGGAAAGAGAATTTTCGCTTTCTACTCCAGAAGATATGAGTGAACGACTGCGGGCTCTCGTCTTCTCTTCTGCTATACTCTGCCATGACGAGGGGGAAGAGGCCCAGCTCATTTTCACTTCTTTGCAGGCTACGGCCAACAGGACAGAGGAGTACGTCTACCTTCGTTCTACTGTCAGAAGTGAAGAGGCTGCCCTTTCAATGAGCAATGTGGCTCAAAAGCTTCAACTCCTTCCTTTACAGACGAGCCTCCTTGATCACGTAGTGAAAAAACTAGACCTTGGTGGGCGGAAGTTGAAAAAACCACCAAGACCAGTTGTCAAAGAAAAGGATGTGCTGGCAGACGTTGCCCAGAAGGTATTCCGTTATCACTGCAAACAAATGTTCGTCAACGAAGTGGGTACCCGTGTTGGTCTAGATCCCGAGTATTTACATGATATGCGCGTAGCCACCCGTCGCATGCGTTCAGCCTTTGGTGACTTCAAGGCTTGTTACCAAAATGAGGATATTGAGTTTTTTACGACTGAACTACGGTGGGTTGCAGACGTTTTGGGCCAAGTGCGCGATTTGGACGTGCAGATTACTGACCTTCACGACATCGAGCAACAACTAGATATTGATGAAGATGAGTTTGCCTCCATTCTCTCTTTGCTCGAATTCCGCCGTCAGGAAGCAAGACAGTCCATGCTGGTCGAACTTTCCTCTCAGAGATATGCCTCCTTTGTGGAGAAATACAAAGAGTTCATTGAAAGAAATCCTGTCAGAAACCTCAGAGCAATTGGTGCAACTGTATCGGCCAAAACCAAAGCTGCTGAAGCTGCTCGCGAGTTGTTAGCCCTGCGTACGGAAAAAGTCTTCAAGAGAGGGAAGAAGGCTGTAAAGAACCTTTGTGATGAGCGCCTTCATCGTTTGCGCATACAGTGCAAAAAACTACGTTATTTGGCAGAGTTCTTCCGCACAGCTCTAAACGAAGAGTTGGCAACTTCATTCATTGCCCATCTCATAGGTTTGCAAGATCTAATCGGAGAACAACACGACAGTGTCGTTGCTATTGATAGGTTGCAGGATGTGATTGAGCAGTTGCCTGAGCAAGATGGAACAGTTGAGACTTTGCAACAACTCGTTGAGGCTTCGAGAGAGCGAGCCGAAGTGCTTCGGGACAAAGTTCCCGAAACCTTTTCCCAGTTCAAAGCTTTCGTTGAAAGCGAAGCTTGGCAGCAAATGCTGGGGCAATCTTAGAGAACTTCGTCAACCAACTTGGCCGCACCCATGGCCACTGCATTGTCACCACATTCGGCAACGACAATGGAGATTTTCTGAGCAATGCAAGGTACAACCGATTCTTTGACTCCTTTGCCCACTTCTTTGAGGAAAATGTCAGGCAAAGCTTCGACCAAACCGCCGCCAAGTACGATTGTGTCAGGACTCAATGTATTGAGAATGCCAGAAAGCCCCCGTCCCAAAAGACGTGCAGAATGAGTGAGAAGTTCCTTGATGGCTTTGTCACCAGCTTTAATGGAACGAGCTAGAGCGCCAGAACGGATGTCAGCTGGATCAGTACCTACATTGTCAGCCAAATAAGGTGCAGAGCCGCGCATTGCCATGACTGCTGCTTGACTGGCAATTGCTGGCCGACCAACAATAGCTTCCAAGCAACCTCTGCGGCCACATCCACACATTGGACCATCGGGATCTACCAAGGTGTGACCGATTTCACCAGCAGCTCCTGAAGCGCCACGGAAGACTTTTCCGTTGATGATGAGGCCACCACCAATGCCTGTGCCAGGGAAAACTCCGAGGACATGTTTTTTGTTTTCAGCCGCACCAAAATGTAACTCGGCCAGAAGACCAACATTGACGTCGTTGTCCACGGTAACAGGAGCGCCAAAGACCTTCGAGAGTTTGCTTTTCATGGCAAAGTCTTTAAAGGGAAGATTGGGTGTAAAGATAATGTTGCCCTTTTCGAATTCAACTGGTCCTGGCACACCAATACCAATTCCCTGGAGGGCATTTTTATTGATGTCTGCGTCTTCGAGTGCCGATTTGATAGTCGATGTAATGTCAGAAAAGAGGGCTTTGCTACTTTTGGTAGCCTTTGTTTTTTTCTTTTCGCGACCAATGACTTTGTAAGACTTATCAAATACGAGGGCCAACATTTTTGTGCCACCGAGATCTACTCCAACCCGAAAAACTTCATCTTTTTTTCTAGGCTTTGACTTCTGCTTCTGTTTGCTAGGCACAGGGCCCCCAATCTTATATCAAGACTTCAATTTTTTTGGTTTACAAAGATAATACTTCGTTGGTGAGAGACGTGAGCATTTTTCGCAAGCATAGGCAACTTGAAAGAGCTCTTCCTCATCACTTTGAGCGACTGAAACTATCTCTTTCCAACCTTTCTCCCAAACTATAGGAGCTTTTAATGAAAATTTCTTTCCGCAAGCTTTGACTGCATAATACTTTTTGTCTTTTAGGCCTTTGGCGAATTTTTTGTCTTTATCTTTCTTTTTATCCTTTTTCTTTTCTTTTTCTTTTTTCGCCATATTCCTACCTCTTCCTAGCTGTCAGATTAAGCGCAACAAAGCCGATGGCGCAACTACGAGGAAAAGTCGAATAAAAGTGCCCTAACCTTACGGCTATTTTGTCACTTCTTGTAGTGTGATGACGACACGTTTCCATTCGTCAACTTCGTTGGCCACTACTTTGAACTGTGAGCCTGGCAGGAAGAGAACTTCACCAGTAAGTCCTTCAGATACTCGTTTGCCAGTAGCTGATTTGATCACGAATAGAACCTGGCTCTTACCAACCTGTTTGGCACCTCTTGCGTAGATGGCTGCCACAGATTTGTCGACACAGCAACTAGTGAAGGCCTTTTCTGTAATAACCTTATCTACTTTGTATTGCTTGCTTATCTGTTCATTCGTAAGGTGTGTGCCGCGGTAGACATCTCCAGTATGTGTCTTCTCTTTGGGCAGCTTGTTCAAGCCTGATGCAATCAGTCGAGCAATGGCCAAGAGTCCGCGGGGAGTGTAGTTTGTGGATTTTGCTCCCCTGAGATATGCATTTACTTCGAAATAGCCAGCCTCTTTTCTGAAGAAGTAGAGAGCTGCCTGTTCTTCGGCAGTGGGACCTTTGGTGGGCTGAACCTGCTGAAGCAGCCTTTCCAGCATGGCTTTGCCAAAAGTGCTTTCGAAATGGTTCCTTTCCATGAGCGTTTCTTTGGCGTTGAGGCTTATCTCCTGCCAACTTTTTAGGCTCGAAGAGTGTACAGGTGAAATCGACAAGAAAATAACGAGCAATAAAATCGATGTTCTGGCCATATCTGTCCTCCGCGCGATAATCTTACCTAAAGGATAAGGGAGAAGTCAGCATGCGTGTCACTTGGGTCACAGATCCTCACCTAGATTTTGTTCCCAAAGAGGAGCGTGACGATTTCGTCGCTCTAGTTGCGGCAGAACAACCAGACGCACTCTTTCTCACAGGAGACATTGGCCGGGCAAAAATCATTTTGGATTGCCTCGGTCGCTTTGAAAAAGGTCTCCAGTGTCCCACATATTTCGTCCTGGGCAATCACGATTATTACGGCTCTTCCATCAGTGAGGTGCGTGAAAAGGTCCAAGAGTTCTGTAGATTGCGTGACAAGCTCGTTTGGTTACCAGCAGCCAATGTGGTTGAGTTGACAAAGGATATATGCCTCATAGGTCATGGCGGTTGGGGAGACGCAGTGGCTGGAAATGCCTGGGAATCTCCCATTGTGCTCAATGACTGGCATTACATACGTGAGTTGGCCATCTTCGACAAAAAGGAGCGGCTCATAAAACTGAAAAAGCTTGGTGAAGAGGCAGCCTCTCATTTGAAAAAGTGCATTGAGCTTGCTGTGAGGAATTACAAACAATGCCTAATACTCACCCACGTGCCTCCTTTCCGTGAAGCCTGTTGGCACAATGGAGAGATCTCTGATGATGACTGGGCTCCCCATTTCACCAATGTGGCTACTGGTGAGATTCTGCGCCAAGCAGCGCTAGATAATCCTGCAGTGGCATTCACCGTTTTCTGTGGTCACACACATTCCGATGGAGTGGCAAGGATGGAGCCCAACTTGTTGATTAACACTGGTGACGCTGTTTATCGGGATCCTGCAGTGCAGGAGAGTTTCATTCTCCCTGAGTAATCTGGCTCACCAACTTACTCAAGAGTTCGCAATTCTGTTTCTGTGTCTCATATCCACAGTAGGTCGTATAGATATTGATGCTCGTTGGTGTCATATTAAATTCGAACTGTAAGGAAGAGAATGCCGATGAAAAGAACTCCTCGAGAAACTCACCACTAAAGAGCTTCTCGAATTGTTCCCTATTGTTCACGAGAGCGACGAAGGGAGCAAAACGTTCGTCATGTTCTCGTGCATCAAAATCAGACAATTCAGCAGTTTTCCCTCCAGTTTCCCTCGATTTGGAGTCGCCATCCATGAAGGCATCAACAGACAGGGCAAGGGTGTCACCACGCAACATGGTCGAATGACGCCACTCCCTTTCGAAATATTTTGGTGAAGACCAGCCTTTCATTAGGGAGCACTGAAGGGGAGGAGGGGAGGGGAGCTCGACAACAAAGGCGAGCATATAATAGGTTTCCTCCCTGTCGACTGAGGGATGGAGGGAGCGAGCTTTCGTCAAAACATTGCCTATCCAAATGGGCTCTTTGGGAGTTTTCTCTACTTGGAAGAGTCCATCGGCTTTGCTGAAAGACCTATTTTGCTCTTCAGCCAACTGACGCAGGCCTGATTCAGTGGACCAGGAGAGCAGACCAAGAAAGAGTCCCACATAGGGAAACCAAGCCAAAATGAGCCCAATGACACAAAGCCAAAACCCTGCGTTGGAATAGCCTGCCAGGGGACGAACGAGTAAAACTCCAACGACAGAAGCAATCAGCCGCGAAATGGAAGAATGGCCCCAGCTGATGGGATAAACGACCTGTCGTAGAAGGATGAAACCAAAAGTGGCGATGAGCATTCTCCATAAAAGTCCCATCGCTTGCTCCTTCCTTGCACTCTCACTAAGTATGATACACGAGAGTACTAAGCTCTTGCTTCTGCCTAGTGGCAGCATCTAGGGTTGTGTTAGTGGAGAGGGGCTCATAAATGAACAAAGCAACAATATTGATAACGATATTCTCCTTTTTTCTCCTTGTTGGTATTTCAAAGGCGGAGAAAGAGGTTTTTTGGCGAGAGACTGCCACAGACAAGATAAAAATCATCGTTGAAGATGACAGAGTAACTTCCCGTTGGGTCTTTCCCAAAAAGACAGTCCATGGTTCAAAAGCTAGCCTCAGTAGGCTCATGCCCGGAAAGCCCTTCACCAATGCCCAGGGAATGACAATGGCCTGGATTCCACCTGGCTCATTCACGATGGGATCACCTGAAGACGAACCAGGCCATCTGAAGAGCGAAGAGCCAACTCGCCTCGTCACTTTTACGACAGGTTATTGGATGGGCATTAATGAATTGTCGCAAGCTCAATATGAGAGAATCATGGGAGAAAATCCCAGTCAGTCCAGACACAGTTTGTTGCCAGTTGAACGAGTCAGTTGGAAAGATGCGGTGGACTTCTGTAAGAAGCTATCGGCTCGCGAACGTGCAGCTGGTCGTTTACCAGTTGGATATGTTTATCGGCTTCCTACGGAAGCAGAGTGGGAGTATGCATGTCGAGCTGGTACAAACGAACCCTTTCACGCTGAGGATGTCTTGTCAATTGCTTGGTATGCCGGCAACAGTTCAGGAAAACCCAACCGTATTGGCAAGCTCATACCCAATGCCTGGGGTCTCTTTGACATGCTGGGCAACGTGAGCGAATGGTGTTTTGACGCTTGGAAAGAGGACTACAAAGACGCACCCACTGATGGACACAAATGTTTGAACCATGTAGGCAGTGAAAAGGCTTTTCGTGGCGGTTCATTTGCCGATGGCATACAACGGTGCCGCGCAGCAGCTCGCGACAAAGCAGGCATGATGTTCAAACATGCAGTGCCAACAAGAGGATTTAGATGCGTCGTTGCTCCGTCGAGCGAATGATTATTCGTTGGATTCAGTCTTGATAAGACCGCCGTCTTTCCAGGAATACTTCGTCCACAAGTTGGACTTTTTGATGGATGCTGAAGTGACGATATCGTCGTCTCCATCACCATCAAAATCAACAAAGTGAAAATCAACGATTTTCTCTACGCTAGGCAAAGAGGCAGCTGCTGGACGAACAAAACCAGTTTCAAAAGACCACAACTCTTTAGTTGTGAACTGGTCTGTGAGGCTAAAGATCTTCGAAATGGTGTGCCATCCGCGAGGAGTACTGACTGAATCCGAATATCGGTACTGTAGTAAGGCCACAGGCTGGTTGTTCAACACAAGAGGTTTCACATCCTCTACACGATGCATATATTCACCCTCGTTGGGGAGCTTGGTTTTGTGGATCAACTTGAGAGTTCCTGCTTTGCGACAGAGGACAGCCAATAGAACTTGGTTGTACCAGTAATAATGTTCCAAGTCTTCACCTTGACCGAAGGCGATGGCAGCAACGAAATACTCAGCATCGTCCGTTTTCTTGAGAAGAGTCGCTTTTACAGGTCCACCTGACAAACAGACCTTATATTTGTCACCAGTGCAGACCTTGAAGTTTTGTTCGAGAACGAGACTCTTACACCAGGGGAAAATGGCTCTGATGATTTCAGAGTCCTCTGGCAGAGTGGACTGACCATACACATTTCCTAAAACAATCAAAAATGCCAATGAGGCCAAAATGATCCTAAGCACGATAAGTGCCCCCTTTCTTAAAACGATCATACTCAATGGTGAAATAGAAAAGCCACAGGTGTGGCAGAAAGTTACATAAGGTCAGAAATGGCAAAAATGTTGGGAAAAACACAGCAATGCGGGCCTTCAAGTTTAAAAAATAAGAACCATTAATGACGCGGATTTTCAGCCAAATTCTTCGACGTCGAACCAAAAATATGAGTTCCAATGTGACAAAAAATACTCCAAATCGACACTAAATAGCCTTAATCGGACGATCCGCCAAAGCAGGAGAGGGAAAGCAAGACAAGAACACTCGCTGCTATGAGATCTCTATCTTTATATGAGAATTACCGATGGTATAGTGAAAAGAAAAAGGCTTGGGGCGAAAGTAGGAAAAAATGGGAGCCGTGCTCATTGTTGAATCGAGCGGCTTTCTTTGTAGATTGATTGGCAGCAATCTCACCAAAGCCAATCTGGCCTTCGTCGGAGCCAAATCCTTCCAAGCAGCCGTGGACGCAATCCAAAGTGAAACACCAGGTCTCATCTTGCTCGATCTGGACCTTCCAGGAAAACTGGACATCGAAAAAGCCTGTCGCCTCATCAAAAACGTCCGCCGCTGTCGTGAAGTGCCAATAGTACTCGTCTGCTCAAAAGATCCAGACATCAAAGAGAAAGTGCAGAGAACCGGATCTGCTGGTTACTTTCGAAAACCAATTAGCCCAGCACTCTTTATGGAATGGTTGGAACAGCATCCTGAGATAAAGAGCAGGATAAGGGCAGCATCAGAGCCACCAGAGACCGTCCATCACAAAAAAGAGAAAGCTACTATCATAAGGAAAAAGCCAGCACCAGAGCCAGAACCTGAGCCAGAACCAGTTCTGTCAGAGTCTGAGCAAATGGCAGCTGCCATGCTTGAAGAAGCTGTAGAGGAGGCTATTGCCGGACCAGGAGAAGTTCCTGAGCTCGAGCCGGAGCCGGAACCTGAACCTGAGCAAGAACCTGAGCTAGAGCCCGAGCCGGAGCCCGAGCCGGAGCCCGAGCCCGAGCCTGCGCCTGAACCCGAGCCGGAACCCGAGCCCGAACCCGAACCCGAGCCCGAGCCGGAACCCGAGCCAGCTGTCGGACTCGAGGCAGATGCACAAGTCATCCTAATAGTACATAGCGATGCCAAATTGGCTAAGAGCGCAAAGAAACATTGTAAGCGGGAAGAATTGGTTTTTGTTTCGGTCAGCTCATTCGATGAGGCTACCGAAACCATCGATAAAGTCATACCTCTCTTGATCGTTTTCGATATTGAGTTGGACTTCAAACCAAAGCCAGAAAAGGCCTGCAAAATGTTGCATCTCTGGGCTGACGAGAAGCCTATTCCAACGGTTATTTTGGTCCCAGATGAGAAGGACGCTGGTGAGATAGCTAAAAAAGCAGGAGCGATTGCCTTCATCGAGAAACCAGTATCTGGCCGTGAATTGGCTTATTGGTTGGAACTACACGAGAGTGCATATTCAGAGGTTGTGGAAGAACCCGAGCCCGAGCCCGAACCGCAACCCGAGCCGGAGCCAGAACCTGAACCTGAGCCTGAGCCAGAACCGGAGCCAGAACCTGAACCTGAACCTGAACCGGAGCCAGAACCTGAGCCAGAACCGGTCTCTGTAGAAGAAGCAATGGCAACACGTACGATGGAGCCAGAGCTAGAGGCAACGGCCTCTCCTGTTCCTGAGCTCGTACAGGAAACTATCGTTGATCTGGACAAACGACCCTTTAAAGTCGTAACCACTGAGATTGATGAAGAAGCTGCACAGTTATTAGTGCTTGTAGTTGATGGAAACAACGAAGAACTTGAGATGTTCAATGCTGATGAGATCAGGCAGTATTGCACCATCGTTGCTGCTGATTCTGCAGAGGAGGCTGCTGCATTACTCAAAGCAGTGGTTCCTGCAGTGATGTTTATTCAGTTCGACCTCCACGATTTGCCAGGAGATGCTGTTTGTGGATTCATCAAGTCCATCCCTGCATTCACTGAGATTCCGGTTTTTCTCATGCTCAATCAACCAGCCAACGAGTTAATGGAGCGGATCAATGATTGTGGTGCCGATGGTTACATCCAGAAACCAATTGAGCCTGATGAGTTCTTGCTATTCCTATGTCAGAATAATCTGATTAATCTGGTTGGTACTCAAGACACAGCAGTGGCTCCGCAGCAAGATGCAACTGTCGAGACTCCCTACGCTGATGTCATTCCGCCAAGAAGTGAACCTGCTCCTGCAGAGCCTTTGCCTTATGAGAGCGCTCCAGTAATCATTCATGAACCTGTTACTCTCAAACCTGTGGAAATCAAGGCGCAGCCCGCTCCTCCTGTTGAAGACATCGTCAAGAAGATGCAGAGCAGAGCAGAAAATGTTCCTTCTAGCTTCACTGAGTTGGCAGAACGTACTGCCGAGAAGCCTCTCGAGTATTCTTTCGAGTCTTACAACTTGGCTATGCAGCTTTACTCTGGGACTGTGGAAGAACAGACAGAGGCTTGCCTCGAATTTGGCCGACAAAGGGTGGCAGATTCTGTACCTGTGCTTATAGGAATTATTACCAGAGGCAATGATTCCCTCATTGCTGAGGCATGTTGGTCTCTTGGTGAGATTGGTGACAGAAGAGCTGTCCCAATTCTCATTCAAGTTCTGCAAAGGCATGAGAGGCTCTTCGTCCTCAAAGCTTTAGAAGCCCTTGGTAAGATTGGCGACCGTTCATCCACTCCATACATCATCGCTTGTTTAGCAGCTTGCGAAGACGAATTGAAGCTTGCCATCGTCAACGCTCTTGCACTCATTGGTGGAGAAACGTCAGTGAAGGGTCTCGAACTACTTGCCGAGGACAGTGATTACAGTGTTGCCGAAAGGGCAAGAACCGCCCTCGAAGCTGTTGACCGCTCTCCTGATTGACGTTTTTAGGTATATCTTCACGCCCTCCTACCACGTTATACTGACTTGTTTCCTATATATATAAGGAGTGAGGAGCAGCCGTGGCGAAGACCAAAGTTCTCTGCTATCACGGTTCGCCTGGAACGGATGAGGATTTCGCAGAACTCGCCAAAG
The DNA here is from genome assembly GCA_964643655.1 of uncultured bacterium. Classification (GTDB taxonomy): domain Bacteria; phylum Muiribacteriota; class UBA6191; order CAZXTJ01; family CAZXTJ01; genus CAZXTJ01. The sequence continues at coordinate 17,223 of CAZXTJ010000078.1, forward strand.
TCCTTCCAGAGGCCGATTTATTACCTGTCGCTCGCAAAGGATATCCATCTTTGGACAATGCAGTACATAAAGAAGGCAACACCATCATTTCTGATGAGCCTGTTGTCGTTGTTGGATACTCTTGGGGCTGTGTTGCAGCTTTGCGAGACGTGGCTCAGTCAACAGACAAAGTCAAAGGAGTTGTGTTGATTGCTCCTTTTCTGGGTGGACAGCACATCGGTACCTTTAAACATTTTCTTCTCACGAATTCTTTTTTGGGCTCAATTGTCATCGGTATGGCTGCTGGGGGAGTCGTTTCCAAACTGTTCAAAAAGTCCTGTCAACCCAAAGAGATCCCTCCAGCTTACGCTGCCTTACGCGACAAGCTGGCCAAGTTTGAGGTTTTATCGCGTGCAGGTTTGGAAAAGACTGAAGAGGGCATGGATCCCAAAGAAGCTTGCGAAAAGGTGAAGGCTGCACAGATTCCTACAATGCTCATCTGGGGCAAAGAGGATGCAAATGACCATTCGCAAGAGTATGCAGATTTAGTGAAGGCCTGGTTGGAGCCAGGCTCTGTTGTGCCCATTGAAGATGGGGGGCATGCATTGTTGTGGACTCATCCACAAGAGTTAGCAAAAGCAATTCTGGAATTTCTGAGTAGTTAGGAAATACAAATGGCAGAAAAAATCGGTTACGACATTGGTAAAGAATCTATACGTAACAACTGCTTTAGCTTTCTACAAGACCACGTTGACGCACATCCCGAAAGATTGTGCATGAAATGGGTCAACACCAAGAACAAGTTGTGGTTTGACTACAATCCTTTTGCTCGCACACTGACTCACGATCCATTTACTTATAAAAACATCTATGACATGGTGGTTCACGTTGCTGCTGGTTATAAAAAACTGGGCGTGGAAAAGGGCGATAGAGCGCTTATCTATGTGCCAATGATTCCTTGGTTATATGCAGGTATGTTTGCCTTCCAAATGTTGGGTGCAATCCCAGTCTTTCTCGACAGTTTTGCTCGTGGCGATCAGTTGGGTTATGTGGCTGAATTGACCAAACCGAAGGTGTGGTTGTCTGGAGAACGGGCCTTCGTTATGGAAGCCGAGCATCAGGCTCTTCGTGATATTCCTATGAAGATAAATATGGGACCTTGCACGAAGACCTATGCCGCTCGCTTCGAAG
>CAZXTJ010000079.1:0-18340 GCA_964643655.1 uncultured bacterium
GATGATTGTTACCTTGGGCTGAGTCTGCACATCATCCCTCGTAGGTACGATGGTCTTGACTGATGAACTCTTTTTCACCTGTCGTTTCTTCTCACTTTCCCGTGCAGATTTGCCTCGAGAACTCTTTTGGTGCTTAGCTGGCTGTTGTTGGCCACCTTTTTTGGGCTGCTGATGAGTTCTCTTTTGCACGGTCTGAGGCCCCTTTGACTCGGGCTGCTTAACACTCTTGGCCTGACCTTTTTGGCCAGGCTGATGTTGTTGAGGCCTGGATTTTTTATGCTGCTCCTGCTGTTTTGGGGCAGCTTTTGGACTAGTTTTATTCGTCTTGGGTGCCTTATCAGGCTTTCCTGCTTTTGATTTTGATTTAGCTTCAGCCTGAGCTTCTGCTTTAGGCGCCGCTTTTGGGGAAGCGGGTACTGGTTTCGGGCTCAATCCGAGGGCGCGTCGGGCTGCTGCCTCAACATCTGCATCGATGGTCGAGAGCGCGCTTTTGACGAGTATTCCTTTGGATCTAAGCTTGATCAGCAGCTCTTTACTGGGTATCCCCAGTTCTTTGGCTAAAGTATAGAGCCTAATTTTCGCCATGCCGCCTCCTTGTTTTTATTTTCGGTGTCCGTCCACCACGTCTTCCGACGCCGTTACGGTCGACCACCATCACCTTCGTCTGCACTGGTGATATCAATCTTCACGTTTGTCAGTCTTGCAGCCAAGCGAACATTCTGCCCTTCCCTGCCAATGGCCAGAGAGAGCTGGTTTTGTGGTACATGAACGGTCACTTTTTCCTCTTCCGAGGAGTACTCCATCGAAATAGGCCTGGCTGGACTGAGAGCAGCGCTTACGAAGGCTCGAATATCCTCACTCCAATGTACGATATCTATCTTCTCCCCCTGGACTTCATTAACAATCACCTGAATCCGCGAACCGCGCAATCCGACGCAAGCACCAACTGGATCGACATTGTCGTCATTTGATGCCACGGCGACTTTGGCCCTAATACCTGGTTCACGAGCAACACTCTTGATGCGAACCAGACCTTCCTGAATTTCAGGAATCTCCTGCTCGAAGAGCCTGGATAGGAAGTCCTTACTTGCACGAGAAAGGACTATTTGTGGACCTTTCGCCGTTTTGTTCACCTCGGCGATGAGAGCTTTTACACGGTCTCCAGGACGATACCTTTCGCCAGGTATCTGTTCCCGGTTGGGTAAGACCATTTCGAGCCCCATGTGATCGACGAGTATGTCACCACGGTCGAAACGTTGCACTTTGCCTACGACGAGAGTCCCTACCTTTTCGATAAAGGCGTCATAAGTCAATCGTCGTTCAGCTTCGCGAATCTTCTGCATGATGACCTGTTTGGCTGTCTGAGCGGCAATACGACCGAAACGAGCGGGGGTTATCTCGTTGCGCAGACGTTCACCAATCTCAATAGTGCCAGCCACCTGACGGGCCATCTCTAAAGTAACTTCCATCGTCTCGTCTTCGACGACTTCCACTACGTCACGAACAGAAAAAACTTTGATACCGTCTTCGGCTATTTGGACCTCGATGTTACTGGTAGGTCCGAAATTTTTGCGATAAGCGGAAGCCAAAGCAGATTCCAAAGCCGAGATTAGCTCTTGGCGCGGAATGTTCTTCTGCTTTTGGATCTCGTTGATCGCCTCGTTTATGTTGAATCCAGCCATACCAGCCTCCGTTGCCCGCGATATCATCGTCAAAAGACGACTACGCGGCACGCCTCCTTGATGTGATCGAAGGAAACTTCGAGTTCCTGGCCCGAATCGGGTTTAATAACAATGTGTGAGTCACTTACAGACGAGAGTGTTCCCTCAACATGGTGTTGTTCATTGATTGGTTCGAGCAAACTGACCTTAATCCGCTGTTCGACTGACCAATGAAACTGTTGGCGGTGTTTGAAGGGACGTCCCAAACCAGGAGATGAGACCTCTAGGTTATAACGGCAAGGAATCAGATCTAGTTCGTCGAGTTCTCTACCAAGAGCGCGGCTTAGAGAGGAACACTCATCGACGGTTACACCACCCTGACGGTCTACGAAGAGTCTAATAATCGCCCGTTTTCCGCTGCCCATGAGCTCTAACTCGACAAGCAAAAGCCCCGCCTCTTCTGTAAGGCGGCACGCTAGCTCTTCGAGCTTTTCGCGAAAAGCAGACAGATCTGACACAACGTGTCCTTTCGAACGAATTAACCATCATTGGTGCGTTGTAACTCACATCACACACATGACCTTAACCAATATCTAACCCGGCCGGTCGGCCGGGTCAGCGGGCATAATATCATGGTAGGGAAAAGCGGGCAAGATGAATTTAGGCTGTTAATGGCTCTTTTGCAGGTGTAAACCTATGCCCAAAATGCCCAGTAAGTTCCAACTAGAGTCACGTTGAGAAATAGTCTCGCAAACGAGCTCGATTTCGTTCTCTCCGGGAGTGAGTAACGAGAGAGGAATACGCTGGTAAAAGGTATTGACGGCAGCCATTTCAGTGACAAAACCCTCTAAATCCAGGTTCCCCTGGGATTTTCCAAGATAAGGATTGCCTTCATGTTCGATTACGAGCCTATCATAGAGCTCAGCAGTTTGAGTTTTGCCATTGATATAGATTTTCAGATAGTTGCGTCCCAGGGGAGAAACTGTCAAACCAATTTCAGCGGCCTCCACCCCGGCGAGAGATGGAATGTTAAATTTGCGGCGCCATCTCTTCACTCGCATGCCAATGGCCGTCTTGTCACTGACACTCAAACCAAGGCGAGACTCTGTTGCCTTTCTTATCTCTATGCTCACATCTGCCCTTATCGTTTGTTTGAGAGATAGGTCCCATTGACCAAAACTTGGTACAGCCGGCAAGGCAAATATGCGACGTCCAATGAGAGCAGGTGACCAAAGAGACATGTGAATGACACCCAAGCAGGCTTTGTACACACGATACTGCAGTTCTGCATCGATGAAGTCAGTCTCGAAGAGAAGGGTAGAGATTTTGGCAAGCCCTTCAAGGTCACTCAATATACCCATGGTATTCACTCGATGATCCATGCTTTTTGCATAGGCCAACCAAGTTGCTCTTTTATGGGCGCCAGAATTCTGATCGAATATTTCAGTCACTATGGCCGTTGGATCCAAGGCCTCTAAACGACGGAGGTGTTTCATCGTTTGAGACAAGACGAGCTTGGCCACCGAGATTTCACGCTTCCCCCCCTGCAGGAACTCTGTTTCTATCAGTATGTCCCGCAGTCGTTTGGGAAGCTTGGGGATGAGAACCTGCCATTTCTCCCCCTCCTTTTGTCCATAAAAACGCCCACCAACGCCATCATCTGCCACCAAGCGGACTGTACATTTCTGGCCATGGGTTTGGGTCCAAGTGATTTTACTCTGTTGGCCAGAACTCTCCACTGCAATGAGCTCAACGACAAAACGAGACAATTGAGCTCGCTGGCGAAAAGACTTGTCCCCACCAGGATAAAGGACACGAAAAACACAATTTGCCCCCTCTGTTAAATCTTTGACGAAGACCTCATGGTCACGCACTGGGGCACCACCATCACCTTCGATGACAAAATCGCGCGGCTCTTCGAAGTGAAGTTTGGACGGATATGGACGCTCACTGCGCCAACGAACAGTCAACCATCTTGGCCCAGCCTCGCTCGTCAAAGTTTCTACCGTATAAGGTAAAGAGTTGCCTCCACCGCTGCCCTGCCTGGAAAGCAGATAAGTGACGAACAATACGGCCAAGAACACACTGATGAAGAGAACGGGCCTTTTGGTTTGTGGCCCAGGAGATGGAGTGGAGGGCTTTTTAGCCGAGAGCTTGCGCGAGGAATGCTCTTTCTTGACGGGAGTAAAAATTTCTGTCTGCAATCCCTCTTCTTCAATCTTACGCAAATCTGCAAGCAACTCATCTGCCGATTGATATCTGTCCTCCGGTTTCATACAGAGACAACGAGAGACTACTGCGGCGATTGCTGGACCTACGTCTGGCGCAACTCGCTCTAAGGAGGGACGTTCCCCTTGCAAGAGTTTATTTGCCAAATCTTGGATGTCTTTCGCTTTGAAAGGATTGACTCCTGCCAATAGCTCAAAGAAAATCACACCCAAAGCGTGTAGATCTGAGCGAAAGTCTGCTTTTTTCCCTCGTAGCTGTTCAGGTGAGAGATATTGGGGAGTACCGATGATGGCCCCTGTTTTGGTCATCGTCGTGAAGTCCGAGGACTTGGAAAGACCAAAGTCCAAGACGATAGGCCGCCCCTCTGGAGTGAGGACTATGTTTTCAGGCTTCAAATCACGGTGAACAACAGATGCGCTGTGTATGGTTGCAATTGCTTCTGTCAGCTGAATGGCCATGGGCAGAAACTTGTCTGGAGACAATCGCCCAAGCTTTTCCACCTCTTTGTCCAAAGTTGAGTGAGGCAGATATTCCATGACAATGTATGCTGAGCCATCGTCTGTAGAGCCAAAATCGTAGACTCTTATCACGTTGGGATGGCGAATTTTGGCTGCGGCAGTATATTCGCGAGCCAGTCTTTTTTTCGTGGCCACCTTGTCAGTTACTTTTGGACTGAGCACCTTGATGGCAACATCACGGTCGCAACGAGTGTCATGAGCCAGAAGAACCTTTCCCATGCCCCCCTGGCCTATCTCTTTTTTCACGACATATCGTGTTGATACCCTATTTGTGCTCATTGTCCCCCACGAGATCTACAGCAATCTTGGCCGCTAACTTGGGACCAACTCCATCAACGGCACATAACTCAGCTAAAGTGGCTGATTTGATAGAATCCAAATCACCAAAATGGGTCAAGAGCGACTTGCGTAATTTGGGTCCCACTCCTTGAATTCTATCAAGAGCAGATGAGAGAGATCTTTTTTGCCGTAACATCCGATGGTGCCCAACGGCTCTTCGGTGTGCTTCATCGCGAATTCGCTCAAAGAGTCGGCGGACCACATCTCGCGAAGGGAGGACAATCCCCTCTCCCAAACCTGGTCCCAATATCCTCTCTTCCTTTTTGGCCAAACCGAAGATTGGTATTGCACAAGGAATGTCAATCTTGCTCAAAGCTGTAGTGGCTGCGGAAATCTGGCCTTTTCCTCCATCGACTATGATCAGATCAGGATAAGGACCGCCCTCTCTGAGCAGTCGTTTATACCTTCTTGTCACTGCCTCAGCCATACAGGCAAAGTCGTCCGTTCCTTCCACTGATTTGATGCGAAATCTGCGATAGAGGGCTGGAACCGGCCTGCCATCTACAAAAACGACCATAGACGCCACAGGATCTTGTCCACCTGATATGGAAATATCGAAACACTCTATCCGTTGGGGAGGAGAGGGCAAGCGGAGCAGTTTTGCAGTGGCCGCCAAAGCATCTTCATCACCAGAGGCGTCAAGGCGCATCCTCGCATTCTCTAAGGCCATATCCATGAGTCGGCGACCTTTACCAGACTGAGGTACCTTGATTTCCGTTTCTTGTTCAAAACGTTCAGAAAGGGCTTTTGTGAGCAGGTCTTTGTCAGCTGGCTCTTCTGATACGAGCAAACGAGAGGGAAATGTGGAAGCAGGAAGATAATTGTAGGAGAGGAACTCACGGAGCAGAACCTCATTGTCCACTTCTGGCTCTCGCAAAAATATATGTCTCTGTCCAGCCAAACGGCCATTACGAATGGAGAGCACTTGGATGCAGAATCTGTCGCCTTTACGTGCAATGGCAACAATGTCCTCACTGCGGCGAGGATCACCAACAACACGTTGTTTGGCTTTCATCCTATCGAATGCAAAGATCTGATCACGTAGTTCAGCTGCCCGTTCGTAGTCCATTCGAGCAGAAGCTTTCTCCATTTCTAGGCGCAATTTATCAGTGATTTCAGAGTGATCGCTTCGCAACAATCTCGTCACCTGATCAACTAGAGCACCATATTCCTCTTCTGATATTTTGCCCAAACAGGGACCACAACAAAGTCCCATTTCAAAGTTGAGGCAGCGCCTCTTGCGAGATGCAAATGATTGTCCTTTGCCACATTTTCGCAAAGGAACGAGTGTCCTCAATGCACGCACGACCAACTTGACGGCTTTGGAGTTTGGATAAGGACCAAAATAACGAGCACCATCTGCCATTCGTTTTCTCGTCACAATGAGGCGAGGATACTTTTCACGAGTGATCTTTAGCATTGGATAAGCTTTGTCATCGCGAAAAATCACATTGAATGGTGGGTCATGGGCTGTAATCAACTCATATTCCACAATAAGAGCTTCAGCTTCAGTGGCTGTGACGAGGAAATCCATGTCCTCTATCTCTTCCACCATGAGCTCTTTTCGTGGTGTGAGCACGGAACCTTGCTGAAAGTATGAACGAACGCGATTACGTAGGTTGACCGATTTGCCTACATAAAGAACTTTGCCACGATTGTTCTTGAAGATATATACGCCAGGTCTCGTCGGTAGTCTGTCCAGCTTCTTCTGCAGACCCTCGCTTATTTCCTTCTGGCGCCCCATTTCATCCTCTTCTTTTTCGGTTTTTTGGCCTTGGTGGACTCTTTCTTTTCTTTGAGGGCAGATTCAATATCAAAGATCTGATCACGCAACTTCGCCGCTTCCTCAAACTTCAGTTCAGCTGCCGCTCGATGCATATCCTCCATTAATGTTTCCAATTCGGCTTCAGTCTTTGCTCGCTCTTCTTCTTCGTCAATGACTTCAGCCAAACGCAAAGGACCACCAATTCCTTTGACGACTGAACGAGGTACAATGCCGTGTTTTTCATTGTAGCTCAATTGTATCTTACGGCGACGTTCACACTCTTGCATCGCCGCAGCCATGGAGTCCGTCACTTCGTCGGCATACAAGAGCACATGTCCATTCACATGTCGTGCTGCACGGCCGCAAGTTTGAATGAGGCTTCTCGTAGAGCGGAGAAAACCTTCCCTATCTGCATCCAAGACGGCGACGAGTGATACTTCAGGAAGATCCAATCCTTCGCGTAGCAAGTTGATACCAACGAGCACATCAAAAGTGCCCAAACGCAACTCACGTAACAAATCAACTCGTTCGAGTGTGTCAATGTCACAGTGGAGGTACCTCACTTTGACTTCTAGATCTTTGAGGTATTCTGTCAGATCTTCGGCCATTCGTTTGGTCAAAGTTGTCACGAGGACACGCTCTTTGGCTTTTACGCGAATTCTAATCTCTTTCAGCAGGTCATCGACCTGACCTTTTGCCGGTCGTACTTCTATGGGGGGATCGACGAGCCCAGTTGGTCTAACGATGAGTTCGACGATGTTTCTTTGGGCTAGTTGCATTTCCATATCCGCTGGTGTGGCAGAGACATAAACCTTCTGGTTCGTTCGCTCTTGAAATTCATCATAAGTGAGCGGACGATTGTCATAGGCAGAAGGAAGGCGAAAACCAAAATCAACCAAGTTGGATTTGCGGGCCCTATCACCACGAACCATACCTTTCACTTGAGGCAAAGTGACATGTGATTCGTCGACAAAGATGATTGTCTCTGGTGGCAAATAATCTATCAGCGTCTGCGGTGGAGAAGCAGCCTCGCGACCATCCATGTGGCGACTGTAGTTTTCGATGCCTGGGCAATAACCAATCTCACGCAACATCTCCAGGTCATACATTGTTCGTTCTTGTATTCTCTGGGCTTCGATGAGTTTGTTCTCTGCTTTATAAATAGAGACCTGTTCTTTCATCTCTTGGAAGATCTCTTCTACTGCTGCTTCACGGCGCTCTTCTGTGGAAACATAGTGTTTTGCTGGATAAAAAGAGGTGTGCTGCAATCTCTCGATGACAGCGCCTGTTACAGGATCGAATTGGGTGATTTCATCTACTTCGTCACCAAAAAATTCGACACGTATCCCTTCTTCGGCACCAGGCGGAAAGACCTCGACTACGTCTCCTCGCACACGAAAAGAAGAGCGTTTGAAGTCAATGTCATTTCTCTCATACTGGATTTCCACGAGTCGTCGTACAAAAGCATCTCTATCCAATAAATCACCACGGGAAAGAGGAATCTGCATCTCTTTGTACACGTCAGGAGAACCTAGACCGTATATACAGGAGACGGAAGCGACAATGACAAAATCAGAGCGTTCATAAACAGCCCAAGTGGCACGGTGGCGCAGTCTGTCTATTTCATCATTAATTTTTGCATCTTTTTCAATATAAGTGCCCGTTGAAGGCATATATGCCTCAGGCTGATAAAAATCATAATAACTAACGAAATATTCAACGGCATTCTGGGGGAAAAACTCACGAAACTCGTTGAATAGCTGAGCTGCCAGCGTTTTGTTGTGGGTCATAATGAGCGCAGGTCGTTGCAACTTCTGTATGACCTGGGCCATAACATAAGTTTTTCCCGAACCTGTAACACCGAGAAGAACCTGATGTTCGAAATCTCTCTTCAAGCCCTTGGACAACCTATCGATTGCCTGTGGTTGGTGACCAGCTGGCTCAAAATCAGATTTTATATGAAACACTCAGCTCTCCTTGCCCGAAAACCACCGTTTGATACGTTGCCAGAATGAACGGGGGGTTATGCGACAGCAGGCTTTGTATTTTTTGCCACTACCGCAGGGGCAAGGAGCATTACGCTGTATTTTGTCACTTTTGGCAGGTTCTTTTGTGAGATAGCGACCTCGAGTGGAGACTCCTGGCATAATCTTCTTCTTGCGAAAAGTGTCCTTTTTCCTACTCACTTGCCCTCCCTTTTGCTTTCGCTCGTGACAGCAGCTCTTTGGCATGTTTGTTGGCTGCTTCAGAAGCTCCGCCCAGCATTCGCGACAACTCTGATACACGCTCATCATTATCTAAGGCAGATACATTGATGACCGTCCGTCCTCCTGCTCCAGATTTTTCAACACGGTAATGACCATCGGCGAAAGCTGCAATCTGAGGCAAATGGGTTATGCAAATACATTGGCAATTCCTCGAGACCTCTTGTAGTTTCTCGGCCACGCTCCAAGCCGTCTCTCCACCAATTCCAGTATCTATCTCATCGAAAACCATAATGGGTACTTTGTCGCGAGAGGCCAAGGCTGCTTTCAGGGCCAACATGACGCGGCTCACTTCTCCGCCTGAGGCTACCTTGGACAAGGAGGCAGGTTCTTCACCTTCGTTGGTACTGATGAGGAACTCCACCCTCTCCATTCCATCAGAATAGAGACGATATTTACCGTCGGGCAAATCAATGGAGAAGTCATCGTCTTTTGCCCTGTCGCTCCAAATGCGAGCAGCAAACAACGCAGGTCCCATACCCAAATGTTTCAGCTGAACCGTAACGGCTTTTTCCAAACGACGAGCTACTTTTTCACGAGCCTTCGTCAATTTGGGCAGAAGCTCACGCAATTGCTGGCGCATCTCTTTGAGACGTTCGTCTGCCTCTGTAAGCGTACGTTCGTCCTTCTCCAGGTTTTGCAGCTTCTCCTCCACCTGCTCGCGATAATCGAGTACGTCTTGCAATGAAGGGCCATATTTCCTCGTCAGGCGAGAGAAATCTCCCAAACGTTCTTCGATGGATTGAAGCTCTTCACCGTCAACATCCACCTCTTCACTTTGACGAGACAAATCAGCTGCCACCTCTTCGAGGAGGTAAACGGCTTCGTGATAATTGCTTCTCGTTTGACCAGCATTCTCATCTATCTCACAGATTTCGTCCAATTTTGACCATCCCTGGCGCAGACCATCAATGAGACCACCATCATCTGAGAGCAACTCATCTACTGATGAAAGAAGCTGCCGCAGTCTATCGGCATTGGCCACTAGCTTATGGCGCCCCTCCAGTTTTTCATCTTCACCAGCTTCAGGGGAGACTGTATCGATTTCATCGATTTGGAACTGAAGATTGTCTCTTTCAATGGCTCGCTCGCGTTCTTTTTCCTGGAGTGAGCTGAGCTCACTTTCGAAATCACGCAAGCGAGTGATGGCTTTCACCACTTTGTCTTTGATTTTGAGGAGAGTACTGCCACCAAATTCGTCGAGAACAGCAAGGTGTTCTGCCGTTTTTAGGAGTCTTTGGTGATCATGTTGGCCATGGAGGTCGACGAGACCATCGCCAAGATCTTTCAGTGCGCCAAGGGGGCTGAGACTTCCGTTGACAAAACAGCGATTTGAGCGAGCCATGCGACCAATGGAGCGACTGACGAGCACGCAGCCATCACCATCATCGCAGGGTAAACCCCACTGCTCCAAAACTGACGAAGTGCCATTGGTTTTTCCCACTTCAAAGGTTGCTTCAATTCCTGCTCTATCTTTGCCTCGGCGAACGAGGTCTGCTGAGGCACGTTCGCCCAAGAGGAGGGAAAAAGCTTGGATAATGAGAGACTTCCCTGCCCCTGTTTCGCCTGTGAAAACATTGAGGCCTGGTTCGAGATCGAGCGTCAAACGTTCGATGAGGGCAAAATCACTAATATTGAGAGTAACGAGCATGGCGCCAGAATTGTAGCCTTCACACCAAGATAAATCAATCCCAGGTAATGTGAGTCACTGTGGCGGACACCGTCAGTTCATCCAGTGGAATAGGATTATAGTGAGAGGAAAGAAGACTTGCCCCCCATATCTCCTGATTACCTGAGGAATAACATATCTTACGTGAATCAGGTGAGAAAGCGGGCCACCTGGCAGGAGGATCGCCATCACCGCCAAAGGTGATGGGCGAACCATAAAGATCTGTCAGAGGATTTCCAGAGTTCGTGCGAATGATATGAACCTTAGTGTCGTCAGTGACAGCTAGATACCGCCCATCTTTTGAAGCTGTTACGTGACGAAGGACAGGACTGCCAGACAAGGTGCAATGTGTGGTCACAGAAGAGCCTTCAGCTGCTGCAGCCACAAAAATGGAGCTCTGATAATCTGCTCCATCACGGTTCATATACAACAGTCGGCCATCTCCAGAGAAGGTGACATCAAGGATGGGTCCCGCTGGAACAGTACAGGCAATGAATGGCGGCGTTGACCCCGTTGTCACACCGACCATGACAGCTGAATATCCATAAGCTTGGCACACATAGGCATAACGGACGGAATCGTTGCTCCAAGCCAATTGGCGCTGGTTAGTACCATTTATTTTACCTACAACAGGCATGAGGGGTAACACGTTGTCACTGTAGGTTCCACCAGTCATCTCAATGAGATGAATGTCATTGTTGTTATCCGTATATAGAAGCAATGAGCCATTGGCCGTTCCAGCCACAGCGCGAACATTGGTTTGCACGAACTCAGCAGGGCTCACTCCGTCAGCGTGCATTACAGTAAGTCCTGAATCGTGCTGAAAAGAGATCATACCGATGTGCTGGTATTCCAGCCGTAAATCATCAGAAAGAGGTTCAGTTCGCACTTGAGGATAATAGGGGTGGAAAGGCACCAAAGTATTGAGTGTCATGTCTTCTCCGGGAGAGATGACACGACCAAAGAAATAGTCCACCACATATTCATTACCCCAGGGATCTTCTGGTAACTCAGTCAAATAGGAGCCCACCAAATGGCGCGCTTCGCTTGTCGTATATGGACGAGCATGGTCGGAATTGTAGGCCTGTAAAGCCTCTACGAGTTTTCGCATTGTGGCATTGGCCACAACTTTTTTGGACTCTCTAATATAGTCCGTGTAGGCCATATAGGCACCACCAGCAAGTGTGGCCACAATGGCGATGGAAATCAACAGCTCTATCAAACTTAGGCCCACATTTCGCCGCATACTCATAGGCGCTGCGAGCTCCCTTCAATTAATTGTTTGGACAACACGATTATTATGTTTATCTAAAAGATGTGTCAACAAAGCATACATAAATAGGGACAAAGACTTTCCTTGTGGCTGGATGCGCGTTAATATCCACAACGTGAAGTTTGATAAATCTAACATTGCAAAAGGCATAGCAGCACTTGTCTTCTGCCTAGTAACCTTTGGTTCAGGTTACTGGGTGGCCCAACATGAGCTGGAAACGCGGGAAAAGCTACGAGGAGAGCTCATCAACCGAGATCCTCGTAAAAGAGTTGCTGCCCTCAAAAAGGTAGCCAAAGGGGAATTTCATCCCCCAACGCCTATGTTGATGCGGCGCATGACTGACGAACACCATTTCGTTAGTGGTACGGCTGCAGAAACCATCTATCGGATGGGATTGGGTAAAAAACTGACGAGTGTTGTCGTAGCCAACCTCATGGAACGATTGCCCAAAGAGCCTGAATTCACTAAAAGATGGCTCATAGCCAATATTGTGGTCGTTGATTATGAAGCTGGCTTTGAATTGGCGGCTCAGCATCTACCCAAGATGAATAGTCGCTGGTCCAAACCCTTTTTTGTACGCATATTGACTCTTCATGCAGAAAAAGATGGGAATGCCCAAAAAGTGCTGACCGAAATGTTACAGCGCGACGAAAGATACTCAGATTTAGCCAAACTGGTTCAGGCCAAGCTAGCCATGCCAGAAAAGAGACGTTGGCGTTCCAACACTGATTTCCTGCCACCTACGCTGCTGGTGAAGAAGGTTCCCCCTTTGGCGACCGATCTTTGACATTGATGAAACGTATGGACACCAAAACGCAGTAATACCCAATGATAGAGCCCACGAAGAAGTTGGCCATGAGGTAACGACCCCACGATTGTGGCGAGACGACACCAGTGAAATAATAGAAGATTCCACCCATGAGCCAGGCAAAAGCCCCAACGACAACACTGTTGTACAAACGCCGCATTGGTTTGCTCTTGGCAGTTGCGGCTAGGACTATGAGCAAAAGCAAGGCTGCAAAAGCAAATCGGCCAAAGGGCAGGAGGACCCTCAGGGGAGAACCGGCAGTACCTGTGAGGAAAAAATTTCTCGCAGCAATGGCAGCTGTGACTAGTGCTGCAGGTAAATAAAGGGACATGCCTGCGCCCCTGACACCGTGACCTTTCAGAGTAGAAAGGAACAAAACAATGAACAGGACAGCATCGACGAGCTCCCAGCAAGAAGTTTCACCGAGAGCTAGAGAGGCAGCAATGGTGGCTATAGCTAGAAACAACCAAGAAAATGAAACGACCATACAGTGATGATACTCCAGTAAGCGTGCTAGCATCGAGCTAGAGGCTTACGAAAGAAGGAATTTATGCGTCCAACTGCTTTGTGGCTCCTTTTATTAACTTTGCTTGTTTGCGTTTCACCCATTAGGGCCATGGAACTGCCATACGAGCAGTGGTACCCTCTTTTGCATGATTTGGCAAAAGATAGAAAACTCGCTTGGACACAAATTGGTGTCTATCGCCAAGCTGGCGAAAAAGAGACTGTTGAAATCGTAGCCAATCCAGTTCGCCTCCATGAGTTCACACCCTTTATTCTGGCTGTTGGTAAGGGAATATCCATCAGCAGACATCCCAGCGGTGGCCGTGGAATGAGTGGAAATCCCACTTTTAGCCCCACAAAGAAGAGTGCTCCTTATGAAAGTGCCAAAGAAGCTGTAGCTGCTCTTTTGTCTACAGTGACCGTGCCAACGAGAATTTCGCTGTCAGGCCCCTTTGACAAAATACTGATGGTGAAAACCTCTCAGCAAGGTGTCACTCCCCTAATGGCTTTGCCCCATCTTCTCGTTGGTAATTGCACATCTCTTGTGGCACATAGGAAAGATGACATGGTCATTGTATCTTCCGAATTCACCTTTCAAATCAAAAAAGCTGTGCCCAAAGGGGGAAACAACTTACTAACCACTTTGCTGCAGCTCCTCCCCCAAGGAGAAATAGAGACAGCAGACGATGGCACCATTACGATAAAACGTGACTTTAAATCACAAATAGGGGCTCACAACAAAATAGTGCAACTCTTTGCCAAAGTGGCTGGCCATAATATCCTAGAGCTATCCTTCATTCCACAGCAGAATGGATGGCGACTGAGTGGGAAGCTAAAAAACTGACTTTAGCTGAGATTTCGTTCGAGAACCATTTCCACATCCATGAGAGTGTAAGTCTCATTGGAACAACGGAAAAAACCTGCAAAAAAGGCGTGATCGACTTCCACGGGCAAAGAGACCCCTTCGATAATCTCCACATCCTCTTTGTCCAAGACATCAAGGACCTTATCCACCAATATGCCTTGATATTTGTGACTCCGCTCTATGACGATGACCCTAGTCTCTCTTGTAGCGCTTTTCTCAGGCAAATCAAAAACTCTGCGCAAGCAAATGAGCGGAATGATGGATGACCTTACATTGATGAAACCGAGGATACTCTTGTCGGAGCCAGGCAGTCTAGTCACTGGTCCAAGGCGAATAATGGAGTGTACACGCAATGCTTCTGTTGCATAACGCTCACCTGCGACAGCAAAAGTCACATATTTATCAGCAACAGATTTATTTAGCGAAGATGTGGACATAACCTCATTCCAACGGTTTCTCAGCGTACCATGGCAATGAGGAAACAAA
The DNA here is from genome assembly GCA_964643655.1 of uncultured bacterium. Taxonomy (GTDB): domain Bacteria; phylum Muiribacteriota; class UBA6191; order CAZXTJ01; family CAZXTJ01; genus CAZXTJ01. Next base: position 14,382 of record CAZXTJ010000079.1, read on the forward strand.
GAAGAGCCTTGTGAGAATGACCATTCATCTGGCTTAATATGGTCAACTATGGAAGACATTGAACTCATTCGCCAAGAACTGGAAAATGAAAATCCATTTTCCCGCAGCAATGCAATAGCCAAACTCGCTCAGATTGGCAGCGAAGAAGCCGTTGCATTGATGAGTCGCGCCTTGACTGATGAAAACGCCAAGGTACGTTATGCAGCCCTTTCCAAGTTGGTTGCCCGCAGTGACTTCAATGATGTTTCTCTTCTTCTGCCTCTTCTCGACGATGAAAACGAAACAATCAGAGTTCAATGTGCTTCAGCTTTGGGTCGTTTGGGTGACGATACACTAGTGGAGACACTGTTCGAACATTTGGAGAAAGCTCCAGCAGAAGAATCGAAACTGCGAGCCACCCTCATCCAGTCATTGGGTGAACTCTGCACAATGAAACATCTCTCTAGGATGTTACCCATCCTCGAAGACAAAGACGACAGAGTGAGAGCCAATGCCATCGAAGCCCTCGATGCCCTTTATCGCAATGACTTTGTCCCACGCATGCTGCCTCTCTTGGAAGACGAGAACAATCGTGTGCGCGGCAATGCCATCGTTGCCCTCTGGCGCTACAATCCCAAACAATGCCTGACCGTGCTCAAAGACATGGTCAACTCTGGCAACAAGTGGTTCAAACTTTCTGCCATTTGGGCTGCAGGTGAAACAAAAGCACCGGAAGCTCTTTGTGAGATAGTCTCCTTGGCTGATGACGCCGACTCTGATGTGCGCATTTTTGTCATCAAAACCATAGCAAAAAACTTCAAAATCGACGCCAGGGCAATTTTGGAGACAGCAGCAGAAGATGGTGATACGACAGTGGCATATTATGCGCGAAAAGCCTTGGATAACCTTTTAGAAGGTAACAACGACTGAGCTTATCTTCGCCTCACGATGATAGAAGGCATATTGTACTGTCGTTCAAACTCGGACAATACTTTTTCAGCTTGAGCAGAGCTGGCAAAAGCACCAAGCTGCACTCGATACCAATCTTGCCCCTTGCTGAATGCCTTCAGCACGTAACTACGGAAACCAGCACGTTGCAGCACACGCCGGAAGTTGACGGCATTGGCTCTTTTGGAGAATGAACCAACTTGCACTGCATATCCTGGCGGTGGTTTAGGACCAAGATCATTGTTGTTGGCACCCAAAAGTGGAGTGGTAACAACAGGTGTCGGTCTTCTCGTAGGTCGACGAGTAACTGGTGGTGGCCACGTTGGACGACGTGTTGGTCGTCTTGTTGGAACAGGTGTGGCTACTCTCGTTGGTCTGACAGTAGGTGTCACTGCAGCAACCAATGTCGGTCGCCTCGTTGGTGTCACAACTCGCGTTGGTCTTCTCGTTGGGATTCTCGTAGCAATACGAGTAGGAACAGGAGTAGGCCGACGTGTTGGTACTCGTGTCAGCACGGGAGTTGGTTTTGGTGTTGGTTTTCTCGTAACACGAGGAGTTGGTCGTCTCGTTGGAGTCGGTCTTCGAGTAGGTCTGGCGATGGCAGTTGGTTTTGTTGGTTGAACAGTAGGTTTGGGTGAAGCTTCCCTATCTGATAGGGGAATGACCACAGCTTCCATAGTCGGCTGACTGGCCTTCAAAGCAGCAAGAGCAACCTGGGCGTCCCTTGGGCTACGGAATTTGCCAACATGCAAAGAAACTGTCCCTGCCACATTGTCACGAACGAGATTAAATCGATAATGTTCCAGTTGTCTGATTGAGCGAGCCTGGATCATGGCCTGAGCTTCATCGGAGAACTTGCCCAACTTAATGGTGAATCGCCTCTCTGAAGGCGGAATGGAAGTGGGCGGAGGAGTCAAAGTTGGTTTTGTGGGCTCAGGAGTCACGGGAACGAACTTCGTTGCCACTACATTCGTAGGTTTACGCGTCGGTCGTTTTGTGGGAGTTGGCGATGGCCGCCTCGTTGGCCTAAAAGAGGGCCTTCTCGTGGGACGTCTTGTCACAGACGGTGTCGGCGTTGGCTTCGTGGTCACATTGAAAGTAGGTGTTCGAACCGTAGCCGTCGTGGGAGTAGCCGACGGAGTTGCCGAAGCAAGTTGGAAAGGATCTTCAGGCGGAGCGCTTACCTTCTTGTAAATGAAAACGAAGGCATAAAAGAGCATGATGACCACAATGAGCCAGGCCAGCGCAGAGATTATGCGCTCGTTCTGCTCTTGCGCACCCCAAGATGTATTTATTCCGCTCATTCGACCCCCGTCGTGTCTCCGTCATCGTAGACGGTCAAAGAATGAACGCGAATATAACACACAGAGGGGGATCCTTCAACAGAGGAGGAATATGCTTTCCTATTGAGTGAGTTTCTTGGTCAACTTGCCAATCATCTCGAACAGATGTTTGTTGTTAGTGCCACCGTGAAGAGTGCTGAAACTCTTGCCTCGGTCTTCGACTTGCGTCAATACGGGAACCATGGCCACTTGAGACTGGCCTTCGAGACTTTCGACTTTTTCTACAAATGCTTCAATGAACTTTTCATCACAATTCTGGATGCCATCGAGCACCTTGGTGACGATTGTTTCAATCTTCTGTGAACTTTCTGAAACGAGCTCTGCATAACCTGCGCCGAGGGCTTCTCGGGCGGGATCTTTTTTGGGCAACTCTTGAATTTGCCTCAACAAAGATATCTGGCGAGTAAAAGTTAATACGAGGTCATCAATCAACTTGTCCATTTCGCCATCGACAGTTTTTTTGGAGGGCTTCTTGGGAGCTGGTTTCGTCTGTGGTTGAGGTTTGGGAGCAGGTTGAGCCGGCGCTTGCTGAGCAGGCTGAGGTTTCTTCTCTGATTTTTCTTTATCCTTGCCACCGGAGGTGATTTTGAAGATGTTGCCAATGGTTTTGGCTATGTCTTCACTCGTTTTGGCCAGAGTGAGTACAGAACTGGCAAAAACAGCTACTTGGGGCAAAGCTGCCAAGACAGTGCCGCCGATTTCAACGAGCAAAGATCCGCCGACGACTAACTCCGTAAGGAAAGCTTGACTGGAAGTTGGTGAGCACATGGCAAGCCAGAGGGCCATAAACATGCAGATGAATTTGCGTTTAAACCGGCTGTTCACGTGGCTCTCCTCCTTACCCCTCTTGATTACTTGCACCAAGTATAAGAAGCAGATAAAAAAGCGTCAATCCTTCGAGGCAAAAAATCTGCTAACCTGTTAAACAGCACTATCAAGACGAGGAGGCTCATTGTGACGACAAACGACATGTATTTACAGCTCGACGACAAACAGCGTAAAGCTCTCATCCGTTTGTTAGCAGCTTTGGCCAAAGCAGATGGTTTCATCGACCCCATGGAGCAGGACTTCCTCACTCTATTCATGGGCACACCAGATCCTGATCTGATGGAAAGTGAAATCAAGGCCTTACCAGCACCAACAACTGAAGATTTCGAAGTATTAGGTGGCCCAAATGCTGAAACTATCTATTGGCTTTGTTCAGTTCTGGTGTGCACAGATGAGCATGTGGACGAAAAAGAGCTTCCACTTTTGGCCAATTATGCCAAATCACTAAAAATCAAAGCAGAAAAAGTATCCACTCTCGATGCTAACGCTCGTCAGGAGGTGCTCGAGCGCCATTGCCGAAAAGTGGCCGCAGCTCGCGATGACAAGGTTCGGCGAGCAACTTCATTGTCCATAATTGCAGATCAACTGGGTGTTCCCGCTGCTGAGGTCAAGCGCTTGAGAGAGCAATATTCCATACCAGAGGAGTAAAAGATGGCTTGGTGGGATGGCACAGTTTGGTTTTATAGTATCAAGGATGAAGAGCATGGTTATCTCTCCAATTTTGCCCACTATCCCTTTGAACTGGATGGTCGCCGCTGGCCCACGAGCGAACATTATTTCCAAGCTCAAAAGTTCGCAGGCACTCCCCATGAACATGAGATAAGAAAAGCGGCAACACCTGGTGCAGCAGCACGCATGGGA
>CAZXTJ010000080.1:0-18238 GCA_964643655.1 uncultured bacterium
ACTTCCCAGCGCTTGACGCACGCGCTCGTCTAATGAACAGTTCTTGTACTTTTGGATGGCACTTCATACAGTCACGCGCTTCCACAGGTGAAAGCAGGTTGATGTTTGGTGCGCCGTCTAAACAACCAACAGAAAAGATGACTCCTAATTTGCCGTGGTAAGAACCATCGTGGCAGGAAGCACAAGTATGGCGACTAGGGATGGGACGCCCATGAGCGTGTTTATCCTTGTGAACCACTTTCTTGTGACAAGAGATGCAAGTCATTGGCTGTTTCAAGTGGACTGACCTATCTTTACGCCACGAATGTCCAACTTCTAGTCGTTCGTGGCATTGAGCACAGTTACCTTTCTCGACTTTCTCGAGACGAGCGAATTCGTCCTTCTCTTTTAAATCGAGTTCCTTCGTTTTTTCTTTTTCACGAAGAGCTGCTAACTCTTTTGCTTCAAGAGCCGTATATTTACGAAGCTCATAGTGATTTCTATGAGGAACGACCAAACCCACTTCTTTGAGTTTTTCAGGCAATCTCTCTTCAGAAAGTTCATCATCACGGCTTGCTACAGAACGGTGACAGGCGAGACAACGTTCGTCGTACATGGCTGTAACTACAGTCGGTTTAGCAGGAACGTGTGTATGAGTGAACTCAGCAACGAGTTGGAAGTTACCATTGACAATGTGATCCTGAACTAATCCAATAACGCCAGAACGAACGTGACAGTCGGAACAACCTACCTCTTTTCCAACACGAGGATTGGCGTGGGTGGAATTGCTCCACTGCCGATGAACTTTCTTCATTGAGTGGCAAGTACCGCAGAAAGGAGAAATGGCTGTCAGCTCAATGGAAGCCACAGCTCCGAAAAGGGCACAAAAAGCCACTATAGGACCAACGAAAAGAACATTGGTTTTGCACCAGCGAAGGAGTGTGTTGGCTAGATTAATCACCAGCCACCTCCTTGTCCTTTTCTCTGTCTTCTTTGGCTAACTTGAGAGCCTTGGAAGCGACCATTGCCCCAGAGAGACCGACTGGGCAGCGACTTGCGCAACGAGAGCAACCAACACAGTAATGTGCCAATTCAGCTGCCCGTTCGTAGTTACCCACCCTTGTCTCGAGAACCATGGTCATCGGATACGGGACGCCTTCCACTAGTTTCACAGGGCATACACCAACGCAAGTCTGACAGTTGTAACAGGGAAGGGTTACACCGGCATCTTTGCGAATGAAAGGTCCGAGACAGAACTCGAAGAGTAGTCCGATGATAAAGATGACAGCTGAAGCGCTAAAGACAAAACGACTCAAGTCGTTTCCAAAGAGCCAGAAGACACCTTTACTCACAGCATTGACACTGCGAGTGCCTTTGACTTTCCAGAGGGCATCGATAACAGCTTCTCTTAAAGCCAATGAGCTGTATGTGGCACCAGAGATGGCATCGATATTACCAATGTTACCTCCAGAGCCGTTGACCTGTTTCAGCTTGCCCGCCATCTTGAGCATGGCTTGACGTCCCACTGAAACCGAATCACTGTGACGCACAATTTTAATCTCATCGATTTTGCCATCAGCAAACTTTACGTCAACGACGACTGGTCCACGTAAACCCCAAGATTCTCCGCGATAGAATTTGTCACGCTCGAGAGAAAAGGAAGCAGCTAGTTTTTCAGCTCGAAAAGCGTCAAAAGCCAATCGCGTCTGGTATAGGTCATACTGAGCCATGGCAAAGAGACCGCCAACGATGACAAGAGCTCCGATTACGAAAGGCAAAAAGGGCATTCGTTTCTTTGCGTAGTGCCAGCCTTCCATCAGAGACTCTTTTTCCCAAGCGTGGAATGCGCCTTCAACAAATGGCCACAAGTACGCCAGGGCCACTAGACCAAACCAGACCAACCTTGCCTGGGGATAAAGGATGGCAACAAGAAGACCAGCAACCAGTAAACGGAAACCTCGAGAAGCCGGAAGGTCTTTGAGTTGCTCGACGAATGATTTATCAGTATTCATTCAGCTCAACTCCTTTCCTTCAGCCCGAGATAAGCAGCTACTTCATCGACATACTCCGTGTTAACCAACCCTTGTGCCAGAGCTTCCCGCAAAGCTGCCTTGGGAATACGACCTGCCCTCATGGCTTCGATGACACGGTGTTGACCGGCAGCGAAGATACGAGGCAAATCCAAGTTCTGGACACAAAAAGATGTGCAGTTTCCGCAACGAATGCAGCGCAAGCCCCCCAGGGAAAGAAAACGTTTGTAATCGCTACAACGAGAAGCAATGACAAGATCTCCCTGCTGCATAATGCCTACAGGACAAGAGTCCTGAGTGGCATAACAAGCGCGACATTCGTAGCAATAAATGGTCTGCGGATCGGCTGTGCGTATGGCCTTGATGACGTCTGCCGTCACATAGGCCGCAATGCCAAACAGCGAGACCCGATTGAGCCCTTGGGTCAAAGCTCGGTGCTTCAGGTTCGTAAAGAACTGATAGCGCCGAATGCCGGGGACAGTCGCAGGTTGCGACTCATCTCCACGAACCCGCCCAATTTTGGGGCCCTTGGGTTCTTTCGTTTCACTCATCGGTACTACTCAGCCTCTCGGAATCATCAGAGCCATCAAGAGCCCGGCGATAACACCACCGACAGTCCCTTGAATCAGTTCTTTTTTTGAAGTCATGTCCATTGAATAGGCGATCATGGCACCTGACAGACCGCCTGCAAGAACAAAAGCGATTATCTGTTCCACTTTTCGCCTCCTTTACGCTTCCACATTTTTCGGCGCTAGCAGCACCATCGATATGATGGTGACAACAGCACCGCCCACGGCAGCTTGCGCTAGAGCCGTGACAGCAAATCCATACATGCAGTAAGCAAACACTATGGAAGCGATTACGGTCGCGACCATGTAACCCCAGAAGAGAACCCACCAGTTTTCGTCACAGTCTTCACCAATCTTTTCGCCAACTGTGGCAAAGACAATCCAGTTGACGATGAGCACAAAGGCCGTTAACACAAAGAGCATGACAAAATCAGATTCAACTCCTGAGTCGAAATAACTCAGTGTCTGGAATTTCATTGCGATTGCTGCCAGAGGCATCAACAGAGCCATACCAGTTAGTGAGAAAGCACCACTGAAATAACCAGTCTCAGCGCGAATAGCACCTTCGGACATCATTCCACAACCACCAGCCGGTGATTGGGCACAACCAGCAGCCGCATTGATGGAATAGGCAGCAAGGATGATTGCCAGTTGCTCCCAAGTGAGCAAGTTGGAACCTCCTGGACCGAAGTAATACAAGACTGGTACTAGAGCCGCATAAAGAATACGACTACAAGCAAGGGCGACAACAGCTTGCAGCTGAACATAAATAGCCATCATTCCAGCGACACCTAATAGTGGGAACTCTTTTACGAGCTCGAGCAACTTGGCCAAAGCTTGGAAGCCATATGTGGCTTCTAGCGCACCTGCAGCCATAAATCCAGCAGCCATCGAAGCTGCAGGCAATAGAATGATACCTGCCATAAAATCTTCGAGACGTACTTTGGTTATGAGCAGAATGACAAGAGCACCGGCAACGAGTACTGTTTGCACTGGCATTAATGGGAAGGGAATATGATTGCGCAGCAAGAACTGTATCTGTCCTTGGAAAAGAGCGAAAAAGAGGGAAACCACAAAAATTACCAGTGCGATATATCCCGACCATGGTGCACTCAGTTCTTCTTCTTTTTTATCCTCTTTTCGTTCGTCGCTCAGACTAGTCCCTTTTGGGTACATCTTGACGGTGATCAATTTGAGGAAAAGAGCCATGAAACCTGTTGCCAGGATGAGACTCAGTGACTGTGGCGCTCGCAAGATACCATTGGCAGCAGTCGAATAATGGGCACCGAGAAAACCTTCGCCCATTTGTGCAACACCACCAATTGGTGAAGGACCACAAGTACCCCAGGCAGAACGAGAGAAAGCACCAACGAAAACAATCAGTTGTGTTTTCGAAAGTAATCCCATTCCTTGTGAACCAAATGAAAAGAGTAGCGGCAACAGAGCAGCTGCAATGATTCGTCCACAGGGTAACTGTACTAGTAGCGGCAAATGACAAATAATGACCAATGTACCGGCCAGACCCAAGGGGCTTTTACGCAGTTTCTCCAGGATTACGCGAATTGCGTCAAATCCACCAGAAGCATTGAGCGCACCAGCTAAGAAAAAACCTGCTAACATCGCTGTAATGGGGTGGATGATGACGCCGCGTAACATCTCATTCGGTAGAAGCAGAGCTTCCAACTTGCCCTCCGCTGAAAAGAAGAGCCGAAAGACAAAACCAACGATGAATATCAGAATGGTGCTCAAAAACAAGACCGTCTGAATAGGTAGGTTTATCTTTCGGAATATGGTGAGCAAGATAATTCCGAAAAAGAGTACGAACGTAAAGAGACCAAGGAGCAGCCTCGGATCTTTGAAGGCCAGGAGCGCCTCAGGCATGGCACCTTCCTTCCTCACTCTTTGTACACCGTGGCTCGAGCCACGGAACGGTAACGGTATAGCCGCCGCTATGACGGACAAGAACTACTGGATCTCCGGGGACAAAACGAGACATACAAGCTGTACATCCCGATACTTGAGCAAGAACTTCAGAACCATTTTTCAGTCGAACGCGGACTTTTCGGTCGGCAAACTTCGTTAAGGCGCCTTCATCGGCAAAAGAAACAATCGTGCCATCAAGTCCTCTTTTGGCTACGTAAATTTCTACAGCCAAAAAGACAAACAGCAGAAAGCAAAGAGTCAACCCCTCAAGGCTCATGGCCTTACCCTTCTTTAATAAAATGCACCATTCCTGAATTCATGTCGCTGACGTAAAGTCCCCCCTGTGGAGCAAGACTAAAGGCGTATGGTCGTTTAACGTCAGCCAAACGTTCTTCCAATCGAGTTGAGTGGTCACCTTGCCACTCCCATAGTTCTCCTGAGTTTCGGTAAACGGATATGCGAGCTTTGGCGCTGCTACCCTTACCTTCAGCTGATGACTCCATAACGTATACAGAGCCTGAGCGAATTGCGATTGAAGTTAGTGGAAACTTGAATGCCCTCTTGGCGCCTCCCCCTGAAACAGGCGGAGGAGTCAACAGAGTGATCTCTCCAGAGCCTTTTCGCCAGCTTGTAGAAATGACTTGGACTCGAGCATTGCCGCTATCGGTAACAAAGATGGTGCCATCTGGAGCCACAGCAACATCTGTTGGTCGCCTGAACTGACCAAGTTTCTCGCCATGTTCACCAATGACCTCGATGACGCGGCCTGTCACCTGCTCGATAATCTGGATTCGATGATTTCGTGTATCAGCCACATAAACTTGAGAGTTGAAACAGCTCAGTCCACGTGGAGTATGGAACTGCCCTGGTTTTGGTCCAAGCTCACCCAAAGAACGAAGGAATGAAAACTTGTCATCAGCGTGACGCTTTAGCACTTGAATGCGGCCGTTATTGGCGTCGACGACAAACAGCTCATCTCTGTCGTTGAAAGCGAGACCTTGAGGATAGTTAAACTCTAAGGGCCCAGAACCTGTGGCCACATGTTCATTAATCCTCTGGACTTTTCCCTCTGCGCCTTTAGAGAAGACATCTATTGCCGATGCTCCTGTTGCGCGAGTAGCTGAAACGTAGACTCGGCCATTGGGTCCAGCACAAAGGTTGTACAAGAAACCTTTCGCGGGTTTTTTGCCCTCTGCAAATGCTTTTGATCCTTTGCCGAATAGGAAAAGACCGCCACAAGCGGCGGCTCCAGCGATGAAATTGCGGCGTTTGACGCCATTTCGAGATCTCTTTTGCACCTTATATACCTCCCAAAAGGTGCCGGGACTCTATCAAAGAATCGACTACAGGTGCAACCGCTATCTTCACCATTTTGTGACATTGGCAGTCTTTGGATTGAAAAGTGGGGGGCTTTGCCGTACGATGAAAACCATGAACGAAGCGCCTTATCTCCTTGCTGCAGGAGTTCAATACACAGTAGATCGGCCCATATTCATTGGGCGTGATCTCATCTGTGATATTCAAATCGAAGATGCCACGCTCTCTCGACGTCACGCTTGTGTTGTAGATTCTCGGGCTGGTTGTGTTCTCATCGATCTAAATAGCCGTAACGGCACCAAAGTCAACGGCAATCCTGTGCAGGCTGTTTTATTATCACCAGGTGATGTAATCACTTTGGGTGATTATGAGATCAAATACTTGGCAGAAGAGGCTAAACCAGCCGCAAAGGTCATTTTGACAGACAGCGGCCCCATCAACGATGTAGGAGATTTGGTTTCACGCGCCCTGAAAGAGGACACTCTCAAACTTTTGCGGTCTGGTCGTCTACAAGGTGATGATCCCACCACTCGTTTGCTCATCCTTTATAAGGTGGCTCGTAGCATCAATGCCTGTGTTGACACAGAAGAACTACTGGCTAAAGTAGTGGCTCTGGCCATAGAGGTGCTGCAGGCAGACAGAGCGCTCATAGCTTTGGGTAATGATGAAAACAAACTAGAACCCAGGGTTTATCAAAGCGGAAGCCCAGGCTCACATAAAGCCATACTCGAATTCAGTCGGACCATCGCCCACCAATGTTTTGAAGAGGGTGTGCCAATGTTCCTGGGGAACATTCAAGAAGATGAGCGGTTCCAGGCTTCTGCCAGTGTGGCACGCTTTAATATTGGGACAGCCATGTGTTCACCTCTCATACATCGTGGAGAAACATTGGGTGTTCTTTATGTGGACAAGCGAATAGAGTCTTTTGCTTTTGAATCTGAAGATTTGAAGATGTTGGCAGCCCTGGCTGAGCAGGCTGCATTGGCTTTGGCCAACCGACGATTGTACAGTCGACTAAAAGCAAGCCTTGAACGAATAGAAAGACAACAGGAAGCTTTAGTCCAATCTGAAAAACTTGCAGCTATGGGCCTTTTATCTGCTGGCTTGAGCCACGAAATCAGAAATCCGCTCACAGTAATTTCTGGCAACACTCAACTCTTGTTGATGGGCAATAGAAAACGAACTGAAGACGAGAAGAAAGAAATGTTGGAAGCGGTAGATAGAGCAGCTGACCAGATTTTCTCTCTCGTCCAAGGGCTTATTGATTTTTCGAAGAAACGACCTGCAAATCTGGAGACACTATCGATTAATGATGTAGTTCATGAGACTATATCCACTGTGAAAGCCACACTCACGGGCCATTATGGGGTCAAACTCATCAAAGACTTATCTGAAGATGCGCTAATGATCGATGGTGACAAACGCGAACTGATTCAGGTTTTCATGAACCTCATCCTCAACGCTGTCCAAGCTATGCCTGATGGCGGAAAGCTCACTCTCAAGACTAGCCAAAGGGATGATCGTGTTGTCGTTCAATTCCTAGACACTGGCCCTGGCATTCCAGAAAACGAACTGGAGTCCATTTTCCAAGCTTTCTTTACTAAAAAGAAAGAAGGTACGGGCCTGGGTCTTTGGATAGCTCGCAACATTATCGAACGTGTCGATGGCACACTGACAGCGTCCAACAGAGAAGAAGGCGGCGCTTGTTTCGAGGTTTCTTTATCGACTGAATCACTCCACGAATAGTGGAACGTGTGAGAATGTAGTAACATCTACCAGACCCAAATCCGTCAGCTTGAGTTCAGGAATGACGGGCAATGCCAAGAAGGACAAAGTCATAAATGGATCTTTGTGGGGGCAACCAAGGAGATGAGCGAACTCAATCAATGAATTGAGTTGTTTGTTCACTTCTTCCAAAGGCTGATCAGACATCAAACCAGCGATTGGTAGAGCCAAATCTCCAATCACTCGACCACCTTTGGCCACTGCCATACCACCACCCAATTGGTTGAGCTGAATGACGGCTGCCATCATATCTTCATCGTTGGTGCCAACAACGATAATGTTATGAGAATCGTGGGCAATAGTAGTTGCCAATGCACCTTCACGCAGTTTGAAACCGCGGACGAAACCTTTACCAATCTGACCGGTAGCTCGATGTCGTTCAATGACGGCAAGTTTGAGAATATCACGAGAAGTGTCTACGACAGCTAGGCCTCCCTCGACCTTTGCGTCGATAACAGCGCTCTTAGTGATGATCTCGTCAGGAATGATGTCAATGAGCCTAATTTTTTCACTTTTGGCTTGTATCTTGAACTCATTTCCTTCGAGCCAACGAATATTGACAGATCCGCGAAGAGAACGTCTCTCTCTCTTCCGAGCCTCCCATTTTGCTTTTCCGTCTTCAGCCACTAGCTGGCCATTTTTGAAGACCTTAGTGATATTTATCTCTTCCAAAGAGTCAAAAACTACCAGGTCAGCATAATATCCTGGTGCAACTGCCCCCCGATTATTGAGCATAAAATATCTGGCCGAGTTGAGCGTTGCCATTTGGATAGCAGTTACTGGATCCAGGCCCTCTTTGACAGCCTTACGGACGATGTAATCTATATGTCCTTCTTGTACCAAATCGCTAGGATGCCTATCGTCAGTTACAAAGAAACAGCGATGGCTATTTTCTGGTGTAACTAGAGGCAATAGAGCGTGCAGATTACGTGCAGCCGTCCCCTCCCTAATCATGATATGTAAACCAACGCGCAATTTTTCTCGCGCTTCTTCAACGGTTGTACATTCATGGTCAGAGGCTATACCTGACGAAACATAGGCACAGAGCTGCTTGCCAGACAATCCAGGAGCATGACCATCAATACGTTTTTGGTGTGTGATCTTTAATTTGTCCAAAACGTCATGATCACAATTTATCACTCCAGGGAAGTTCATTACTTCGCCCAAGCCAAGGACCCATTTTTCCTTAAAATAAGGATAAATGTCAAATGCCCTTAACTCTGAACCAGAGGTTTCCAAGTGACTTGCAGGCACACAAGAAGGCAGCATAATAAATACATTAAGCGGATTATATTTGCTTGATTCAAGAACGTATCGAATTCCATCGTATCCCATGACGTTTGCAATCTCGTGAGGATCTGCCACTACAGAAGTTGTTCCACGTGGAACAACTGCTCGAGCAAACTGAGGAACATCCATCATGGAACTCTCGATATGCACATGGCCATCGATGAACCCAGGTGCTAAATATGCACCTTCGAGGTCTATGACCTCTTTGGCCTCATAATCACCAAACCCCACGACGAAGTCCTGCCAAATAGCAACACTCTCTTGGTAAATCTCTCCTGAAAACACATTGATGAGTTGAGCATTCTTTAACAACAGGTCAACTGGCTTGTCTCCACGAGCAGCTTCAATGAGTTCTGCAGAGATCTTTTTCAGTGTCATGGGGCTTAGCCTCTCTTATTTATAGAGTGGTGACATTTTCCGACAGCGTTCTACAACTTCCTCAGTCTTGGCAAGGGCGTAATCTACCTCTTCTTCAGTCGTGTAACGGCCAAGGCTGAATCTAACTGAACCGTGGGCCCAGCCGTGCGTCAAACCAAGTGCCAAAAGGACGTGAGAAGGTTCGAGAGAACCAGAACTACAAGCAGAACCCGTAGATACGGCAACACCCTCGAAATCGAGATACATCAACAACGATTCACCTTCAACATACTTGAAGGAGACGTTCAAGGTATTGGGCAATCGATGCTCGAGGTGGCCATTAATTCTCACATCAGGAATTCGTTCGAGAATACCTTCTTGTAGCTTGTCGCGAAGAGCAGCCACTCTAGCCGATTCATCCTTGTCTGCCATAGCCAACTCAGCAGCAGCGGCCAAAGCAACGATACCCAATGTATTTTCCGTACCCGCCCTTTGTCCACGCTCCTGATGACCACCAGTTATCAGAGGACAAACATACATCTTGTCCTTGAACCAAAGAGCACCAATACCTTTAGGAGCGTTTAATTTATGGCCCGAAAGAGCGAGGAAATCGACTTTGTCTTCAATTGGATTGACGGGAATTTTGCCAATTGCCTGAACTGCGTCAGTGTGAAAACGGACACCATGTTCTTTGGCTACCGTTGCCAACTCACGAATGGGCTGTATGGTGCCGATTTCGTTGTTGGCATACATAATCGTGATCAACTTAGTCGTTTTTTTGATGGCCTTGCGCAAATCTTCAGGTGATACACGACCCGTACTATCGACAGGAAGATAAGTAACATCAGCACCTTCACGCTCTAGGCAGTGGCAAGACTCAAGAACGCAGGGATGTTCTACGACTGAAGTGATGACATGAGGTTTGCCATGTTGCTTGGCAAAAACACAACTGGAAGAGTGACAGACAGTACTCTTAATGACCAAGTTATTGGACTCTGAGCCACCACTGGTAAAGATAATCTCTTCAGCGGGAACACCCAGCAGTTTTCCTACCTTTTCGCGTGACTCATCAACGAGCTTACGCGCTTGACGACCAAAACCGTGAGCACTGGAAGGATTGCCAAAAACGGGCAGAGCCTCTGAAATGGCCTTTTGAACTTCTGGAGCCAATGGGGTAGTTGCGTTATTGTCGAGATAAGCTTTCATCAGTGATGCCCCCCACCCGTTGCTAAAGCTTCTTTGATGGCAGCTTCGATATCCTCTCGACAAGCACCACATGCAGTGGAGGCTTTTGTTCGCTCTTGAATTTCATGGAAAGTGGACATGCCATCGTGAACACACTGGGCTATCTCGGACTTCGTAACACGCAAACAACTACAAACGATGTCTGTTCCAGTAGGAATTTTGTCTACCTGGTCCGTTTTGCGATAATAATCATAAATTGCCGCACGAAGAGCCTTGTCCCCCAACACAGAGCAGTGAATCTTGGCTGCAGGCAATCCACCCAATTCATCTTGAATGTCTTGAGGAGTGACAGCCAGAGCCTCTTCAAGGGTTTTACCCTTGACCATCTCTGAAAGAACAGAAGTGGAACCAACTGCTGAAGTACAGCCATAAGTTTTCCACTTACAATCTATGATTTTTCCATCTTCAATGACGACCCACATCTTCATGATGTCGCCACATTTTTCATTACCAACTTCGCCCACTCCGTGAAACTCAAAATCGGGTTCCTTCTCGAGAAGGGCATTACGAGGATTTTTGAAGTGATCCAATAATTTCTCTGAATAGTCCCACGCCATCGTGTGACCTCCTTGTTTAGCTGCTCTTAATGGTGGCGCACATCCTAACATGGAGAACGCAATAGGAGCAATTTAGCACCGAGGTATGTCGGAGCGCTCTCATATCTCCTTACAGAAATACTTTCGCATCCCGCCAACAAAACTTTCGAAACAGAATGTCTACAAATCGTAAAGGCACGAAAGATTGTAACCTCTTAATTGAAATGCGAGTATGAACGAGCTAGGCCTCAAACCTACTTCTGATGCTTTTTGAAAAACTCTTTGGCCCCAGGATGTAAGGGGATGGAGAGCCCATCGAGAGCATGGCGCATTGAAATGGCAGCCCCCTTTGGATGAGCTTTGATGAACAAATCGAGGTTTTTATACTGAGCTTCGAGGATTTTTACGACACTCTCATCAGGTAGATTTCTGCTGGCCACCAAGGTAGCAGTAACTGCAACGGTCTTGATGTCATGTTCTTGCCCTTTGTAGTGGTGAGCAGGAATGGTGAGAGGCACAAAAAATGGATGTTCTTTCACCAGCTTGGCAATGACACCTTCACCCAACTCGAGTAGGCGAATTCGTTTCCTCTTCGTCACTGTGCGTAAGACTCGAGCAGGATATGCTTCGGTCAAAAAGACTGCTGCGGCACTTCCATCTGCCAACATTTCAAAACCAGTTGCTGCAGGAGCCTCTTTGATTTTGTTCAAATCTTCATCGGTGAAACCATAAGCCCCCAAAACTTGCAGCGCATTGACCTTTGTTCCAGAAGCTCGTTGGCCAACAATGACAGCCTGACCACGTAGGTCTTCGAGCTTTTTGTAAGGACTGTCTGCCAAGACGAATATCTGTATGGGTTCTGGATACCAAGAACAAAGTGCCATCACACCATCTAGAGCACCACTGCGCTCGAATTCACCCGTTCCGTTGTGGGCTTGGAAAGCAACATCATTCTGACACACTGCCAACTCCACATAATCGTGGTGAATCATTTTGCAGTTTTCTGTACTACCTTCAGTCTGCTGAACACGACAGGGTATGTCAGATTTTTCCAAACTCTCGGCCAATGCCTGACCAAGGGGGTAATAAGTACCAACGACGTGGGCAGTTGCAATAACCAGCTCTTTTTTCTTTGCTGGTGATAACCTTTTGGCCAGCCTGTTTCTGGTTACTCGCACGAAAGAGTGTATCTGCTCGACAGCTTCGCCATCTTTTTTACGAAGAGCTGTATCTGCGAATTTGTTGATGTCAGTCAACATCTCGGCTATCTCATCATGCTGACTTTGCAAGACACCACCACGTGGATCGGCAGTTGAAGCGGCCTGTGTGACTTCGCCAACACGCCTTTTCCACTCATTGCCACTCTTTACGTAGAGTAAAGTGCCGTGAACTTCTAGATGGTCGCCCTTTTTGTTGCCATCAGGACTGATGCCATCGATGCCTTTCGCTCCTGCACCTATGACGTGCACGAGAGCTTCGAGGCCAAGAGCATTCCAATCAGCCATGGAATAACCACGCAAAAACTCCAAGGTGGCGTCGAAATAAACGAGCAGGTGTTGTTCACCTGTTTGCTCATCAGTGGAAGTGTGAGTGCCCATTCGGCGAAAGGTATTAACTTTGAAGAGTCCTTTTTTGAACTCATCATCGAGTTGCGTTTGTAGAGCTTTTTCGAGTTCTGGTTTTGGTGGCCCTTTACTGCAGCCGACCATACTCCCCCAGAGTACGAAACAGAAAATAATGAGGAGAAGTTTTCGCGACTTCATTATCCACCTACCATATAAATCGATAATTGAATGGCAAAGACGTTGGTGATGTCGATAAAGAAGGCACCAACGAGTGGGACTACAAGGAAGGCAACAGGTGCCGGTCCATTCTGCGCAACAACGGCCTCCATATTGGCCACAGCCGTTGGAGTTGCTCCCATGCCAAATCCACATTGACCAGCGGCCATGACTGCTGCGTCAAAGTCACCACCCATTACACGGAATGTGATGTGATAAGCAAAAGTCATTACCAAGGTCAGCTGTGCTACGAGCACTGCAAGTAGAGGACCAGCCAAGTTGACCAATTCCCACAAACGAAGGGACATCAAGGCCATGGCCAAAAATAGTGAGAGACTCACAGTACCAATCGTATCCACTGCTTTGGCTTTCACTTCATAAACACCTGTGACGTCACAGACATTGAGAATGATGATGCCGATGAAAAGTGACCATACAAATCCTGGTAGGCTAAAACCTTGAGCCAAGGACCAATGGTAGAGTAGTTGGCCAAGTGCCATTGGCACGGCAACGACGAGCATAGTTTCTAACAAGAGGTTGGGTGTCAAATCGACTTCATTGTTCTCTTCTACGTCCAACTGACCAATTCCATCTTCAGCAGTTGATTCGAGACGATATTTCTCAATGAGCCTTTTGGCAACGGGACCACCAATGAGTCCGCCACAAACGAGGCCAAAGGTGGCTGCCGCCATGGCTAACTCCATTGCAGCTTGTAAGTTGTGGCTTCCCCCAAAGGTGCCTGCGAAGGTGGCCCCCGTACCATGTCCACCAACCATTGTTATTGAGCCGGCAAGCAAACCAACGAGAGGGTGGGCATCTGTGAGATAGGCCACTGTCATCCCAAGGACATTTTGCATAGCAACAAGGATGGTTGTGAGGAAGAGGAAGATTAATACCTTCGGTCCACCCACTTTGAGCAGTGAAAGACGGGCACCTAGACCTACTGTAGTGAAGAAAGCCAACATGAGAGGTTTCTTCAGGGTCATGTCCATCTTGAACTGTATCCCCCACTGGGACTGTAACACCGTAACGATTAGAGCGAAGATCATTCCGCCGACGACAGGTTCTGGAATGGAATATCTCTTGAGGAAAGATACTCGACCATTGACGAAATAACCGACGAACAATACGACCATCGCCGCAGCAAAGGTTTGAATGAGGTCCAGTTCGATAATCAAGCCCGAAGGTCCTCTCTATCTAAAGTGTATAGTGACCCCCTACTGGATCTCTCATCCTACTACGACTCGATGGTGTGTACCAGTCGCACCTCGACTTCGAAACAACCTTTACCACAAGGACATTTCACGTAACGTCCCTTCTCAAGGTCTACAGCAGTGAGTTTCACGGGATTTCCGCAGGCTCGACATTTTTCTACAGTCACTTCGAAAGAATCGATTGAATACCACTTGGAAACGATTTTTGGCTGTTTCAGTGGATTTTGTTCTACTTTGCCAAGCTTGGCCATCATTCCTCCTCGAGAATGCTTTTTATGAATGCCAGATTTTTCTGGTCCAATTTGTCTGCTTCTGAAGGTTTACCAGAGCGACCCCCTTCTTTGGGAGTCTCAATTATTTTGGGTACTGAGGAGAAACGCTCATCCTTCAACAAAAAACGGAAAGCAGCCTCCCCCATTTGCCCCTCACCGAGATGGTCGTGCCTGTCTTTCTTTTCCCCACAAGTTCCCTTGCAATCATTGAGGTGAAACAAACCTACTCGGGACAAACCAATCGTTGCTTTGATTTGGCTCACAAACTTACGCCATTTTGCCTGACTGCAGATATCATAACCAGCAGCAAAGGCGTGGCAGGTATCTATGCAGAAACCAAGACGTTTTTCCTCTGGAAGTAGTTCCAACAGCCTTGCCAATTCATCCAAACTAGCCCCAAGAGCACTCCCCTGCCCTGCAGTGTTTTCCACAAGAATTGAAACAGAACAATCTTTGGTACGCCTGAAGACCTCTTCCAAGGTTTCTGCGACTCGTTTGATACCCAATTCACTACCAGCCCCATTATGAGCCCCTCCGTGAACGACAACAGCGGGCAGAGCCAAGGCCTCACATCTTTCCACCTCTGCGATGAGAGCTTCTGATGATTTCCAACGAAGGGTCTCTTTGGCTGCACCAAGATTGATGAGGTAAGAGGCGTGAGAAACAATGAAAGCGATTTCACTTTCAGCAACTGCCGTTTTGAAGCTTTCAGCTTCCATATCTGATATTGCTTTGGCTACCCACTGCCTTTGATTGCGAGTGAAAATCTGCAAAGCAGTGCAACCCAAGGCCGAAGCTCGTTCAATAGCTCGGGACAAGCCCCCTGCAATGGAACAGTGAGCACCTATGAGCATATGTCCAACATGCGCTGTAAAGCAGTACGCGCGTCCTCTTGATACTCTTTGGGCACAGTAACGATTTTCTTCTCGTCGAGCTCTTCCAAAGTAGCGAGCAACTTCTTCGGTGTGATTTTGGCCATGTTGGCACATTCAGATCTTTTGAGGGGGAAGATCTTCTTGTCTGACATCTGGGCTGTCAAACGATCAACTAGATGAACTTCCGTTCCAATACACACTTCTGAACCTGCTGGAGCCTCTTTGGCTACTTTGACTAGGTATGAAGTGGAACCATTGCCATCACATAGTTTGACAACCTCTTCGCGACATTCTGGATGGACGTAAATCTTGGCATTGGGATTTTCTTTGCGCACTCTCTCTACATCAGCCACTGTGAAGTTCTGATGAACGATACAGAACCCCTTCCATAGGATGAGCTTGGCTTTTTCAAGAGCCTCAGGTGCTACAGAACCATCATCTGAATGAGGACGCCAGATGACCACGTCATCACCAACAATACCCATATCGTTTGCTGTGTTACGCCCCAAATGTTCATCAGGCAAAAAGAGTATGCGTTTTCCTTTTTCAAAGGCCCATTTCATGACCTTTTCAGCATTACTAGAAGTACAAACAGCGCCACCGTGTTTGCCACAGAAGGCTTTGATGGCTGCTGATGAGTTCATGTAAACGAGGGGAATGGCAGGATTTGGCCCCAGCCGTTCCTCGAGAACTTGCCAAGCTTTTTCAACCTGATTGATCTCTGCCATATCAGCCATGGGACAGCCAGCATCCATATCGGGTAGATAAACTGAACGCCCTTTGGGAGCCAAGAGAAAGGCACTTTCTGCCATGAAGTGAACACCACAGAAAGCAATCGTCGACGCACTCAATGCAGCAGCTTTGTGGGACAACTCAAAAGAATCACCAATGATATCTGAGACTGAAATGATGTCCTGTCGCTGATAATGGTGCCCCAAGATGACGAGAGAATCTCCCTCTTTCTCTTTGATTTCACGAATGCGGTCTATGCAAGCCTCATCAGTCATATTTGGATATAAATCGGCCACAGGGGCTCCTCTCAGGGACGTGGTTGCCCCAATCTTCGCAAAGAAATACGAGCCATTTCGCGGATGAATTGAAATTCTCGTCTTTTGTCTAGCAGCTTTTGTAGCAGCGAAGAACCGCGTGGGTCACCCAATCGCCCTAGACCACGAGCAGCAAACCATCGCATTTTTGGGTCAGGAGAACGTAGACGCTCTGCCAGCTCATCAAAGTCATAAACAGGAAAGACAGTTTCAGGACCAGCAGGTTGAGATTGAGCTTCACCCACTTCAGTTGCAGCGTCTTCTTGAACTTCCTCTGCAGGCTCTGGCTTACCTTTTTGTTCTTTGATGATGTGAGATAGCTGCTCGTCACTCATTGACAACAACGGCGATTCTTCAGCTTCTTCGACTTCTTCCTCTTCAGAAACAATAGGAGTCAATTGAACTGGCTCAGCATACTCTTCAGGCTGAGGAGGCTCTTCTTTGAGGATGGAGTATGACTCAGTCAGCTCCTTTTCGGCAGATATAAGAGAAAGGGGCTCTGTAAGCTCTGCACCTTGAGACAAAATGGCAAAGGTACCCTGAGCTAACTCTTCTGCACTCGGAAGCTCTGCTTCCGAACTGTCTTCTTCTTCCTGAAGCTCCGTTTCTGGCTCAGGATCGGGTTCAGGCTCAACCTTTGGAGGTGGTTCCGCCACGATTTCTTCAGGAGACTCTGGCGCTGCCTGAGCCTCATCTGCTCCCAAAAACTCGATGACTTTATCGAGCCTTTCGAAGGGTTCCTCATCCACTACCTCTTCATCAGCCACTTCGCTCTCTGCCATAGCCCGTTCTTGAATACGTTTACGCAAGAATGAGCGAGCTTCACGTTCTGAATCGAACAAACGCAACGTTCGCGATGAGCGACGTAATGAGATGAGGTTACGAACCACTCCGCGTAAGTTGGTGAGGGCCAACACTCCGCCTTCAGTCTCGAGTTGTTCGCTGATTTCGACTATACCGACAACGGCAGCTTTACTTATGAAGGTAACGTCAGACATATCAATAAGAACATCACGTGCACCTTCTCCCAGTGCTGCGAGAATCTCATCGATAAATTGGCGACTTCTACTGGAAACAATGCTGCCCCCAGGTCGCAAGGTAGGAAATGCCTGTTGCTCGACGTCCATAGTCCTCCGGTGAATTGTTTAGCACGTAGCAAGTCCTAGTGCAATGCGCAGTGCAATGTGAAATTCACTCAAAGTGCTCTAATAAGTAATATGCAAGGGGTTCTGCCCCTTCGACCAAGACGTCAGAAACTGCTCTTTTTGTTTCCCTGGCCAGACTCTCACAACATTGCTCTAAATCATCTTCTTTGATGTTCTCGTGATTGACAGTTATTGCCACTACTGGCTTATCAGAAATGAGCTCTATGGCCTCGATTTGAGTTTTGATGTCGTGAAGTGGGTAACCGGGAAAACCATCGTATTCTTTTCGAGCTGGTGCGTGCTGTAAAACAATGAAGTCTGGTCTTGCTGCAGCAAGTATTTCAAAACCGCCCGGAAAGGCTGGATTCATTAAACTCCCCTGCCCTTCCACAATGATGAACTCAGGATTTTTTTCATGCCAGGCAGTCCAGACGGCGTGCTCTATTTCACCTGCCACAAAATCATTGACCAATGAATCCATCACAACGCCATATTCCGCGCCTTGAAACCAAGCAGTCTGTCCTGTGCCAACAAACTCACAGCTGCGACCGAGCTTGCGAACGGCGTCCACAAGAAGCCATGCAGTTGTCCGTTTGCCTACGGCTGAATCAGTCCCCAAAATGGCAATTGTCGTTGAGGTGACGTCTTCGATTGCTCCTGAAAAGAAATGCATATGTTGGCGAGCAGGTGGTCGGCGAACGTCGCGTAGGGTAACGCTGTGTTTTTTGGCTTCTTTGACCAATTTCTTGTCATCACCCAGAAAATCATGCAAACCCGAATCGACATTGAGCCCCTGTCGTATGGCAGCAGAAACAGCTTTCCGAGTCTGTTCGTCCATGCGTCCACCATCAGGAGCCAAACCAATGACAAAATG
>CAZXTJ010000081.1:0-18223 GCA_964643655.1 uncultured bacterium
ATATCATCGACATCATTACACTAGTGACGAGCTAGAAGATCTCCTTTCTGCAACAACGCTCAAGGTAGTCAAAAGCTCCATCGAGCAAGAAGAGGCCACTGAAGCAGAACTGGAAGATGGGAGAAAAAGAGCAAGGAAACATCTCGATCGGCTGTTGGGCAAAGTTGAGAAGCTTGAGAGTAATAACGTCACCAAGAGCTTCTTGGCGAACTTGTTGGCGTTGGATGGCAATCTAATTGAGAAGTACCCTGTTGACTATTCATCCATCCTAATCTTGCAAGCTTCCGTGATATAGTCCTTTCTGTGAATGTTCACAAAACGTAAGGAGTGCGATAGTGCCAAAGGTCGGAACGGTGTACCTCGTTGGAGCAGGTCCAGGAGATCCTGACTTGTTGACTCAACGAGCAGTAAATCTATTGTCTTCAGTTGATTCCATTGTTCACGATAGACTCATCCCTCCTCTTGCCCTTTTGACAATTAGACCTGATGCACGTCTCATAGATGTTGGTAAATCTCCAACGAAACATAGAAGAAGCCAAGATGAAATCAATCAAATATTGGTAAAGGAAGCTAAGGCTGGACGCTCGGTTGTTCGGCTTAAAGGCGGCGATTGTTTTGTCTTTGGCCGTGGTGGAGAAGAAGCAATAGTATTGGCCGAAGCTGGTATTCCCTTTGAAGTCGTACCAGGTGTAACTTCCTCCATAGCTGTGCCAGCCTATGCGGCAATTCCTGTTACACATCGTGGTATCTCTACTGAGTTTGCAGTAGTGACTGGACACGAAGATCCAGCTAAACCAGAGTCAACTATAGATTGGGAACATCTGGCCAAAGGTGTGGGAACTTGTGTTTTTTTGATGGGTGTCAAAAACCTACAAAAGATTGTTAACAAACTCTTAGAGTTTGGTCGTGCTCCCGAAACTCCTGCCGCAATCATCTACCGTGGTTGCTCATCGGCCCAAAAAGTATTGGAAGCCCCCCTTGCGGAACTGCCCAAACATCCTGAGATAGGTACATTTAAGCCACCTTCAATTACCGTAATTGGTAATGTCGTTGCTCTTCGCAAAAAGTTAGGACCATGGTTCGAAAAGCTGCCGCTACACGGTCTACGTTTTCTTTGTACAAGACCGATAGAACAAGGAGGAAGAGAACTGGCAATGGCCCTTGTTCGTTTGGGCGCTGAGCCTATTCTCAGCCCTTTGATTGAGGTCACTCCCAGAGAAAACGTCAAGGGATTAGTCAGCTCTTTCTGTAAACTATCTGCCCGAGAGTACAGTTGGACAATATTTACCAGTGCTAATGGTGTCCACTTCTTCTTTGATGAATTGGACTCCAATTGTTTGGACAGCAGAGCCTTCGGGGGCTGTCGTTTGGCTACTATTGGGCCAGCAACAGCTGATGCCTTGGATGAATACGGTCTTCGGTCTGATCTTATCCCTAGGAAATTCACGGCAGAAGGTTTGTTGGCTGCTCTGCCCATGGACTTGACGGATCAACGAGTTTTGCTACCGAGAGCAGCTCAAGCCAGACCCACCTTGGTCGAGGGATTGAACGAACGAGGTGCCACAGTTGATGAAGTGCATCTTTATGACACGACTCCTGCACAAAAGCTCTCACCAGAAGCAGAAGAAGCCATCAATAACAAACTGCTAGACGCCATCCTCTTGTTCAGTCCATCTGCTGCAGATGCTTATCACGAATTGACCAAAGAAAGGGATGAGCGTCCACCAGCTGTAGCCATTGGCCCCATAACAGGAGCAAGAGCGAGAGAACTCGGAATAGATGTAATCGGCGAAGCCAAGGCTCATACTGCCAAAGGATTGTTGGACGCACTCTGTGAAGTTTTTGCCAAATAACTACCAGCGCAGCAAAGATAGATAATGGACATAATCATCAGTCCAGACTGGTATCTCTTTTTTGACTGTTAACTTGCTCCAGTTGATGCCTTTCACCATCCAAGGAACCAAATGGGCCTCTTTTCTGGCCAAAATCACCCAGGTAGAAGGTGCAGCTCCTCGTCGCTCCTCCTCGGGAGATAAACTGATGTCTTTTCCCAAATAGGCCACAAGAGCAGAAGACTCTGCAAGTGCTGCCAAAAGAGGCGCAATGTCGAGATGACGATTGGAGACATGAACTGCACAAACTGCGTGTTGAGACAGCTTTTTGAAATAAAGCTCAAAAGCTTCCTTCGTCAGCAAATGAACTGGAATTGCATTGGAAGAAAATGCATCCAACACTAGAAGTTCCAGCTCATCGTCACTCTCGCGTGAGAGCATAGAACGACCATCGCCAATAACAACTCCTACATCTGCCCGACTATTTTTCAGATAGGTAAAGAGTTTGTCATTGCGAGCTATTTTCTCCACGAGTTCATCAATCTCATAGAAGGTGATTTTCTGACCACTCCGCCCATAGTTAGCCAATGCACCCACGCCCAGACCAAGGGCCCCTATGTTTGTGATGCTCTTGAACTTCTTTGAGAGCAACATTTGTCCAATTGGTCCCTTGAGGTGATAACAATACAAACAATCACTAGATAGAGAACTGGCTTGCATCCCTTGAATTGTCACTCCGTTGTAGAGAACTCTATTACCATTGTGAGCTTCCTCAGTCACCCTATAAGCGCCATAGTAACTTCGGGCGACAAATAGGGACTCTGTACGAAAGGAGATGAACCCGCCAACGAGTACGACAGCTATGGCCATGGCAAAACGGAAAGGACGTTGCCTGAAATAGTGAGCCACAGCAGCAACAAAAAACAAAATTGCCACTCGTGCCATAACGTCAACCTCGCCACCAACTCGAGGCAATAAACAGAGAGTACCCACGGACAAGAGGCCCAGGACAAGAGGCAACTGCCAATCTTTTCGACGAGCAGCCTTTTCATCGACTTCCTCAAGCTTGGGACGAAGAAGGCAAACCACAACCAAAGCAAGAGAATACTCTGCCACAAAGGGAAACAGCATTGGTGCTATCACAGCATTAACTAGTCCTCCCAAAACACCTCCAGTTGCCATTATTAGATAAAATGCCGTCAATTGTGATTTGTGAGGACGCTCTTTTGCCAAAAGAAGATGACATACGTAAGCGCTGACAAGAAGACTGAACCAATGGAGAAAAAATGCATAGGTCCTCGTGGCTGTAAACATGATAATCGCGAGGGCAGCTATTGAAAGAGCCTGAACAATCAGTGCCAGTCTCAAGGAGACAATAGGCTTCCTTGCAAAAGCTACAATGTAGCTCAGTAGATAAAGAAGCAAGGGAATTATCCATAGCAGAGGTATTGGTGCCAATTCGCTTGTAATGTGAGTCGTGACTCCAAGCATTAACGACACGGGAATGGCAGCGAGCAAGAGCCAACGAAGAATGTTGAACTTACTCAGACTTTCAAGATCAATCTCAGCTGTTGTGTCTTCTTTTGCCTCAACACTTTTCTGCAAAACAATATTGTTCAACCATAACAGCATAACTAACAGGCAATAACCATAAGTCCACAACTTCGTCTGAAATTGGGTACCGAGAAAAGGCTCTATTACGAGAGGATAGGCCAATAAAGCCAACAATGAACCTCCATTGCTGGCAGCATACAAAAAATACGGATCATCACTGTCCTCTTGCCCCATTTGTGAATACCATCGCTGTATCATTGGTGCGGTTGCGGCAATGACCACATAAGATGGCCCGACAGTGAACATCAACATCCCAAGTAACCAAAATAGTGGCGTTTTTTCTGTTGGTGCGAATTCACTTCCAAAAGCAAAAGGCAATGTCAACAAAGGAAGAGGTAATAAAAAGGAATGAAGCCAGGCTTGTTTTTTGACACCCAAATATTTCAAAGAGATATGGGCATAACAATACCCAAGAAGGAGAGCACCCTGAAAAAAGAGAATACATGTGTTCCATACTTGAGCTGTTCCACCCAGGATAGGTAAAACCATGCGTGCAACCATTGGTTGCACAACAAACAGGAGCATTGCGCCCCAGAAAACTGCCAACTTGGCCAGTAACAATTTTTTCATGAGCACCTTAATTTGAACGAACTGTGCGACCTGAATGCAAGACCTAGTTTCGTCCGTCCTTTTGATCTTGCAGTGCAGTAATCAGATATGCCCGTCTGAGCTTGACGTAATTCTTGAAATACATACCTATGGACTCGAGCTCATCACGACTCGCCCCACGGCTTTCGACAGCAGAGGACAATCGAAGAAGCAAATCATCTATTAATGCAAACATTTTCGTTTCGAGAAAACTTGTTTCCAATGCCCATTTTAACCTAGCAAAATACTCTCGTTGTATGTGAGGAGCAGAGAGTAAATGACCAACAAGAGCACTATGACCAGCCAATGGCTCATCTCTTTCATTAAAGCCATAAGTTATTGGCATATCGACAGTGGGCATGGATTGGTCATTTTCCCAGCCAAAATGATCCCACGTGAAATCCAAATCCCAAGGGTGATAAAACCAACGTTCCGTTTTGCGTACATCGTGATAAAGGAGGAAGTTAGTCCAATATCCATCTCTGTTCGACGTCAATTGATGAGCCACAATATTCATGACAAAACTATCCAAATCGACCCATTCTTGGGCAATAGACCCGAGCTCTACTTCATCTAGTTTGGCCAACTGCTTCTCTAGGGTGAGAAAGTCTCTATTTCCTGCCAAAGGTCTTGTTTTGTTTGCTACGGTAAAGACAGTTGGATCGAGCTCGTAAAGGTTTCCACCTTTATCAAAACCATTACGCCCAAAGTAATTTCTATTGGGTTGTTCAACGAGCAAATACAGTCTTGGTTTTTCTTCGTTCAACGATAACATTACGAAGTCAACGCAAGGTGACGGTAATCCTAAATTCTCGTGAATCTTCCAAGAGAGGTATTCAGCAATGGACTGCTGCAAAGTACCTTGCCATATCAAATTACAACCACTCATCATCTGGTGATCTCGGTGACCTACAAAGGAGACATTGTAACCACCCTTCCTCGATGAGAGAGAAATGTAATCACAAATTTTGTAGTTACTCTGCCCCCTTTCGAGGACAGCCAAAGCCGAATACTGCCCCTTCGTCAGGAGTTCATACTTAGCCAGCACAGTAGCACGCTCTGGCTCCTTGGAAAGGAAACAGTAGGTCTTCACGCATTCATTGACTGCTGGGCTTCTGTTTACTCTTTTACAATTGTCACTAGCGGTGACAAAATATCTGACCAGCTTCCCTCGTTCCTGAGATGGGAATATACATATCCATTTCCCATCTTTTGGAGAACCAGCAACTCTTTCCATTGGCAACTTTGACCATTTGTCACCTTGCGTCCAGTGAAGCTGCACGACCTCAACGGCCTCGTCGTCTTTAGCGAAAACATGAACAGTTACCTGCTCTTTTTTGGGGCAAGAGGGGCAGTGAAGGACCTTGTATATCTGTGGTGGTGACTTTCTGTCATAAGACCTATTTGAAAAGCCCGGCGTACCCTCTGGCTGTACCTTCAGGGGGCGTTTAAGGAATGGAGGGCTTCCTTTGAAACCACCAAGCACTGTGCAGTCACCGAGTTTTTGTTTCACCCAAAAGGACAAAGAAATCCGTTTACCATAATATGACTTCAAGCTTGGCACTTCCTGTTCGAGCAGACCTTCACTCTCGTTGAAGGAAGCACGAAGTGCCAAAACAGCTTCTCCTTCTGGGGCTCTAGTCATATATTGTCGCGATGAACCACTACATTTCCCTATCAATGTCCAATGCTCCAGCCAAAGTGTGGTCTCAAAACCGGCTTCAATGAGAAAGTTGACTCCACCATCTTCCACACGAAGCTGTACATCGTCTAACAAAACCTCTCCACAGTCCTGAAGAGAGAGCTGCAATGTATCGCTCGAAACCTTACCTACTGCCTCTACAAACTCCCAATCGCCTCCTTCGTTGGGTTCTCGTGAAGCACACCAGTTTTCTGCTCTGTTACCAGCGATAAATGGTGAGCACCTTTCCAGCGAAGCACCATGTCCATCTGCCGTGGTCGACCACGGTGGCTTGTCTGAATAAAATACCTCCTCTACTTTTCGTCCTCTTTCATCAACGAGACAAAGGCGCTCTCCTTGATTGGAAAGCTTGTTCTCCCAAGGACCAAAGACCATACAGTTGGGAAACTTGCGGCTCAAAGAACTGGGCTTTTCAGCAACGACTAGATAACAGTCTGGCTGAAGAATGGTCTTTTTTGGGAAAGTGTATTCAACACCTGCAATAAAAGACCAACCTGAGAGCTCTACGGGCGAAGCCCCATGGTTCCACAGCTCCACATACTCGCTATCCAATTCGCATAAGGGATTATAGTTGATTTCGTTGATAACAATAGATGGCCGTGGTCTCGATGAAAGACCAACGGCCATCAATAAGACAGCGCTCAAAAGAGCAACTGTAGTAGTCCAGATGCGCAATCTTATTTCCTGTGCATCATACCTTTGTGCAAAATGATGCCTTTGCGCATTTCAGGTGGCGCCACTCCCTGGTGAGTGATGGGCACTCCAGACATTTTGATCATACCAGCTTTGTCAACGAACATACGGCCAGTCACGGACGTCAGGCCTCTGCCTGCAATAACTTTTAGTTTTTTGTTGCCACCCTGATTGTGCAAGATGATGCCACGGGCTTTTTTGGCTTGGCGAATACTTACTCCACCTTTGCTAGCCCTGCGCACGAGAAATTTCTGTCCCTTTTTCCCTCTAAAGCCAGCACCAGGAAAACTGACAATGCGCTGAAGAGTCATCCGCACAGACTTACCTGCCCTGAGCTGCGACATTTGACGGTTAGAGGGGTGGAAAGCACGAGTTAAAAAATTCATCGTGGGACAGCCACGCATGAGTGGACTAGTTATAGTTTGCGCCTCTTCCTCTTCTTCCTGTGCCATTGCAGGTGAGACTAACAATGCGCAAAACAAGCCCACTACAACTAACAAAGACAACTTCATCCATTTTCCTTCGTTCACGAAGCCCCTCACTCTCTTTTTGTTTTGTTCCTAACACTGACGACAATCGAATAGTGAATATCGTACCACTATTCAGTAACCAAAAGATTGGTTGGCCTAGATGGGATAAAGTTATGAAATTAGCCTGAGTTTACTTCTTCGGTACATATTGTCGAGGATCGGGCGTCTTGTAAGTCCTTCTTGGTGAGACAAATAGAGAGAGAAGGAAACAAAACAAGTAAATAGCCAATGAGGCAAATAAAAAAACAAAAGGATTTACACCAATTGGATTGGGACCAAACTTGATACTGGGCAGAACCTTATCTTGTGCAGCAGCCAATAGTTTTTCGTCAGCCACACCCACTTTTTTTAGCTGCTCACGAGGACTTAGCTTCGTACCTGGCCCTCGCCTTACAAGCCCATGATGTGTGCAAAACACTGTGCCTTTTCTGGTAAATCTATAGTGCTTCCAGGAACCTTCGCCTTGACCTGGATCATTGAGTATTTTGTCCAAGTATCCCTCTTTGACGAGTTGCTCTACCGTAACCGAGGTCAAATCAGTGTCTTTGCCATTGTCGCTTCTGTATAGATCCACTGAAGCTGTAAGCACCCTTTGCTGGGCAACACATTTGGCTCGAGGAAAGGTGGTTTTTGCCTTTTGATAATTGGGAACAACTACTGATGCTACAAGAGACAGCAAAACGAGAAGTCCACCGAAGAATCGTCCCAGTTTGACTAATCGAGAAAATGTGTTCATTGATAACCTCCGCCCTGTAGACGAGGGTACAACAATGAGGTTCATTCTCAATGTAATTTTTCGATTCTTACACCTCGGTTGAAACTTTCACCATCAGATTCGTACAAAGGATCAAAATCAGGCCGGCGCAAGTATCTGATGGTGCCTAGGCCAAAAAGTTTTGGATCGAGAGGGCCCCCAGCAAGAGGCACCTCACGAAGACCAAAACGTTCAAGTGGGTTGTTGCCAATCGCCTCTTCAGTAGTATCAAAATTGAAGGCCATCTTGGGAGTAATTGGTGGTGCCAGCTCACTCAAATCCTCCGTGTTTTCAAAAACTATAACCCCCTCTTTGGGCTTCGTCTTTTCCAGGTTCAGTTCCCAACAGTGACCAGGGCAAAGATTGAGATTAGTCAAGGAAATGGGACCTCCCATTGCAGTCTTTCCCGAGGCTGTGAGTAACATGAGCCTATCCATCAGCTCATTTTCATCAACGAGTTCAAAGGCTTTGTTCATAGTGATTATTATCTGAGCTCCACTTGGCGGTGGACCAAAGGCGCCTCTGTATTGACATCGTCTAATTCTTAGAGGTCCTTTGTAATAAACCACTCCATCAGCAGCAGGACCACTACCACCAGGATAGTTGTCCTCACCATATGAACAGAGAAATCCCACACTGGTATCTACCCGATAAGGTCGCCCCCATCTATCGAGTTCCAACTCTTGTAAGTATCTTCCGACCAAGGGCTTCAAGGAAGTTCCATTCAGCGGTTTCTCACGAGCTTCATAGAGACTGACAGCGCTTCGTATAACATCTAGATCCTGCACACTAACGAATCTACCTGACCAATAAGGGAAATTGTCATTCAAGTAGGAACTCCAGAGCACTGGAGCTGCAAAAATGAGAGCAACGGTAAGTGCTAAGGTCATCAACCAAATTGGTGTTGTAGATAATTTGTCCAAATTCACTTTCACCCTCGCAATTCAACTACCTCTACAGGAAAAAACCAATAATGGTTCAAAGATTTTTTTCTGAACCAAAATTTGTTTCGTTCTGTACAGAGGGGTAACTGACACAAGCATCCGAGAAGGGACCCACTGTGCGAGGGAAAAACAATGAGACCTTCCAAAAACCACACAGAAGTAGAGTGATAGCATTTTTGGCTACGCTAAGCCTTTTCTACATTTTCGGAATTACTTTTGAGGCTTACGATTTACTCGCTTTTGACGTATCTCCTCTCGAGCTACAACTAGTCGGCTCTTACAACTTGCTCCCAGGCACAGAAAGTCACTTTCGTCTCATGGTTAGAGACGGCAAGAACAAGGTCCTCTCAGGTAAAAGTCTCTTTACTTTGTCACTCATTTCCCCAAAGGGCACAGTGCTATGCACTAAACGAGTCAAAAGCGATTGTGGAAGAACAATTGCGCCCTTCAGAATTCCTGTAAATACTCGTGCTGGCACATACTATTTACGAGCCACAGCCTATTGTGGAAAAGAAAAGACCTCCATAGAGCAAGTGCTAAGAGTGAATAGTCCAGTGGAGCTACTTGTGACGACAGATAAGCCACTATACCAACCAGGGCAATCAATCCACATTAGAACTCTTGCTCTTATCCAGCCCAAGAGAAAGCCTGCTTCTAAACTCCCTTACACCGTTACTATCAAAAATCCAAGTGGCATCCTGGTTTGGAAGAGCTCTGGCAGCACATCGAAGTTTGGAGTAGCAACGACAACTTTCTCTCTTGCCCAACTCGTCAAAGAGGGTGTTTATACAATAGAAGTCATCGTAGACGGAGCACGTGGACATCGTGAGATTAGTGTAAAAAGTTACCGCCTACCTCGTTTCAAAGTACTGCTAGATCTGCCAAAAGGAACATACGAACCTGGTGAAAAGATAAGTGGATGTGTCTCTGCAAGATACTTGTACGGCGAAATTGTCCGAAATGGAACTGTTAATCTACGGCTCTCGAGTACAGCGAAACAGAAAACCTGCTTGGGCACAGTGGAAGGCAAGTTGAATGATGATGGTCTTTTCAGATTTGAACTCGAGCTTCCTTCTGTTTTTCCTGGAAATATCAATCAGGGAGGCAATGTAGTCGAAATCTCGGCGGAAGTTGTTGATGGCGGACATCACAAACAAAAAGCAACAAAGAGTTGTCTCATCACGCACAGTCCATTACGCATAACCCTTGTGCCCGAAAGTGCCACACTAGTGCCTTCAGTGGAAAACAGAATCTATGTCGTTGCGACATACGCTGATGGTACACCAGCAAAAACAAAGGTCTCTTTCGTCGAGCTGAAAAAGGAATTACATACAAATTCAGCGGGCATGGCCCTTTTCAAATACAAACCAACGAAAAAGAGAGTACGCTTCCTCGTTGAAGCGAATGATGAAAAAGGGTATTCCTTCAAAGGTAACTTGAGCGTTAGGGTCAACAACGATAGAGAAAACATCCTGCTACGACCACAAAAGTCACTGCTCTTGGCAAACAGGCTATTGACCGTTGAAGTCTTGTCATCGAGCAACGAGCCTGTACTTTTGGATGTCCTATCTCGAAATCGCGTTGTTCACTGTCAAACTATCAGATTGACCAACGGCAAAGGTTGCACCTCAGTCCCAGTAGCCAATGACAACGAAGGAGTTATTGAGCTAAAGGCTTATCGAGTTACTGCTAATGGCGGGCTTCAAGGTGACTCGCGAATTGTCTATGTAACACCAAAGAAGTCGTTGAGGCTAAAAGCAAAACTCAACAAGAATAAATTCAGACCCGGTGACAGTGCAAAACTGATGCTTTCCTGTACAGATCAAGAAGGAAACCCCGTTCAGGCCGCTCTTGGCTGTTCCATCATTGACGAAGCTGTATATGCCATTGCAGGAGAAAACCCACAAGTCACTTCCCTCTATTTTTACCTACAACGCAAGCTTTTGACATCGAAAGTAACAGACTGCTTCACCCGTCATACACCAATGGCAGACTTGCTTAACCCCTCCTCTAATCGTCACATCGCACTAGAACAAGCTCGCAAAGTGGTTTTCGCCTTGGTAAAAGGCCGTTCATTGCCCAAATGCATAAAAGGTCCAAGCTACAAGGAACGCAAACTCAAGTTGGCGAAGGAAAACAAAGAAGCTCTCTTTCAGCTACAGAAGACTATCAACTCTTCTCTGCTTCATTGTTTTCTCTTCTGCACAATACCGTTCATTCTCTACACAATTTTTCGAACGGCAGTGTCTTATTCGATTAAACCCCTAAAAGCTGAAACTGTCATTTTACAGCGAGCCTTGGCCATAGCTGCCTTTGCTTGGACTGCAGGCTTTTTGTTGCCAATCATCATCTTGTCTTACGCTAAGCAGCTACCCAAATGCTTGTTCACAAGTGCATGTCTGATAATTCTGTTGCTCGTGTTATGGGGTTTGAGGAAGAGTGCTGCAGTTTTTGGTTCAACTCAGTCAAAGAACCTTTTTTATGTCCTATACATCTTTCTCTATTTATTGCTAGCTGGCTATGGAGCTGCAGTGTTGCTCTATGCAACTCTCACCTACCAATTTACAAACTTGCCAAGGCTTGGAAGATGGTACGCGGAAGAAACTGTGGCTATTGTCTACTTTGTAGTGGTGCTCGTTATTGTTTCGCTGCGAGTTAGCTCAAGTCAGTTGTCTGGAAAACGATTTGATGGTTGTCTTTTTATATCGTTGTTCTTTCTGATTGCTCTGACCTTTGTTGCTGTTCCATTTTTCCAAGACAATCTCTGCGAGGCACGCAATTATGCAGGTGTTCCGAAAGTTGCCTATGAAGCTTTCCAGAAGGACTCAGAGTCAAATTCTCAAAAGGCCCACAACATGGGGCGTATTCGTAGTCATTTTCCAGAAACTCTGTGCTGGCTGCCGGAAGTCATAACTGATGAAAATGGTCGAGCTGAATTGGACATTCCATTAGCCGATTCAATCACACAGTGGCGTGGTTCGCTGACAGCCAATTCTCTCGATGGCACTCTTGGTGATTGTTCATTCTCTATTACAGTTTCCCAACCATTTTTCATTGAACCGAACATACCTGAGTTTCTGACACAGCATGACAAGCTCGAGTTACCTATAGCTTTATACAACCACTTACCCCATAAACAAGAGGTGTCTGTCACACTAAAAAAAGCCAGTTGGTTCAATTCCAATGCAAAGCTCACACGAAGAGTAACTATTCCTGCCAAGAATTCAATTACTGCACTCTTCCCCATAGAAGTAATAGAGGCAGGAAGACATAAGATAAGAGTAACAGCACAAGGAGAAGATTGTTCCGATAGTGTTGAGCGAACCATAAGTGTCAAAGCTGATGGGCAGATGATTGACCATGTTTTCAATGGCACCTTGAATTCAAATGTTCAATGCACTATCCAGATTCCAACGACAGCAATCAAAGGAGCACACCGTCTCGAATTGACACTCTATCCAAGGGCTTTGAGCCAAGTGGTCTCAGGTTTGGAAAAGACTCTAAAAAAACCATGTGGTTGTTTTGAACAAACCTCTTCAACAACCTATCCAAATGTCCTCATCCTCTCTTATCTCTTGGCTACTGGGCAACAGAATGACAAAATCGAAAAACGAGCACGCGAGCTAATCTCTAAAGGCTACCAACGTTTGTTGACATTCGAGGCACCTGGAGGCGGCTTCAGCTGGTTCGGAAACAGTAGACCAAGTGAAGTATTAACTGCCTATGGATTGTTAGAATTTACGGATATGGCCAAAGTACACCCTGTTTCGTCTGCATTGTTGGAACGAACCAAAAAACGTCTGCTTTCAATGTTGAAGAATGAAAAGGACCATTTTTCGCTTCGGAGAGTTGGACAAAGAAAGAGCGCTTACGTTTTATGGGCACTGGCAGCAAGTGGTGAGAGAGGTTACAGATTTTCTGCAGCTCTCGATAAGCTCGCAAGGTCCATAAAAAAATCGGAGGACGCCTATTTTCTAGCTCTGACGGCAAACGCTCTCATTGCAGCGAAAAGGCCAGAAAGTAGCCAAGCCATTAAAAAATTGCTTACTCTAAAAGAAGAAACATTGGCCGGAGTGAGGTGGTCTGCGAAAGGTTCGGGTGTCTTGCACTCTTGGCGAACTTACTTGAACATTGAGACGACAGCATTGGCTTGTAGCGCCTTGTTTAAGTCCTTCACGGAACCACAGGTGGCTAAAGAAGCTATGAAATGGCTCATTTGTCAGAAGGATCGGTATGGTACCTGGGGAGCAACACAATCAACAATCCAAGTTCTGCGAGCGCTGTTACTCTCATCGGCGCCGACGAAACTGAAAACTCCTTTTCATATCACGGTTAAAAGCTCAAAGGGGGTGATTGCCAAGAAAACTATCACCAATGAGCAGAGCGAAGTGTGGCAGCTATTGGATCTTTCCCGGAGTCAGAAACCTGGTAAAAACAACTACGTCATTGAAACTAGCAGAAGCCTGCCAGGTTTTGCCTT
The DNA here is from genome assembly GCA_964643655.1 of uncultured bacterium. GTDB lineage: Bacteria > Muiribacteriota > UBA6191 > CAZXTJ01 > CAZXTJ01 > CAZXTJ01. The sequence continues at coordinate 13,138 of CAZXTJ010000081.1, forward strand.
TCATTTATTGAGTGAGTGTTATGTCCCTCAGACCAAATCTGAGCCCCAAAAAAAGAAGCATGGACTCAAACTCTCTGTCGATTACAAACTCGTTGAGAACAGAATTTCCAGGCAATTACTCTGTCATGTGGAAGCTACATCACAGATGGGACGAGCTGCTGAAATGCCGTTAATCGAAATTGGAATTCCGCCAGCTTGCCAGCCACTTCTTGAGGATTTGGACAAGCTTGTTGAAGGTCGTCGCATTGCCAGATACGAAATAAGGCAAAACCGCCTATTTCTTTATCTCACTAGACTCTTGTCCAATGAAAAAGTGAATATCAGCTACAGACTAATGGTGAACTGCGCCATCGAATTCAAGTCGCCTGTTTCCTCGTTGTATCCATATTACGAGCCTGATTTGAAATGCTCAGCCAAGAGAGTGAAAGTCTTGGTTCCATAAATGGTGTAAAATTCTTGCATACAGATATGCTTCGCGAAAGGAGCACTAGATGCAAGCAACACCATCTGGCGGTATGGCAGCAACAGCCCAAAAGCCTGGACAAGGCGATGAAGGTGAAGGAAAAAAGAAGAATGCTTGGGTAATACCTGTAATACTTGGCTGTGCCGTTATGTTTGGATTGAGTTCCTGCGCTGGAATTGGAATTGTGGCGGCTATCGCAGTACCAAACTTCAGAAGAGCTCGTGACAGAGCAAACCAACGAGCTTGTTTTGCCAATCAGAAGACCATTGCTGGTGCTATGGAAATGTATAACCTCGACAATGGAACCAACAATCTTCCTTTGGATGAAACACTCTTTGATAAGTTAAAAGCTGCTGGATATCTGCAGAGAATACCCAAGGATCCAGGCCAGGGAGAAAACACATCTCACCACTACATAACAGTCCCCACTACAGATTCTAGGGGACAACCTGATTGTCGCATATTCTGCACTCATCACGGTTTTATCCAACCACCTGCAGGCTCGACCCGTAAAGATTCACCGAGAAAACAGCTGGAAGCACTAGGTGTAACTGATGAAGATATCCTGGCTCGTGCCGAAGACAAATTGGCTTCGCACCAAAGATAGGGTCAGTTTCTCGGCACACCATAATATAGGGCTTTGTGAGCATCACAGTCGCAATACTTATCTTGAGGAGCCGGACAGGTGCTGATTAACTCGGCACACTGGTCTCCAATTTCCTTGGGAAAAGGCCCCATATAAGTAATGCTATCTTCACCCATGAACCTATCATGGTAGGCCTCGATTGAGTAGACTCCGCAGGCTTGACAATACCAGTATGAATAGATGTACTCATCTCCCATGACCATTATTGCTATGGCAGCTCTTCTTCCTTCATTGGCGCCGAAAACACGTTTACATTGAAGACATTCCATGAATACTCCTTTTGATGAATGGTTCTACCTAGCAGTGCACCATGAAGCTGGCTGCTCATTCACTAAAAATGAGTTTGTTCTTAGCCCGACCATAACAATGATAATTTGAACCTTTGGCAACTACCGCCTGTAAAGAAGTTTGAAAGGCGGTGCAGAACGTGCGAGCAACACCTAGTACGGGAGTAATCGATGATCGATCCATGCCCTGGTGGGATTACGAGACAATGGGTTTTGACTTCTTCATCGAGGCACTGGCCGGTCTCCTGGCCAAAATACTGTTTGCTCTTTTCGTCTGTTTTTGCCTTTTCGCCCTCCTTCTACCTTTCAGTCATCTATTCAGCGGTGAAGGTTTAGCAGGAGCACAAAGAACGAAAGCACAACAGGATCTAGATGTCATTCGCAACGCAATCTTGCTTCATGATAGCCAACAGCAACAACTCGAGGGCGGTGATTTGACTCCGCTTCTGGGCAGGTATTTACAGGAGTTGCCAAAGGATCCTTGGGGAAATCCATACTTTTTTGATGCCAATCTAGGCATAGCCCTTTCATTCGGTGCTGACGAAGTACCTGGTGGAACTGGTGGTGATAGTGACCACATAATGACCTACAAGAGTCCTCTTAGACCCATAGCCGCAAGTTTGGAACATGTTGATAATGAAACCTGTCTCTTGCACATTCGTTTTAACAAAGCCCTTGAGATTGTTGACGAATGTTCATTCCTTTCAAGTTTTTCCATTGTCGATAGTCCAAGAATGGCATCAGACTTGAGCACAGGCGACCTTTGGAAAGTTGCCTCAAACCACGAACAATCAGATTGGCTAAAAGGTAAGGTCGTTTTGCTTCAACACAATGCAAGTGGAACCATTAGCCCTATTGGCAAGCTTCAGTGGACTGTAACTCGAGGCAGCTCTATCGATGGTGGTGGCATAAGAGAATGTCTGGTCCCCAAAGGTTCTCTGAATCCCAAGATCTTCGGTGATGACATAAAGACTATTTATCGTCGCGCTATCTCGCTGACAGAACCTCTGACAATTGAACTCATTCAAGAGTAACGACAAGAGAACGCACTTCACCAGGGGCAAGCATATCTGTAAGATATCCGTGAACGGAATAGCGGCAATCCATCCACGCCCGTTTTTGGTCTCTTCTCAAAAGAGACTCACCTAACAGCAATGTTTTTTTCGGCGGATTGAACAAGGTTATGAGGAGTGTAAAGTGGGTGATGATGGCTATGGACTTCTCTGGCCTCTCGAAGAGAATCTGTAAAAACCGAGCCGCGCGAAAATCGAGGGATGTTCTGCTCTCTGTGTCCTTACTCCAAAGAGCATCGTCGTCAGCCATCAGGTGGGAAAAATCTACTTGCGGAAAAGAGTGTTTTAACTCTGTTACGGAAGAACGCTGCGAGTGCATGTGAATACCTATCCGGGCTCGCAACTCTTCCACTGCCACTATTGGTGGAATGAGTGTCAAAGCTTCTTCAGGTGCCATCTCACTATCTGGGTTGAAAGCCCAGATAGCAGTCTCTAGTGCTCTTCTCGTAGGTGAAGACAAAATGACCTGGGCGGAACACCCTATTGCTTTACCTGCCACCTGCTCTTTGCCCAGCTCAGTCAAAGATGAGTCAATCAACTCGGGATCATTGTAAGGACATTGTTTTTCATATTTATCATCGATATGGCACTGACACTTGATACCTTTGGCTTTCGCCTCTTCTGCCTTTAACTGGTGTACTGCTTGGCCATGGCGAATGAAATGGAGGAGTTTTGTGTCTCTGTCATTTTGAAGTTTGTCAATGGCACCTTCGTCATCAGGTGCAAGACACCTAAAGTGTGGAATTCTGCCTGGTATTTCAAATCGATTTGGCAAGTCCTCACCTCCGGCACCATTTTAATCCAGATTGAGCTGCTTATTCATTCCAACTTCGCACTGTCCGCGCTATTCTGTTTTCCTGGAGGACAAAAATGGCAAAGGGACTATTCTCTCAAACAATGGTCATCCTGTTTAAGGACACCCCACAGCTAGACGAACTCGAAGTGCTGCTAAAGGACTACGAAGTAGTCAATAGAAGTCAAGGCGCAGAGGAATGGGCTTTTGGCGGACCTACATTGACTGTTGCGTTCCGACCTGAAGTCAATGGATATGCTGCCATAGACGTTGTAGACAAACCGTGGCCCGATTCAATGGGTGATCCCGAAAAGGAGCAAATGCTCTTTGGTGCCTGGGCTATGGGACATTTTGGTCCTTTCTCTTATCCAGGCTGCTTGGAAAGAGCTCAGGAGCAAGCTTGGCATTTAGACAACGTGGACAGATGGGTAGATGATCACAAAGCTTTTGTCCGCATTAGGCTCAGTTATGTCTTTGGCAGTGATGAAGATGCCAAAGTGCAACCAGACGATTGTTCACCAATAAATGAACTCTATTTCGTCACAAAAATTTCTGGCTTGATGTTGGAACACGAAAAAGCCCTCTGTTTTTTCAATCCAAATGGTGAAGTCTTGCAGCCCCCCGATTCCTTCAACAAAGCGCTCATACACCACTTGGCCGAAGATATACCTCCTTACGATCTTTGGTCCAACATCCGTTTGTTCAACATTGACGAGGTCTGGTGCCTAATGGATTCAGTGGGCAACTGGCAACTCGATATGGCCGATCACGAAGTCGCATTCTCTCCTAAAGAAATTGATCCTGAAATAATAGCTCACTTCATCAGGAACGTCTCTTATTACATACAACTAAACGGTTCGGTCATAGAGGATGGTCACACTATGGATGACAATGAAGGGCGGACTTGGAAAGCTACTATCCACGAGGATGGGCACGTGGCCCCGCCTCGGCGAGTTTTTCTGTGGTTGCCAACTTGGCGTGATGATATTCCCGAATTCACACAGTAGTGTTTACGGCATTTAGTGATTATTGCGGAAGCTTTATATCAAATGAACAAAGTAGTTGAGTATGAGATGTTAGCAGGGGCACTCATGGTTGTCCCTGTCACACTGCCAAATGGGAAGAGGGCTCGTTTTGCCTTTGATACAGGAGCAGGCCTAGATGTAGTTTCCTCCAAATTGGCAAAGGAGCTGTCCTTGAATGTTAGCTCTAAATTCACGGGACATCGTATGAGTGGTGAAGAGATAACTCTAGACTTGGCCACAATCAGTGCCCTTCAATTTGCTGGTCTAACAAAGTCTGATTGGACTGTGGGCATTACGGACATCTTCGACAAACTTCCTCCAGAATTGGCAGTTGACGGTGCCATCTCACTTCGTTATCTAGCGGATCTTCCATTCACAATAGACTTTCCTCAACAGAAGATTCGAACAGATCATCTGCTGGATGATGGTGAAAAGATTGATGTGGACATAGTTCAACAAGGAGGCCTCTCTTTGGGCATACTTGCTCCAGTCTCAATCAACTCAACTTATTCAGGTAACTTCGAGGTAGACACAGGTACAACTTTGACGATTGCGCCACCTGCAGCAATGACAGAACTGTCAATCGATCAATCGTCTGAGGATGTAAAACACGTAGAGGGAACAAATGAGACTGGCGTTCCCTATGAACGTTTTTACACCAACATTTCAACTGTGGCTGCTGCAGACAATGAAAAACTGGCCTTAATGGACAGACAGATCTGTTTTGAGAAAATTGTTTATGACGGTGTCATTGGCACTGACTATTTGGGCAGTTTTGTGGTCAGTTTTGATTTGCCCA
>CAZXTJ010000082.1:0-18189 GCA_964643655.1 uncultured bacterium
TTGAACATTGGCGCACAGGCGACAAATGGTGCATCTATCCTATGTATGACTATACGCACTGTATCTCTGATGCTTTGGAAGGCATTACTCACTCTCTCTGTTCTTTGGAATTCGAAGTACATCGACCTTTGTATGACTGGGTTTTGGACAATATCACCATCGATTGCCATCCTCGGCAGATAGAGTTTGCTCGCTTGAATCTCAACTATACGGTCATGTCCAAACGTAAACTCCTGCAGTTGGTAAAAGAGGGCCACGTACAGGGGTGGGATGACCCCCGTATGCCTACTTTGGCTGGTCTGCGTCGACGAGGTTACACGCCTGCTTCCATCCGCAATTTCTGTGAAGAGATTGGAATGGCCAAGGCTGACTCTGTCGTTGATATAGGAATGTTGGAAAGTTGTATTCGCAATGACTTGAATACAACGACAAAGAGGGTAATGGCCGTTTTAGATCCTCTGAAAGTGACCATTACGAACTATCCCGAGGGACAGGTCGAAGAGCTGGAAGCGCCATTTTTCCCCGATGACCCACCAAAATTTGGTGACCGCAAAGTGCCTTTTGGCAAGACCATTTATATCGAGCGTGAAGACTTCCAAGAAAAGCCCATGAAAAAGTTCTTCCGCTTGGCTCCCGGCCGTGAAGTGCGATTGCGCTGGGCCTATTTCCTCACTTGTAACGAAGTAGTGAAAGACGAAGAAGGAAATGTCATCGAGCTTCTTTGTACATACGATCCTGAAACCAAAGGTGGTAACGCACCTGACGGTCGTAAGGTAAAAGGCACCATTCACTGGGTATCAGCTGAACATTCTCTTCCTGCTGAAGTACGTTTGTACGACAGACTCTTTGACGACCCTGCACCTGACGCTGGTAAAAAAGACTTCTTGCAGTTCATCAACAAAGACTCCCTGCAGCTTTTGAAAAAGTGTCGTGTCGAAAGAAGTTTGGGCGATGTGGAACCGGGCACTCGTTTCCAATTCGAGCGAAAAGGTTATTTCATCGCAGACGCTATCGACTGCAAAAAAGATGGTCTCGTCTTCAATCGTATCGTTACTTTGAAAGACTCTTGGGCCCGCATTCAGAAGCAAAAAGCCAAAGAGGCTATGCAAGCGGCACAAAAAGCTGCTGCTGAAAAGAAAAAAGAGAAGAAAAAGAAAAAACAGCGCGAACCTTTGGAGACACCTGCCGAAATACAATTTGATGATTTCTGGAAGGTGAAACTCATCATCGCCAAAGTTGAAACTTGCTGCAAAGTAGAAGGCGCAGACAAGCTGCTCAAATGTGAGCTCGACGCAGGCGCTGAGGGCAAACCAACTGTTTGTGCTGGTTTGGCTGAACATTACAAACCAGAAGAGCTAATTGGTAAGACCGTTTTGTGGGTGGCGAACTTGGCTCCGCGCAAAATGCGTGGTGTTGTTTCTCAGGGAATGATAATGGCCACAGATACACCTGAAGGTGGCGTCAAGATAGTGGAACCGGCAGCTGATGCAAAGATTGGATCGCGAGTCCATTGAACGCAGCTGAGCTGAGGGTTGCTCTCATCGAGCCTGAGATTCCGCAGAATACGGGGAACATAGGTCGAACTTGTGTCTCCATGGATGTGCCTTTGCACCTGGTGGAACCTCTGGGTTTTGTCTTGGATGACAAACACCTCAAGAGGGCTGGTTTGGATTATTGGCCCCATTTGACGTGGCAGGTGCACAAAAGTGTTGATGAGTTCGTAGCTTTTCCTCCTGGTAAGAGGTTGGTTCTCACTCGTTCCTGGGGGGGGACGAGTATCTATGATTTCTCCTTCGAGCCAGGTGATGTCCTCGTTTTTGGCAAAGAGTCAGTGGGGCTAGACCCTGAGATTTTTGAGAGGGTGGAAGAGCACCACGTGACCATTCCCATGGTGGGGCAGACGCGCAGTCTGAATTTGGCCAATTCTGTCTCTATCGTTTTGTTCGAAGCGATGAGGCAGATGTCGGTCAAAGGTTTTCCTGTCTTTGAGGCAGGCGAGAACTGTGTGCAAAAACAGCGCGAGCAGTAGGGGGCCCTATGGATATTGGCGAACTGAGGAGTTTTCTGGCGTCACCTGGTGAGGGACTACTTCACTTCGATGAAGACTTGCTCTGGCGTTTTCATTTGGCAGTCTCTTCCAATCCAATGGTTTTGCTGGCAGGTTTACCCGGGGCAGGTAAGACATCCTTGGCTGTAGGTTATGCCCGCTATCGTACGCAAGATTATGAAGGCAAAGGACATCGTCTTATTCATATCAGGCCCGAGTGGAATGACTCGAAAGCCCTGATGGGATCATATGACAATCAGCGCCAAGAGTACCTATCGACAGGTTTTCTCGACATCGTCTTGGCTGCTCTGCGTAATCCCGACAAAGAGTTTTATGTCATCTTGGATGGCGTAGATTTGGCCCGTCCTGAACATTATCTGTCAGATTACCTGGCTGCTCTGGGAAGGGAGCAGGCAGTTAGGTTACATCCCATAGAGAGATGTATACCCAAAGCTGGTACGAACCGCGATGAGGCAAATCTCGTTTGCCACGATCTCTGTGTGAAATGCTTTTTTAGCTCTGCTCAGTCCCTGCCTGGTCATCTGCCCACAATGATGTCCAAGTTCGTGCCACCAATGATTTATTTCCCCAAAAACTTCGTTGTCATTGGCACTCTGCTCGCTGAAGAGTGGCCTGCTTCTTTGTCCACATCGATTTTGGACAGAAGCCATCTCATCACTTTGGACGAACATTCAATGGCTGAGTTTTTGACGGGTCCAGCCCAAGGAATGGCCTCGCCCAAAACCTTTGCTTTTGTCTGTTCTTTGGAAGAGCTTCTGAGAGAGCACAATCTAGGAGTTGGTTATCGTATCGTTCGCCAATGTATTGAATACGTGAAAGTGGCTGAACGAGAGGGGCTCGAAGAGCAGCAGGCTCTTGATAGGTTCGCAGAGCAGAGATTTTTGCCGAGGTTGATTAATATCCTCGATGGTGCTGAAGGTATCACAGAGAAGTTGGCCGATTTGCTGGAGAAGCAGGGCCTGAGGAAAACTTATCAGCGCTTCAAACAATCCAGAAACCGTATTGCTCGGCAATAATCATCGTTGCGTTAAACAAGGCAAATAGACCCAAGACGATGAAACCCAATGCAACGACATAAAAGGGAACACAATATTCGCCACCTGCAAAATGATTGGCCTTCTCTTGTACCCACTCCATGAAACCTTTTGTCATGTCACTTTGTTGCATGACGAGGCTGCCCCAGAAGACTAGAGCCAAACCGATGATGATGTTAAAAACCAAACCGACCAAGGAACATACTCCTTCTAAGAATTAGCTTGTATACATGATAGCATGTGCGGGTAAACTAAGGCGTGGGGAGGAAAATGGCCGAAGTTATCATTCTTTTCGTTACAACACCCTCGGAAGAGATTGCCGAAAAGCTTGCCCGTACCTTGGTCGAAGAGCGGGCAGTAGCCTGTGCTCAACTCTTGCCAAAGATAAAATCTTTTTATCGCTGGGAGGGGAAGGTACATGCAGACCCGGAAGTGCTGTTGTTGATGAAAACTAGGGCAGAGAAGTTTGCTGCAGTAAGAGACAGGATTGTGGAGTTGCATCCATATGATGTGCCACAGGTCGTTGCCTCACCATTGTCTCAGTTGCATGAGCCATACTTATCCTGGCTTCTGGAAAACACCACCTGAGGCTGTTGCAATGAATAGAGATAGCGTGTTACATTGCGGTCTCAAAGGGGTGCTTGGCGCAATGCAAGCGCCTTGGGTTGCAGATATAGGAAATATTGATGACTAAAGACACTTTCGGCATCACAAATTACGCAAAAGCATCTGATGCCGCAGAGCTCGAAAAGATGGAAGCCTTGCTTGCCAAGGATCCTGATAGTGTGCCTTTGCTCGAGTGGATTGCCTTCATGTATTACACGAGCGACAGCACGAAACGAGCTGTTGAGTTATACACAAAACTAGTCAATCTTGATGGCAAAAACGAAACCCATCACTATTATTTGGCCAATCTTCATCTCAAGACTGGTGAAAAGACCAAAGCCATCGAGCATTGGAAAAAAGTCATCGAATTGAATCCCGTCAGTAAGTTTGCCGATAAGGCCAAACACCTCATCGACGAAAACTCCTAAGGGGCTGGTAACGTGACCGACGAGTTCACGGGACAGCAGCTAGGCAAATACAAGATTCTCTCAGAACTGGGCCGCGGTGGTATGGCCGTTGTCTACAAAGCTGAAGACGAAGCCTTGGGTCGTGTCGTCGCCCTCAAAGTTCTCAATCAATCGGCTTGTTCTGATCCCGGTGCAACGACTCGTTTCGAGCGTGAGGCGCAGGTAACGGCCCGTTTGAACCACCCCAATATCATCAAAATTTTTGATATTGGTCGTACTGGTGGTTCCGTCTATTTTGCCATGGAGTTTTTGCCTCACGCTTCTTTGCACGACATCATCAAACGTGAAGGCAAGTTTTCCATTGATAGAGCCATTGAGATTTGCCAAGAGGTGCTCCGTGGGCTGCAGTGTGCCCATACGGCAGGTGTTGTCCATCGTGACATCAAACCTGAAAACATCATGCTCAACGAAGAGGGCCATGTAGTTCTCGTCGATTTTGGTATTGCCAAGACACAAAAGGGCGCTCGCCTCACACAAACAGGTATTCTGCTTGGTACGCCCTATTACATGTCGCCTGAACAGATCACAGGAAAAGAGATCAAACATACGAGCGACATTTATTCCACAGGTGTCGTTCTCTATGAGTTGCTGACAGCCAATGTACCTTTCCAAGCTGACAGTACATTCATGATTTCTTATATGCACTGTACGCAAGAGCCCCCTGATCCACGCGAATTCAACAAAGAGGTCTCTGAGGATCTTAAAAAGGTCATTCGTAAAGCCATGGCCAAAGATCCGATGAAACGTTATGCCTCTGCCGAAGAGATGCATCAGGAACTTGCGAGGGTGAGTTCTGGTGACGTTGTGGAGGCTGAAGAGCAAGAAGAGCTGGAAGTGGAAGCACATCCAGAGTTTGCCAAAGCTCTTGCCTGTTATCGTGCCAAAGATTTCGAAGGTGCTTCTCGCCACTTTGAGGCAGTAACCAAAGATGCTGTCCCCGTTGAATATGCAGCTTTGGCCCAAAGATGGGTTGGCTCTTGTTATTACGATCTCGAGTTGTTTCCTGAGGCCATAGTCGAATTCAAGAGAGTCATCGACAAATGGCCCGAAACGGACGAAGCCAAACGAATTCCCGTTTTCATCGATGGTTGCTGTTTCCAACAGCTTGCTCGAGGAGAAAATCTTTATACGGCAGGTAAGTTAAAAGAGGCCAAAAAAGAGCTGTCAGCAATCATCAACGTGCTAACAGAACATGAGATACCACTAGACAACAACCTTTGGTCACAACATGCACAGACCAAGGTCAAACAAATCGATGATGATTTGGCTCGTCGCAGGTTTTATCGACTTTCGGCCATTGTTTCAGGTGCAGCCATTTTGACGGCAATCTGCGCCCTCTTTTTGTATTTCTATTGGATAAATCCCTTTGCTCGCTACTCTTGGCTTGCCTCCATCCACTCTGCTCGGAAAAACTACATCGCAGAGCAGATAGCTCTCAAAGAGGCTTTGATACTTGCGCCAAAAGACGGTCGTATACTCTTCCGCTTGGCCCGTTCGCAAATTTTGGGTGGCGGACCACCTGTCAAAGCCATGGAAGTTTTGCAAGAGGCTGTCAATTCTGAACCGAATTTAGCTCCAGCCTATGAGTTGTTGGGCGATCTCCATGGCCAAGAAGAACAGTGGCAAGAGGCAGAAACGAACCTGCTTGCGGCGAAAAAACATGCTCCACCAACTGCTAGATTGCTCTCTAACCTCGGACTCGTGAAAGAGCGTCTCGGTGCTGCTCAAGAGGCCATTAAACTGTATAAACAGGCTTTGCAGCTCGATCCTGGCTATGCCATGGCTTACAACAACCTTGGTGTACATTATCTCAACAAAAAAGAGTATGAATTTGCCGCTCGCTCATTGAGACAGGCCATCCGCGCTGATGGCCAATTGGCAGAGGGACATCACAATCTAGGTAAAACCTTCTTCTCTCAAGCTTTGGCCCTAGAGAAGAAAAAGAATATCAGCAAAGAAGAGCAAGAGAACATTAATGCTCTCATTGCCAAATCATTCCAATGTTTTGACAAAGCACTCATCATCAATCCTGAGCTGCCTGATGCTCTTTACCACAAAGCTCTAGTGGCCATTAGACGTGATGAACGTGATACGGCTCGTGACGCTTTGCGGCAAGCCATCGATTTGGATCCCACCAATGGGCGCATGAGATTTGAATATGCTCAATTGTTGCTGAAAGACAATGACACTCGTTCAGCAGAGACCCATCTCAAGGCTGCTGTTGACGTAGAACCAGAGAACATACTCTTCCGTCAGGCCCTGGCTTCACATTACATGCGTCTGCGATTGTGGGATGCAGCTGAGAGCCAATTCAAGGCCCTGATCAAGTTGGTCCCCCAAAATGCCGACATATATAAAAGATTAGGTTTTGTTCTCAAAAGGCGCATGCGATATGCGGAGGCTCAGAAAATGTTGACGCAGGCAGCTACATTGGCTCCACAACGGGCTGATGTCCTTGGCGAGTTGGGAGAAGTACTCCATTTGCAGGGTTTACACGAACCAGCACGTCAGCTATTGGTAAAAGTTGCTACGATGGCGCCCAAGGAAACACAATATTTGATGATTTTGGGTGATGTACTGATGGCACAGAAAAAATGGGCTGAAGGAGAAAGACTCTTCGCTGCCCTTTCTGGCGCCGCTTCTGGCGACGGCAAGAGAACCGCCCTTTACAAGCAGGGGCGATGTCTGATAGAACAACAGCGGTTCCGCTCTGCGGAGACTGCGTTTCGGCGTGCCCTCGGTTCTGAACTTCGCCATGTACCGAGTCTCAATGAACTTGGTATGCTATTAGCTAGTTTAGGTAGGCGTAATGAAGCGATTGCCATGTTGAAACGTTCTCTCGAAGTAGAGGGATATCAGCAGGACGCAGCCAAAGTACGCGATATGCTGCAAAGATTAGAGGCTTCGCAGTGATAGTGAGGGAGAAGGCGTGATCTTCAGTGTAAGGAACCTGCTCGCAGGTGTTCTGGCCATAACCTTCATCTGCGGGGTCGGACAATTCATCTCGGATGGTCCTTTCGTCCGACTGTTCCTCACATTCGTTCCGATTGCTGCAGGTACTGTCGTATTCATCAGAGTGCACAAGAAAGTTCGGTTCCTCACAGAGCTCGTAGCCGAGCTGGAACCAGAAGAGACTGTCAAAGACGCAGCTGACGAGATTGAACTCTCTACAGACAGTTATCGTCGTATCAAAGCCAACTTCTTCCGCCTCTATGACATCGTCAAAGAAAACTCTCGCGAGATCAAAACGACTGCCAAGTCCATTGAGAAGTTTACGAACCTGCTGACTACAGGTATCAAAACTCAGCACGCTTCAGTAGAAAAGACGGCTGAGAACATTGTCAACTTGACCAAATCTGCCGAGCGCTTCCACGAAGCTTCTGAGCAGCTCGTTGAGATTTCACAAGAGAATGCCTTGGCAATGGGCGAGATGTCCGGTTCTTTGAACCTCATCGCTCAAAATGCCGAACATTCACGAAAACTCTTCGAAGAAGTCGTCGACAAAGCTATGAAGTCAGGTCAGGCTGCTGAAAAGTCAGTGAATGGTATCGAAGAGATCAAGACAGTCATGAGTTCTATTGCCAATGTCATCGTGAACTTGGGTTCACGTCTCGAGAAGATTGGTTCTACTCTCGATCTCATCAACAATATTGCTGAACAGACAAACTTGCTCGCTCTCAACGCTGCCATCGAGGCTGCTCGTGCTGGTAAACATGGTGTTGGTTTCGCCGTTGTTGCCGATGAGGTTAGAAAACTTTCTGAAACGTCTGCCAAAGCAACATCAGAAATTACTCAGCTCATTCACGGTATCAAAGAAGATGCTGGAGACGCCATCGAAACGACCAAAGAGGGTGTCGACCGTGTTAACACCGGTATCGTCTTTGCCAAGAATGCTGGTAAATCAGCCTTTGGTATCATCGAGGTCATCAAGCGAGTAGAGTCATACATCATTGAAATCACCTCTGCCGTTATTCGCCAGAAGACAACTGCCCAGCAGGTTTTCAAATCAGGCGAGGGAATCAATAGTTTCTCTGAGAAAATTGCTCGTGGTGCCAAAGAGAACCTTGAAGTCGTCGAGTCCATCAAGAGCGAAATCGAACGTATCAAAATCACAATCGAACAGAACCAATTTGGTTCGAGAAACTTGCAGAAGATTTCTGACAAGTTGTCCACTGAGGTCGAAAAGCTAGACTCTTTCGTCCTTCGATGATGAACCTCTACTATGCAATTATGGAACAAGACCACTAAAGCACTGTTGGTCGTGTTCGTCAGTGTGCTCCTGACCTTTTTCATCGTCGGAGTCATCCTTTTCAATTGGTATACCTCCACTGACGATTTCAACCGTCATGTGGAAGCTCTGCGTTCGAAATTGAAAGACCGCGGCATAAAGTTAGGTTCCATAGACACAGGTCCCTTGGGACAAATCGAGATTACGGATTTTTCCGTAAATTTGGGGGATCTGGGCACCATAGCCGTTGGTAAACTATCTGGTCGCATTGAAGTTCTGTCACTAATGTCAGGTAAGGTGCGCACGACATTTAATGTGACTGAAATCATTCGCCAATTCGTGGCCAAAAAATTCAAGAAACGTTTCGCTTTGTCACCTGACGCAGCCGTTGATTTCTCCTTTGAAGGGGACCCCAGAAATTTGCGCACAATGGCTGCCATTTCGGGTGATATTAGCCTCTCAAAAATCAATCTAAAGGACATCATCACTGGTTTGGACATTGAGATTCCAGCTGGGAAGTTGCCTGTTAAAAGTCCAGGGCCAGTCATCTCATTTCCTTCAATACCAGTTCGATTTCTCGACAGGGAATTTACCCTCAAAGGTTCTATCCGTAATGTTCTGCGAAATCCTGAGTTTGTTGATGCTGCCCTTGAGGCCAAAGCGCAGCAAGTAAGAAAGATGGCCAAAAAAGTCATCGATTCTTTCAATGACAAAGAGATCTCGAGAAAAGTCGGAATGGAGGGACCGGCCAATGTGGACATTCGTTTGGATGGCCCTGTATTGGCACCTAACACACGCGTCGATTTCGATGTTCCAGGTTACAAGCTGCAGTTTCGTGGTGAATACCGCGAGATAATGACCACCTATGAACACATCAAAGGTAGTGTGACCTGGTCAGGCGATTTGAAGCACCCTCGAATAGAAGCAGTCATTCAAGCCCAGAAACCGACTTTTGACTATTTCGAGTTGAGGCGCCAGCATTTGCCCCATCTCTATTTTCGCGCCAAAGAAGGGGCAACAAAAATTACATATTACGACGAACAGCTCAAATTCGAGCAACTGGCCCTTGCTGCTTATGAGGGCGCTGTTGCAGCCCAGTTGAACATCAATCTCAATAGGAAACCCGTCCACTTCGATTTTCGAGTAGTGGCCAACAAGTTGAATATGCGCACTCTCTTGGGTGATGTCTTCAACTTGCACAACTTCCTTGGTGGAAAGGCCAGTTTCCTTTTCGCTGGTCACTCAAAGACCTTGATGCTCGAAAGAATTGTGGCTGAAGGCAAAGTCAACATCGAGAACCTGCAGCTAGTCGATTTTCCAGATAGGGACAGATTATTACTGCCAAGGGCCCTCAAGGTCTTACCTGGCTCCATGTTTGGCAATAGCAGATTTGACGTGAAATTGGACCATGCTTTCCTCGATATGATGCAAATGAAAGGTGAGGGACCAGGCGGCATTATGGCTGGTTTCCTCCACTACAACATCCTCACCCTAGAGATAAATGCCGGTCTTGGTTTTGATTTTGCACCAGCAATTTTCAAGCGCCATAAGGGCTTGAAACGAGAATTGCCTGATGGTCGCCTCGATATGACCATGCAAGGCCGTATCATCGATCCCTACATCACCTACGCCCCCGCAGCCGTCTCTCCCGGAGCTCGATAAAAACACCTATATTAGATACGCGCGCGTTATGTTGCGCAGGTCCCCAGATAGAGGGTACAATGCGGTATATACAGCGGGAGGAGCGACCTTTGAAACCGGTTGATTTCGATAAAACGAAGAAGATTACGACTATCACCGAGGAGATAGAAGACTTTGGCTTTGGCGATCCTCGCCTTACCGTCCTTACTTTTGCTATTCTTTTCCTCGTAGTCATTATGCTCGTGCTCATTGGTGAACAGGCAATTGACACTGAAAAAGTGTTCTTTCGCAAAGTTGCTTTGCGGACCAATCAGAAGATTGCCGATCTCATCTCACAACAGTTTGCCCAAGTATTCTCCAATACGACAGGCCTGCTCGAGGATATGTCACACTTTCCTTCTGTTGTGGGGAAAAAACATGACCTCTGTAATTATCTCTTTGACTTGATTCTAAAAAGACACTCCATCTTCAGAGCAATTTACGTCTTGGATGCAGAGGACATTGCCGCTGGCCGTTCGCGGCCTGCCCAAAGAGATGGCAAGCGCTGGGAGTGGTACAACACGAACGTTCGTACATATCGTCCGCTGACAGACGATTTGATTGAAGACCTGAAAAAAGGTTGGGTGCCCTCCAAGCTGACGAACTATTACACAATCGAAGGTCAGCCAGCCATCACTTACGTCTGCGCCATTCGTGACAGATCTACTGACAAAGTCGTTGGCATGTTGGCTGCCGAAATGAAACTGGCCTTCATTCAGCCTGTCATCGATGGTGCCGAGCTCGGCAAATCTGGTGACGTCCTCGTCGTTGATCAACGAGGTTCCGTCATCTTTTCGACAAGGGGTTTTGAAGATCTAGAAGACTTCAATAAATATTTCCCTGTTGAAGTTGCCTACAAAAACAAACAAGGTGGCGTCGAATACAAAGGAGTTCATCCAAAGCTGGCTTCTTATACACGTATTCGCAAGATGACGACAAAACCAATGATCCCAGGTTTACATGTATTGCCTTTCCCCTCGGACATCACCCCCAGGGAGATACCAGATTGGCTCATCGTCGTTTTGCAAGATGCAGCTGAAGGATATCTCGTAGCAGACCGCCTCAAGTGGAACATTGTCATGTTGCTAATGATAGGTGCCGTAGGTGTATTCATCATTGGAAAACTGTGGGTGGATAGCTTGAGATGACCGAAGGCGGCGACTCTTCTGCAAACGTCAAAGGGCGAGGCGAATTACGCTCAGGTCTTCTATCCGTGGCACGAAGCCTGGAAGAGAACTGCCTCAAACTGCTCACTGAGATATCACATAGCAGAGCCCAAGGCAAAGAGGCCATGGAAGAAGCTACTGCCTTGGACAAAGAAAAGGGCGAGGCTGCACGGAATCAACTACAGCAAGCCTTAGAGGGGGCACTAGAGCCTGCCCGTGGCAAAATTCGCGATGCCTATATGGAAGCTTCCAAGCTCATATACGCTATGGCAGCCGCTCGAGAGCGACAACGAGAGATTGACAGAAGAGTAGAGTTCGAAGGCAAACACCTCGATATGCTCCAAAAGGCCATCGTCAATTTGAACACATTGGTTCGCGACCTCGATGGTGGTGCCATCGATCCCAATGTTGTTGGGCAGAATGAAATCATTCAGATGGATAGAGAGCTAGAGAAGTCCATTCTCATGGCTCAGGAAGACGAGAAAAGGCGCATATCCATAGTCATTCACGATGGTCCTGCTCAAATTCTGGCCAATCTCATCATGCGCGTAGATTTCTGCTCACGACTTTTGGCCAAAAAACCAGAAGAAGCAGCTGGTGAATTGGTCTCACTGCGCAAAGAGATGCAAGATTTACTCGATGACGTGCGTAGGTTCATCTTTGAATTGCGACCGATGACTCTCGACGATTTGGGTTTTCTGCCTACGTTGCAGCGTTTCGTCGAAAATATGAAACCTACTCTGCCTTTTGATTTGCAACTCGTCATTAGGGGACAACCTCCTGAATTGCCGAAACTTACTGCCATCGTTCTCTATAGAGTCATTCAAGAGGGCATAACAAACATTGCAAAACATGCCTCGGCCACTAGGGGAACCATCAAGTTGCAATCTGTTGACGAAGACAATGTGTCACTCGTCATTGAAGACGATGGTCGTGGTTTTGACATAAAGACAATCAGTCAAATGGTTGCTATGGGCCGTTTGGGTCTTCACTCTTCGCAAAAACGTGTTGAGCTAGTGGACGGTACTTTTGCTCTAAGCTCTGAGCAGGGTAAAGGAACGAGCATTAAAGTCACCGTACCAGTTAGGCGCGTTTCATGACTTGGCTTTTACGACGTCTCGTAGGTGAGACGCTCGAAAAGCGCTTCGTTTTCATAATAGCCATCCTCGTAGCCATTGCTCTCATCTCGCTAATCATCGTTGTCATCCAACACACACATGCTCAGCTGTGGGTGGACATTGGTCAAAGAACGACTGTAAGGTTGATGACCTTTCAGCAAGTCTTAGAGGGTCGGTCTGCTTTATGGGCTGAAGATGTGCTGCGGACGATGAACCGCTATGGAGCAATTCAGGGCTCTGTCATGTTTCTTTGGTTAGCAGATGGCAAAACTATGGCGGGGACAAAGCTGAAAATCCCCAAGCTCACAGAAGAAAACCTCGATTCAACGAGATTCCCCAAAGAGACTACCATTGATGGCGAAGCCTGTTTGTTGTGGTCCGTAAAAATCAAACTAGAAAAGACCCAAGGAGCTCGTTTGGTCATTGCCCACTCTCGCGGAGCCATTGAGAGACGTTTGGTGGCACTGCTCTTCAAAATGTTACTCATCGCCATTTCACTGATTATTCTTTCTTATTTTGTGGGAAGGAACTTGGCTTCGTCGGTTCTGCGACCATTAAAACGCTTCTCAGGAGCCATGGAGAGAGTTGCTCAAGGCGAATATCCCCATGAAGAAAGACGTGCCGATGTGGATGAGATGGGTCGTTGGGCAGATACATTCAATGCAATGGTCAAACAGCTTCACGACAAACACACCTTGGAAAAATTACTCTACGAACAAGAGAAGATGGCTTCTGTTGGTCACCTTGCCGCTTCAGTGGCTCACGAGATAAGAAATCCACTGGCCTCCATCAATAGCCTGACTCAGCTCATTGGTGAAATGCATGAAGATGATCCCAAGTTGCAAGAATACACCTCTGTCATATTGAAAGAGGTTGAGCGGCTCAATGCGGCCATACAGCAGCTATTGACCTTCTCGAGACCTGTACCTGCCCAGTTCAAGCAAACCAAATTGTCTGACATCTTGGAAGGCGTGTTTGTTCTGTTGGGTTTTGAGGCTCAGCAATGCGGAGTACGCCTCGCTCTAGATTTCGAAGTGGACGAAGAAGTTCCAGTTTTAGGTGATGCCAACCAACTGAAACAGGTTTTCATCAATTTGATTACGAACTCCATCCACGCCCAACGTGATAATGGTGGTGGTGAGACTAAACTCACACTCTACTTCTCACCTGAAAATGATAGAGCCGAAGTTGTCATTTCCGATGATGGTCCAGGTATCCAAGCAGCTCATGCCGAGCGTATCTTCGATCCATTTTTCAGTACGAAGAAAAAAGGTGTTGGCCTCGGCTTGGCGATTTGTAAGAAGATTATTAATGCACATGGAGGTAAAATTAGTTTTCAAAACCGCACTGCACGAGGAGGAGCAATATTCTCTGTTGTTTTGCCCTGTGGTTTGGAGACTGATGAGGAGCGGACATTGCCGACACAGAGTCAGGCCAGTCCCCGCGTAATAGAATAGGAAAAATATGGCTGCAGAAAAGAAGAGTAAAAAACGAGGAGCTGTGGGGCCACAATTGCGTGTGCTCATCGTTGATGACGAGGTATCGCTGCGTTACACACTGAAAGAAGTGTTGACGCAGGAAGGGTATGTCGTCGAAGTGGCAGCCGATGGTTTTGAAGCCCTTGCCGCACTAGAGAAGTTCAAACCCCATGTGGCAATACTCGACTACTCCATGCCCAAGATGAATGGTCTAGAAGTGCTGAAGAAACTTCGCCAACGTAAACCAGAGCTCATTGCCATAATGATGACAGCTTATGGCACAGAAGAGATTGCCGTAGAGGCCATGAAAGCCGGCGCTTACGACTATTTTGCCAAACCATTCAACAATGATGAGATGTTGTTGAGAATAGCTTCAGCCGCTAGTCGTCTCGAATTGGAAGAAGAGAATAGGCAGCTGAAAAAACGTGTATCAGCCCTTCGCTCAGAGCCTGTCATCCTCTGGCGTAGCCCCGCAATGGCAGAGATTAATCAAATCATCGAACAGATAGCTGGAACTGATGTAACCGTTCTCATCAACGGCGAGAGTGGCACTGGTAAAGAGTTGGTTGCTACATCAGTTCATATGCGATCACTTCGTGCAGAGGCTCCATTTGTCAAATTGAACTGTGCTGCCTTGCCCGAACCACTCATCGAAAGTGAACTCTTTGGTTACGATGCTGGTGCTTTCACAGGCGCTGTTGGTAACAGAAAAGGAAAGTTTGAACAAGCTCACGGCGGCACTATCTTCCTTGATGAGATTGGCGACATGACCGTCTCTACGCAGACAAAGGTTCTCAGAGTCTTGCAAGAGCGCGAGTTCGAACGCCTAGGTGGCGCAAAAACCATCCAAGTAGACGTTAGGGTAATCGCTGCTACACACCAAGATTTGGAGTCAAAAATCGCCCAAGGAGAATTCAGAGAGGATCTTTATTACAGATTGAACGTTGTCAAAATAAAGATACCTTCATTGCGCGACAGAATGGACGACATCGAACTTCTGGCCAACCATTTCATCAATCTCTATTCTGAACGTTTTGGTAAAGAGTCCCGTCCCATTCCTCCTGGAATTATCGACAGAATGCTTCAATATCATTGGCCGGGCAATGTGCGTGAATTGGAAAACTCAATTGCTCGAGCAGTTGTGTTGGACTCCTATGACAAACTAGTACCCAAGGACGCCAATACAACTTCTGCTTTGTCCAATGGGTTTTTACCGAGTGATCTTTTCTCAAGGCATTACAAAGACGCAAAGAATACACTGCTAGAAGCATTCGAAAGAAAGTATCTTCTCGGTATGTTGGATAGAGCTGATAAGAATGTTTCTAAGGCAGCCAAGATGGCTGGTATGCATAGAAAGAACTATTGGGAAAAACTGCAGAAGTACCAAAGTCTCTTGGATAACGGTTCAGCAAACAATGAAGGGGAATGAGTAGGATGACAAGTATGGGATTGGCCATTAGTCCAAAGATCCCCATAACTGTGCAGGATCTTTTCCTTCTCGTCCTCCTTGCTGTTGGTGCCTACACAGACATCAAAGAGCGAAAGATATACGACAAACTTACCTTTCCCATGATGGCTGCAGGACTGGTTCTCGCTTTTTTGGCAGCCAAATTCCCCGGTCTGAAAGCCTCTGGTTTTGGTCTTTTCATAGGTTTTGCCATTTTTGTCATCCCTTGTGAACTAGGTGCCGTTGGTGGCGGCGACGCCAAAATGATGATGGCCGTAGGGGCTTTGACTGGTTATCCCTTTATCATTACGGCCACCCTCTTTAGTTTTGCTCTTTCGGCCTTTCAAGCGGCATATATGATTTATAAACGGCCAGGAGGTTTTCGCGCATTCTTCGCTTCGATTGCCTCTGGAAGTATGTTTTTCACCAGTTATGAAGATAGACCGAAAGAAGAGAATGTACCCCTTGGTGTGTACCTTGCCTTGGGCACGGCTGTTGCACTAATCCTGAGAATAACGAAAGTAGTTGCATGAGTCACAATCATAGCCGAAGCGGATCTTTATCAGGTGCCAGTCTCCTGTGGGAGTTCTCTGCTCGTGGATTTGTGCTCTTTGTCATATTGACTGCATTCCTCTCTTTCCTGCTCACTTCCTATATTCGCGATAGTCTTACTGAAGTGAGTTTGCAACATCTCGACTTGGGTTTTTCCCACATACGTCGCCATGTACGATCTGTGCCTGCCAATGGGTCGCCAAAGGGGCGGCAAAAAGCTGTGCAGCGAGAAATGGCAAAACTCGTACAGCAGTGGGATTTTGCAGGCATTGGTACCATCAGCCAAAGAGTGAGACATCTCTCGACGACGAACTCTATCGTGCGCAAGGGATTGGAAGAGGATTTAAAAGGACTAGATCCCCTTCGTTTGGAACGCGAAGGCGGCCAGGTCAGAGTCATCAATGTGAAACTGTCAGATGGTGTAGTTCGCCCAATTTTGGCCAAAGCATATCGCTTGGAACAGAGCCAAAACTTGGCTTCCATACGCCATTTGATAATTTATGCCTATCACGCAGACATTCAGTGGAAAATAGAAATCTTCCAAATTGTAGTCGTATCTTCTCTCTTTGCTTGTATGGCAATCCTCTACCTAGCGATAGGTGTAGTCGTCAAAAAGGCTTCTGACAGATTGCTCGATTACAGCCACGATCTAGAGCGTCACAACGAAGAGTTGGAAGAGACGAAAAAACACCTCTTACATACCTCCAAGCTGGCCATGTTGGGCGAGTTGGCAGCTTCCGTTGCCCACGAAATCAAAAACCCACTGGCTGCCATTTCGTCAGGTTTGCAGCTTGCGGCTGATAGGACCAAAGACAGTGACGTCAACATAGATCCCATCTTCGAACGCATTAATGGTGAGGTCGAAAGACTGCGAAAAATACTCACTTCAATGCTCAAGTTCTCTCGTCCGGGGAACCAAGATGCAATGTCATTCAACCTCAACGTAGTTGTAGACAAAGTAATCCTGCTCATCAAGAAAAGAGCAAAGGACAACCATGTTCGTATTGAAAAACGGATGTCCGAAAACTTGCGCGATGCCTGGGGAGACCCCTCACAGATAGAGCAAGTCGTTCTCAATCTCGTCTTGAATGCCCTCCAAGCCATGGACAAAAAGGGTGGCACCTTGCGTGTCATTACTGAGAGTGACGATGAAGAGGTTTGGCTCGAGGTAAGGGATACGGGCACTGGAATTCCTCCAGAGATACTGGCCCGCATATTCCGTCCATTCATCACTGGACGTGGTGATGAGGGAACAGGTTTGGGATTGACCATCTCCAAAAGAATTGTGGAAGAACACAAAGGTCGTCTCTCATTGGAAAACTTGGAAAATGGTGCTTTGGCAAGAATGGTCTTACCCATAGAACCAAGAAGTGACGGCGTCTCCGAAAACAAAGAGGAAAGCGAGACCTAAGGTGGGCCACAGAGTTTTGATGATAGAAGATGAAGAGAACCTCTGTTGGTTCCTACGCGAGTCTTTTGCAGCCCGCGGTTTTGAAGCCAGCTATCGACTTACTGGTGAAGATGGACTCAAAGCCATTGCCGAAGAGCGACCAGATGTCGTCGTTTTGGACATCAATCTACCTGGAATTGACGGTCGTGAAGTTTTAAAAGGCATCAAAGAAGATTATGCGGAGACGCTCGTTTTCATTCTGACAGCTTATGATTCAGCTGAATTGGCAGTGGAATGTCTCAATCTCGGAGCATCCCACTACATGACCAAACCCTTTGATAACCACGAATTAGTCGTACGCGTGGAAAAAGCAATCACAGAGCAACTACGCATAGGACGACTAGAAGCACTCCATACCAAAATACTTCGTGAGGGTAGCCTTGGTGAAATAATTGGTCGCTCAACAGCGATGAGGCATGTCTTTGACCTCATCCAGCGAATTGCAGACTCTGGTACGACGACGGTCTTACTCACAGGTGAAACGGGAACAGGTAAAGAGACAGCTGCCAAAGCCATTCATAGTCTTTCTCCAAGAAAGAACGAACCCTTTCTTGCCGTCAACTGTACAGCATTGCCTGAAACTCTCTTGGAAAGCGAATTGTTTGGTCACGAAAGAGGAGCCTTCACTGGTGCTACGAGACAACGACGAGGTTATTTCGAGTTGGCAGAAGGAGGCTCATTATTCCTCGATGAAATCGGAGATCTCTCAGCAGGTGCTCAAGCCAAACTTCTGCGCGTACTCCAAGAGCGAAAAATCATGCGTTTGGGCGGCTCCAAAGACATAGACGTGGACGTTCGTATCATCGCAGCCACAAATAGAGACTTGGAAAAGATGATGGAAACGGGCGAGTTCAGAGATGATCTCTTTTACAGACTCAACGTTTATCCCATCCAA
>CAZXTJ010000083.1:0-17983 GCA_964643655.1 uncultured bacterium
TTGTTGGAACTGTACAGAGCTTTGGCAGCAGTGGTGCAACTGAGCATAAAAAGAGCCTGTACGACAATGACGAAAAAGAGGACGAAGAGTGTGCCTACGTCACTCAATGGGCTCGTGACACCAAGATAACGCAATAAATAACGAGACAAAATCGTCATGAACAGAAAACCGGTGGCCCATAGGCCAGGATTATTCTTGAAGGATTTTGCCAATAACGTGACTGCCCCCCCTGCCACGATTGCAGATAGAGGAAAAGTGAAAAATACTAGGTCAGCAAAGGTGATGATTGTGCCTGTGGTTATGAGGGTGCCTATTAAACCACCCAAAGCAGGGATGAAATAAGAACGACCGTAAAAGGGCAGTCTACGACCCAATCTCTCACAGTAGGGAGCGATGCTGAAGGGCGGTTCACTATTTTCGTCTATGGTGACGAGAGCAGTCTCTTCGAGTTCTTGGCAGGGCTGACAGCTTGTGCCTTCGCAGCCAAAGATGGAGCATTTGCCAATGTACTCCCAACAGTCTTGATGGAAAGTCGTTCTGCAGCTCAAGCAGCAAACTGCTCGCTCTTTTTCTATTTCACATCTGCAAATGGGACAGTTCATAGCTGTAGTGTACTATTGATCTGAAGGCGCTGAAGCCGTTATCGTTGACTCCTAGTATAAGCCTTTGCAAGAGAAGATGCTGTCGTGGCCCGATCTCCTTTTTTATTGATTTCTTTCAGTTTTCCACCCTACGCAGGTGTGGGATGTTTTCGTTGGTCCAAATTTTGTAAATATTTGGCCCGTCGTGGACATGTGATACACGTTGCCACTGTAGACTGGAGCGAACAGGGACCCAACACTCTTCTTGCTGACGTAGACCATCCCAATATACATATCCATCGATTGCCCTCTGGATACCCGCACAATCTACGGTTCCATCCATTCAAGAGTCGTTATTTGCGATTTTTACGCGACAGATTGTTTGCTGCTTTGGGGTTTTTCTATTACGACGGTATAGCTCAAAGATGGGGCCAGCATTTACTTCCTTTTGCCAAAGAGCTCATAAAACGAGAGAAGCTTCAGATGGTCGTGGCCACTGGTGGACCTTTTCAGGTGAACCGTTGGGCTGCAGACATCAAAGTGGCATCTCCAGGTGTGAAGTTGATTCAAGATTTCCGAGATCCTTGGTTGGCCAATCCATTCCATCCTGTCCACGGACGATGGTTCTTCAAAGAACATCTTTATGAGAACATCAAGAGGTGGCAGAGCCATTCCATCAAAGAAGCCGACGCTGTAGTTTCTGTGACAAAAGGCTTGTGTGACCGCTTTGCCCAAGACGATGAGGCTCGCTACGAGGTCATCCGAAATGGTTATGACGGCGAAGTAGTGAAAGACCTTTTGGCCAAGCTGGAAAAGAAAGAAAAGCAACAAGAAGCCATCGTCATTACCTATACTGGCGGACTGACGAATGGCCGTAATCGCCCTCTCATTTCTTTTCTAGATGTTCTGCGAAAACTTGGCTCAGAGAAGAAATTCAAGGTAAGGCTCATTGGTTGTAATTACGGATGGTTGCGTCGCCAATATGGTGACCTTGTATCAGCTGGTACTCTCGAGATCAGCGGGTTCGTCAGCCACGAAGAGGCAATGAGCGCCATTATGGAATCGAATTACGCATTGCAGCTCAATGCAAAAGAATTCCCATATGCCCTATCTACGAAGATATACGAATCTGCAATTTTGAAGGTGCCGGCAATATCGCTCAATTATGGTGGTTCCATCGACTGGTTAATCAAAGAGTTTGGTTTGGGGCACTCAATAAATCCCGAACAAGATGACCTTCACGGGTTTCTGTCTCAATTAATGAAGAGTCCCCAAGAGGAGTTTGCTTTTTCAGTCGAGGAGTTCGACCACGTGAATTTGGCCAATAAATATGGTGAGCTCATTGATGAACTGGTGAGCCAATGAGGATTGTATATCTTGGCGTAACACATGCTTATACAGATGGGCGCCTTCTCCATAGAGAAATGGCCACTCTGAAACGTAAAAACCCTGAGGCAGAACTCTTTTATGTTGGTTATGCCTCTTTGCCCCATTGTGCTGCCAACGAAGAAGAGAGGCCCAGCGATATAGTCAATGTCGTTGATTTTGATGGTTGGTATCCAGAAATTGCTCGTAGGGCTTGGTCACCTTTTCGTTTGTTGTGGCGCTTTTATTGGTGGTTCTGGCGTGTGCGAAAGGTCATTTCACTAAACCCTGATCTCGTGCAAGCTTCTGATGTAAAAGAACTTCCCGAGGCATTTTTTATTGGTCTATTTTCTGGCTGCAGGCTCATTTATGACGCCCATGAAGACTATTTCAACCAATATTACGAATACAGAGGGCGCACTTTGTTTGCTCTTTTGATTGCCTGTTATTTCAGCTTCATAGAGATATTATTCGTTCGCTTTTTTGAATGTGTATTTTGTACGGACGAGTTTTTACAGAAGCTCTATCAGCGCAGTCGATATGGGGCCAAAAAGGTAGTTCTCTTGCGCAATTTTCCACCTCCACAGCTTTTCACGAAAGTGGCCAAACACTCCAATAAGGACCATTTACGTTTAGTATATTCGGGTTTGGTCAACGCTTATCGTGGCGTGCTCTCTTGTTGTGATTATGTCCTTCAGTTCAACGAAAAACACTCCCCAGAAAAGAAACTCTCTCTCCACCTCTTTGCCCGGCCAACTCCTCTCCTTGATAAATACAAAGATAAGGAAGCCATTGTTTATTATGGTTGGATTACTTATCCAGAGTTGGCTTCACGATTGACCGACTTTGATGTGGGTGTGGCTTTGTTGAAACGTATCAAAAAGCTCGAGAGAAACATTCCCACGAAAAACTTCGATTTCATGGCAGCTGGTTTGCCTCTCATAGCCTCCAATTTTGGCAATGGTTATGAATACGTGAAAAAGGCTCAGGCAGGTATTTGCATAGAACCCGAGAGTTATGCGGAGTTCGAGGAGGCCGTCTTGACGCTCTTTTCTTTGGAAGAGCGAGAGCGTTTTGCCAGAAATGGTCGAACTTTCGTGGAAGAAGAGGCTTCAGTGGACAAAGAGTATGAACCTTATGTGCAAATAATGTTGGGTAAGAATTAGAGCTTCACACCTGCTTCTTGCAATCTTTGGCACATTTGGTCGAGTCTATGGCTCCAAGAGCACTCTGCCAAAAAGGTTCTGACCTTTTTGGGATCCCTTTTGTCATTCATTTCTGCAGCTTCTTTGATTGCCTCAGCGTAAGATTTGGCACAGCTGCCAAAGGTAGCCCAATGGCCCATTCCTTTACGAAATCCACCAACCTCTGTTACTGCTACGCCACAGTTGGCAGCCAAATATTCGTAGAACTTCAAGGGTCTTTCACAGTCGTCGAGCAAATCGCGCACCTCTTTGAAAGGCACGAGGCCGACCTTTGCTTTGGCAAGGACTTTGGGAACCTTTTCAAAGGGGATGGGGCCGTGGATTTGGAGATTGTTGGGGCCCTCCAGGTTCTCAAATCCTGGTCCATAAAGGTGGAATGTCCAATCAGGTAATTCCCGGGCTGCTTGGGCCATGATTTCTGCGTCCACCCATTCGGCGCAAGTGCCAACGAAGACAGCGCTCTTTTCTTCTTTCTCTGAAGTTTTGGCAGCGTCAACGTAACGAGAGACCTCCACTCCGTTGGGGATAGTTTCGGCGGGGGTGTTGGGAGAGAGGGTGAGGGCATGTTCTTTCAAACCGTCTGTCACTGCCCATACGTCTTTGTAGAGCTCTGCCGACAGTTGGCGATGAAACTCGTTGATCAATACTGAGCTTATGCGTTCACCAAAACCATCTATTTTGTCGTTGTAGCGCAAAATTCTGATGGGAGTTTTTACCTTGGGCCCGTACATAAAAGCTGAGCTCGTGTCATTGACACAGAGGTCGTACTCAGTTTCTGTAATGAAGGAGGGGGCCATTTTGCGGTAGATATTGAGCTGGAAGGGCCAACGCAAGAGGAGGGGGCGCATGGGAAAGGGGGCTCTAGGAACGAATTCGCGCAGAGTGTCAGAGATGACAAATGGTTTTGGATCTTTGCTCCAGGCTTTTTGGTAACGCCAGCGTCGAGAAGAGGAGAGGCAGTCGAAGGGTGATGAAGGTTGGGAAATGTAATCAACATCCCAACCTCGCTGAGATAGTCCGAGAGCTATGAACTGTATGCCCACGCGAGCGCCAGGTTGCTGAAATGTGCAGCTGCCCAGGACGAGAGCTCTTTTCATTGTTCTTGCTCCTTCTGGTGCAGCAGCTCTTCATAAAGGGCGATGTATTTGTCTGTTATCTGCTCACGTAAAAACTGCTCGCGAACACGTTTTTTCCCCTCGCCAACTATATGATCGTGAAGTTCATTTTTTTGCAGAAGGCCTTCGAGTGCTTGGGCATAAGCTTCGCCCGTCTGCTCTTTTACGACTAGGCCAGTCTCTTCGTGAACGAGGAACTCTGTCATGGCTGGAAAATTGGAGCCAATGATGGGTACACCCAAATACATTGCTTCCAAAATGACGACGGGAGCTCCTTCCCAACGAGAAGGCATTACCATAATGTGGGAGCCATTGACAGCAGCCAGCGCTTCCTCGCGAGGTATGCGGCCCGTAAGTTCAAATCTATCTCTCAAACCAAACTTCTCTATGAGCCCTTCTACTTCAGAGCGCAAATCACCTCCGCCAACCATCTTGAAGTTCAAGTTGGGATGTTTGGCTGCGACTAATGCAGCCATTTCCACAAATAGTTGCGGATTTTTTTGGTGGATGAGATTGCCAAAAAAGATGATTGTTTGGCCATCACTTTTTGCAGGCTCAGGGAAATCGGCGGCCTCAATGCCGTTGTAAATCTGTCTTGTGAGGCCCTTGGCCGGCAAAAGTGACCACTCATTGGCTATGTTTTCATCGTATTTGCAGACAAAAGTAGAAGCGTCGGCTGAGCAGTGGCAACGTCTTTCGGCAATTGAGCCGAGGTGGCGCATGAGCATGCCTTTGCCCAAGAAGTGGTAGGAGTGGACTGTGTAGACGATAGGGAAGCTCCTTGGCGAACTGACGGCGTAAGAGAGGGGAAACGCTGCTCGAGCCGCGTGGGCATGAATGAGCTCGGGCTTTAGTTCAGCCAAGACTTCTTTGAGCTGTCTTACGGCTTTGAAATTGAGGCGACTCTGGAAAAAATCGATACCTCGTGCCTGTAAACCAAACTTTTGCGCTTCTTCCAGGGCATAGCTGCCTTCTTGGCTGACAACAGTAATATGCCAGTTTTTTTTGGCAGCCAAGTCGCGGGCAAGAGAGAGGACAACAGTCGTCCCTCCAGAAGGACGTCCATCACCGACCATTTGTATGACTCTTCTAGTCAAAACAAACTCCGTTCACAGAGGCCAGTTTACCATCTGTGTTAGCATATGGCGCTCATCAAGAAGCTGGAGTGGGAGAATAAGTCTCAGTGGACAAGGGAAATACTGTTAGAGCCAAAAAAGCGCTTTCGCAAAATTGGCTCGTCGATGGCAACTTGGCGCGTAAGTTGGTCGGTGCTCTAGAGCTCTCAGCTGGCACCACTGTCCTCGAAGTAGGACCAGGTACTGGTGCTCTCACGAAAATCATGCTGGAAGCTGGTGCAAATGTCGTTGCCATTGAGAAAGACGCTGAATGTGTCGAATTCCTGCGCACTCAATATGGGAACAATGAGAATCTCACGCTCATCGAAGGTGATGTCCTCGACATGTCTTTGGCTGAAATGGATTTATCACCTGATTGTCGTTTCATCTCCAATTTGCCCTATGCCATTACCACTCCCATACTTTTCCATGTGATGGAATCACGGGTATCTTTTTCCCGTCTCGTTGTCACCATGCAAAAAGAGGTGGGCGATAGACTGACTGCTTCACCTGGTACGAAGAGTTATGGCAGGCTCACTGTGATGTTATCGGTATACGGAGAGGTGAAGCGCTTATTCTCATTACCTCCCTCAGTCTTTCGACCGAGTCCGGCTGTAGTCTCAGTGGCTTTGGCCATTGATCCAGCTCCTGACAGGTGGTTGTCAAGTGAGAAGTGGCGACAGTTATCACGTTTGGTAAAAGCTGCATTCTCCACTCGCCGGAAAATGATTGCAAAATGCATTAGTCGTGAGTTGGCCATACCTGCTAAAACTGTACGTTCCTTGTTGACTGAGAACGGTTTTGACTGTCGCATTCGTCCAGAAAGCCTTACGTCTGCGGATTTCGTCCGCTTGAGTACACTTTTAAGCTCATATTTGACTTGAAATTACGCCTTATCAGTGGTATCATAGGCACTTCGCCAGACGCATAGAATGAAGATTTCAGGGAGGGCGAGCGATGGCAGCCAAGAAGGAAACCTCCAAGGCCGCAAAGAAGAAAACTACTAAAACAACCAAAACGGCCAAGGCAAAAACTACCAAAAAAGCCGCAGAGGAAAAACCTGCAAAAAAGAAAACGGCAAAAGCAACTGAGCCTGTGTCCAAAGCTAGGCTTTATCAACCTCATGAGTTGTATGAGATTGGTGAAACCATCAAACATCCCGTCTGGAACGAAGAGGGCACAATCAAAGAGATCGTCGAGACTCCTGATGGACTCAAATCCATCGTCGTCGATTTTGGCGATCGTGGCACAAAACGCCTCGTTGTCGATTATTCTTTGAAGCTGTAGCAGGTCCGTTGTGGGAGATCCGAGCCTGTATATGCGGGCTCGGGTTTTTCAGTATCTGAATAATTGTGGGTTTTCAGATGGATGAGGCCAGAAAAAGTCCTATCGACTCAATCCTGTGCTTTCTCCTCTATTCCCTTTTACTTCTCACTCCTCTTGTCGTTGTTTTCTCATTTCATCAGCCATTCATCATTGGTAAACATACTTTTTTAGGATTTGCTCTCCTTGCTGCTGCCATGGCTTGGATTTTTCCCATAGGATTTCGTAGACGTATTCTTTTGCCAGGGGGGACCTTTGGAAGAATCTTTGCCCTATTCATTCTGTGGCAATTAGTCACTTTTATTTGGTCCCATTCATTTCAGCTAAGCCTTCACGCATGGGCACTACAGTTTGCTTTTTTTGCTTTTTTCGTTTTTGTCTCTACTAGCCTGAGAGAAAATAAACAGCTAGAGCGGTTTCTTCTGTGTCCTATCATCGCGGCTCTAGGAGTCTCTTCTTTGGCTCTTTTGCAGTATTACCAATTGGACTTTTCAGTTTTGCCCCATCTTCGTATTAGTGGCTTCTTTGATTTGGGTCAGTTGGTAATGCTTCAGCGCTCAGAAACCCATGTGAAGATATATTCACTCCTTGGCCACAGGAATTATGTGGCTGGTTACCTAATGGCCATTTTGCCCCTAATCTTGAGTTTCTTTGTCGTCTCTTTGTTACGACAACTCGAGAACAGAGGCTCCAAAAAGAATGTGGCCCTTATGCTCTTACTTTTGTTGGCACTTCTCCTCTCTTTGGCGACAGTTGTTTTGACTCATACGAGAGGTTCTTGGGTTGGTCTGTTTTGCGGTCTCTCATTCTGGGGTTTTTTCCTCTGTTGGCCCATGAAAAAGGATGGTTTGAGAGGCAAGGGAATACATCTGTTATCTCTTGTTCTTTTACTCTCTCTCGTCGTTGCATTTCTGCCAAGAGCGAACAGGATGAAACATTCGACCGTCTCTCGTATCAAGTCCACATTCAATTTAAAGGCTGGTTCTGTAAACGAACGACGCCTCTTGTTGCGAACAGCTTGGAAGATGATTTGTGCAAATGTGCCCAATTTTCTCTTTGGACGAGGGATTGGCACATATGTCGTTCACCACGGTTTTTATCAAGCCAAGGTTTTCAAAGCAGATGATGGTGAGGGTTTTTGGCGAATGGCCAACAAGTCCTGGTATGTCCACAATGAATTACTCAATTTTTGGGCAGAAACAGGTCTAGTTGGAGTTTCACTCATTCTGTCCTTTTTATATTGTCTCCTTCATTGTGCAATTGTTTTCCTCAATGGCGATGGAAATCTGGAAAAACGTTTGTTAGTCCTTGGAGCCTCTGCTTCCATTGTGGCTGTCATCATTCACAACCTCTTTACTTTCAGTCTTCATCTGCCTTCTACTGGTTTGCTCTTTTATGGTTTGGCAGCAATCGTAGTCTCTACTGCTAAGAAACCAAAAGTGTTCAGATTACCTCCTCCCGTGGCTTGCCTATCTGTTGCCATTTCCTGTTTCGCAGCTCTTTTCATCGCCAATGCTTTGGCCAACACTGTGAAAACGCAACTAGTGTGGCACGAGGCGAGAAACAGGGCAGGAGAGGGGCAGAAATTACCTACTGTTGTCAAATTGAAGCGGGCCATGAATAGTGGGGGAAAAAACATTGATCTCTATTATGACTATGCCCAAGCACTGCAGAATGCAGGGCGTCTAAAGAAAAGTCGTTCCATCTATTCAGCCATCAGGGGACTCTTTGTGGACGCAGCAGTGGATTACAACGTAGCCAATATCTATAGAGCTCAAGGAAAGATGGAAGAGGCAGTCAAACACTACAAAATGGCGCTGGCCCTCAGTCCCGCCCATGGAGGTTCACTCTATTGGCTCAGCAGGCTTCACATCAAAGATGGACGGTGGCAAGAAGCTTACGCACTTTTGCAAAAAGGAGTGAAACATAATCACTATGACGTCAATCTGGCTTTAACAGCAGGCTTGGTCGCTTTTGTCCTGGATTTTGAAGAGGACATGAAAGAGTATTTCGCTCTTGTCAAAAGGATTGAAAAGAAAGACAAACGAAAGAAAGCCCTCGCCGATTTGGTTCCCGCGTTGAAAGAAACGGCTGATGGTGGTGTGGCTTTGCTGGCGAAACTATCAAAACAGCAGCCCAATGATTGGTTCATTCAAGAACTTGCTAAAAAAGTGAGACGTGGTAGTCAGTGAAACTCTCTACTATCATGGTCGTTTTGGGAGGTCACGAAGAAGCCAATGGTGCTCTTCTGGAGGCAGCACAGTCTTTTTCCACCATTGATGGTTATGAAGCCATTGTTGTTGATAATGGAGCCGACGTTGACAAAGCCTTTGTTGCTCAGCCAGAAACAAGAGTATCTCAAGTCATCAAAAATGGTTTTAATGCAGGTTTTGCTCGTGCTGCCAATCAAGGTGGTAAAGCTGCCAAAGGTGATTATCTTCTTTTCCTCAACCCAGACATCTCTTTGACTGACAAAAGAGCATTGCTGCGATTGTTGGAAGTGGCAGAAGGAACGGCTGGAGGAGGGGTCTTTGCTCCGCGCTTAAAAGGGCATAGTGGTGAGGATATGCCTTGGGGAGGTTATTTCCATTTTCGCTGGAGTCGATTGTTGAGCAGAATATGGCCTTCTATGGCTCGCCCCACATTGCCCAAAAAGGGTAAGGTGGAGACTGATTGGGTGGCTGCCACAGCAATGTTGGTGAGTCGCCAACTCTGGTCTTCAGTGGACGGATTTGCTGAAGAGTATTATATGTATTTCGAAGACGTGGACTTCTGTTTTCGCTTAAAAAAGGAGAATTTCCCCAGTTTTTTGGTAGCTGATGCAGAAATCGTTCACGAGGGAGGAGGTACGTACCGTCAACGCCCCCACGAGCGTAAGTTGGCTGATTATCGTGTGAGCCGGAACACATTCTTCAGAAAACACGCTCCACTTCGTGGTTGGCTGTTGCAGCTCCTTGACTTGATGGCATGGGGCCGGTACAATCGCCCGCAATGAGAAATCGCACATTGCAGTATTTGTTTCCTAGTTCTGAGCGTGGCCCTCGCAGCCCGCTCCAGTTTTTCTTGGACTTCCTCTTTTTCCTGCTCTTTTTCGTAACGCCAATCTTGATTAGCGTTAGTTTGAAGCAGGTTTTTAATGCGCCCAAATATCTGTTCGTTGGCGCTATTGCGACCATGATGGTAGCAACTTGGTTGCTTTCAGTTTTATATCGTCGCGAACTGCGTATACCTCGGGAACCTACTCTTCTCTTTTTTGGTTTACTCATTCTTTGGGAGTTGTTGACCATTACCCAATCATCGGGGTGGGATCTCAGTCTACGTGAGTTTGGTGTTCAGCTCTCGCTTTTCCTCATTTGTATCGTTGCAGCGGCCAATGTGCGAGACCGAGAAAGAATAGAAAATCTACTTCATTTTGCCATCGCTGCTGGTGTCGTTGCCGCAGGTTTTGGCATGCTTCAGTATTACAAACTCGACGAGAAAATTTTTCCCTTCTTCAAGTTAATTGGCCTCGATTTGCGTTGGCTCATTTTGCCCCAAAAGCCTGAAGAGTATTTGAAGATCTACTCTACAATGGGCCACCGAAACTATCTCGCGGGTTATCTGATATGTGTGTTGCCCGTTGTGCTTGGCCGTTTGGTTTCATCCATCTCTGTGGCCACACAGGAGAGTCGCTATCGTTGGGTAGCCGTCCGTCAGACATTCGTTTATGGCCTCAGCTTCCTGTTGATGTTTGCTGTTGTCCTGCTCACTCACACTCGTGGTAGTTGGGTTGGTCTCACAGCAGGGATGATCTGTTTCGCCGGTATCATCGCCTTCAAGTTCCGCTCTATGAAGATAATGCGGGGCTGTGCAATTGTCGGCGTATTGCTCTGTTCTGCTGTTGTCATCTTTGGTGCCAAGAGCCTTTCTCCTGGAGCTGTCATCTTTTTCGTTCTCCTTGGAATGGGGTTTTCAGCCTCAATAGCTGCTTCTCGTGACCTCAAGACATTTGCCAAAATGTTCGTCATTTCTATGCTCATCGCTTCCTGTGGTGGTGGCATGTTCAAAGTCTTGACGGAGAAGAAAGAGAACCCGCTGAGCCGTATGCATCAGAGTGCTCTTTCTCGATTTGCCAACTCCTTTGATTTGCGCCGCGGTAGTGCCTTCCAGCGAGTTCTCATTTGGACCACTGCTTGGGCAATAATCACAGAAAACACGAACACATTCTTGTTTGGACGGGGTTTTGGAACCTTTGGCCTCAACTATATGCCCTTCCAGGCCAAACTATTGGCCAAACCCGAATACAAACACTTCATGCGAATGGTCAATAAGTCCATTTACGCCCATAGTGAATACCTCCATTTTTGGAGTGAGATAGGTCTTATTGGCATTTTGCTCATGGCGGCTACGGCTGCATTCTTCTTCTGGACAATGTTCCGTTATATCGCTCGCTGTGAGGTCAACTATCAGAACTTGTTGCTCGTGGGCATGGTCTGCTCGACTATAGCCGTTTTAGTGCATAATATCTTCAGTTTCTCTCTTCACTTACCCTATACGTCGAGCCTCTTTTATTGTCTCGTGGCATTTTGCCTGCGTTATGCTGGTGCCCCTGACCTCGTTTATCAATGGGGACCGCAGCGGATGGCTCGTGGAAACGTTCGTGTTGGTGATGGTTGGTTGGGACTCTCTCTGCTGCCCATATCCAAAGATCGTTTCCGTGCTTGGGTAGGATGGGTAGAAGAACCTTCACCAGGAATGCTCGACAAAGATTTGTCTATCAAATTGAGTTCTCCTGGGGGAAAGGCTACTGAGAAAGAGATACCGCTACCCCACGATGAACCTGTGCTCATTGAAAAACAAGGTGATGGTCGTGGCTGGTCTCTGCAGCTTCACAAAGACAATGATTACCTCGGTGGTGTCGCTCTGCCAAAAAACAAAGACTTGGACGATCCACTCCATTCCCTTGTGACCTCAGGTGGAATAATACTGCTCGTTATTGTGGCTTCTTTCTCTTTTGATGCCATTGGTCGAATGCTCTCTCTCGATTACAATTGGCGCAACGGATTCCTCAAATTCCGAATGCGACACTTCGAAGAGTCCATCATTGATTTCAATAGAGCCCTGGCCAATGATCCTCTCCGTGGTGAAGTGCTCTTTGACTATGGGCGTTCACTCATGGATTCCAATAGGAACATGCAGGCCATCACCCAATTCCAAAAGGCCAAACGAAACTTCGTTGATCCTGCCAATGACCATAATATTGCTCTTTGTTATTACAAGGCCAAAAAGTTGGATATGGCTGAAAAACACTATCGCCAAGCGCTCGACTTAAATCCCATTTACGAGCAATCTCTCTCTAACTTGGCCTTTTATCTAGTTTCCAAAAACCGTCATGATGAAGCCAAACAATTGCTCGAACTCGGTCTGAAGTTTTATCCAAAGAATGCAACCTTCCTCTCTTCTGCAGGCGTAATGTACGCCCGGAAGAAAGATCATGACAAAGCAATCGAATACTTGAGGAAATCTCTCGAACTCGATGGCAAAAATGTGTCAGCCAAAGTCAATTTGGCAACCATCCTCTTCAACAAAGCTCGTTATGATGAAGCTCTGCAAATGTATGAAGAACTCATCAAAGCCAGACCACGAGATGCTCTCGTGAGGAGAAAATACCTTGGCACCAAAGCTTGCGTCTTACGTGAGCGTTTGAAGGTGAAGAAGGATGACGGCCAAGCCGTCCGTCAATTGGCTATCACTTATGCTCAATTGGGGCAAATCGCGCCACAATATTGCCAGGAAGCAGTACGTTTGTTGCGTGCTTATATCCAGCAGGTACCTCAAGACGGAGAAGTCAGATATTACCTTGGATTGTCTTTGCAGCAGATGGGTTATTACAGTGAAGCTCTCTCAGAAGTTCGGGCAGCGAGAGCTCTGTTACCAGCCAGCAGTGAACTTGCTAAAAATGCAGCCAATACAGTTCGCATCTTGCAGCTGAAACAACGCTCTTCTACGCCCAAACCACTTAATCTCGAGAAAAAAGACGTCGTACCTGGACAAGATGTCTTGCTTGGGCCATTAATGGGGCCCAAGAACGAGTAGGGTGGGGGCTCTTCGTGCGTGTAGCCATCGTTCACGACTGGCTCACAGGGATGCGTGGAGGCGAAAAAGTCCTCGAAGTCTTTTGCGAGATCTATCCCGAAGCAGATATCTTCTCTCTCGTTTACATTCCTGACAAGATTTCTGAGACAATCAAAAAACACAAAATCACCACCTCCTTCATCAACTCTTTGCCTTGGGCTTGGAAAAGGCATCAACTCTATTTGCCCCTCTTTCCAATGGCCATAGAGTTGTTCGATTTGGCTGATTATGATCTGATTATCTCAACGAGTCACTGTGTGGCCAAAGGAGTAATCACAAGAGCAACTTCGCTGAACGTATGTTATTGCCATACACCCATGCGTTACGCCTGGGATTTCCAAGGAGTCTATCGCAGAGAAGCCCGCCCCCAGTGGCTCGTAGGGACGATTTTTGCTCTCACATTGGAATATCTGCGACGTTGGGATGTGGCCAGTGCTGGACGGCCAAATCATTACATTGCCAATTCTCACAATGTTCGTCGCCGTATAGAGCGATATTATGGCAAAGAAGCAGATGTCGTTCACCCACCTGTCGATGATGTGTTTTTTGTGCCCAGCAATGATGAACCAAAAGACTACTGGCTAATGTTGTCGGCCATGGTGCCTTATAAAGACCTCGATGGGGCTATTGAAGCTTTTAATCAATCAGGTCGGAAACTACACGTTGTTGGTGCTGGTGCTCAACGGAGCCGCTTGGAAGCTATGGCTTGCGACAATGTGACCTTTTTTGGCTGGTTGACCAATGAAGAGGTTCGTGAGCAGCTGCAAAACAGTCGTGGCCTGATTTTTCCAGGAGAAGAGGACTTCGGCATCACACCCCTCGAGGCCAACGCTTGTGGCCGCCCTGTTGTTGCTTTGCGTAAAGGTGGCGTTCTCGAGAGCCAAGTGGAAGACAAAACAGCCTGCTTTTTTGATGAACTCACTCCTGAGTTACTCAATGAGGCCGTGACCAAAGCTGAGGCCAAGGAGTGGGACAGCAAAGCTATTAGGGAACATGCTGAAACATTCAGTCGCAAGAGATTTCGTAGCCAATTGGAAGAGAAAATTGCCCAATATGATGAGGCATTCAAGAAGTGGAAGAGCGTGATAGCGTAAGAAGGCTGCCAATGTCCTTACGCCGTTCCAACTCTTGCAAAGCTCGTTCAGCACTAAATCGTACGACTTCGTCGGGATCATCACGCAAAGCCATCAAAGGAACCAATCCTCTATCATCTCCTAAAGTTGCCAAACCTGAGGCGGCTGCAGAACGAACATAAGGATTGGCATCCTTGATGGCCTCCAACAGTGCTGTTGCACCAGCTGATCCTCCCAACTGAGCCACCGTGTCAGCTGCTGCGTAACGAATTGCAGGCATTGAAGATGCGAGAAATTCTGCTACCTCTTTGACTAGTCCGATACGACGAAAATAAGCGAGGTTTTTGATTGCGTAATACCTGTTAGAAGTGAGTTCATCATCTGCCGCAGCGATGTTGAGCAGCAAATCGATAATAGCGCTCTCTTCTAACTTCTGTAGTTTGTATGGCGTATAACGATCGAGGAGACGATAGTTTTCTGCTGCCAATGGCGGGAGAATGCGCGAGAGCGGTTCGTGGCTTGGCAAAAAATCGTCTGCTGCAAAATCAACGTCAGTAAAAGCTTCTGTTTTTGGCTCACTCTTGGCAGGTTTTTCCATCGCTTTACTGGGAGCGGGAGTGAGAGAGGGCTCAAAAGCTCTCAATTCCTCATCTAATTGTTCTGAACGAGCGATGAGGAATTCGAGGGCTTTGGGATCGCCGATTGCACCTAAACTTCGGGCAGCTTCTTGAGCGACCTCTGGAGAAGAATGACTAAGTAGTTTACCCAGCAAAGGAACGGACGATTTCAGCCTCAGCTCGCCTGCAGCGGCAACTGCTTGGGCTACGAGCTCAGGAGGGTCACCTTTTTCCAGCAAGGAAAAGACAGTTTCTTTTTCTGGTCCACTGCCATCAGAGAAGCGCCTTTTGGCGACTTGGCGTAGCTCTTCAGATGGACCAGAGAGATCGGCCAGAAGATTTTTCAGACTCTCATCTGGTTGTCTCTCAAAACTTTGTGAAGGAACTGTTGGGGAGGTTGAACCCAAAGCAGCCAGACCAGCCAGAAGGGCTGAACGGTCATCAGCTTGCACTCGAGATTTTATGATGAGATAAACCACGAGCAGGAGACCGTAGACGATGACAAAGACTGGTGCGCTAAACAGGGAACAGCCTCCCCTTCATCCTTTGTTAACGTTTGCTAATGAAAGTCCAACCATGGAAAGCCAAGGAGTGTGGCAGCTGAGTGCGCCAAAGCGGCCAGTCATGGGGACCATGGTCCATACGTGTTTCACAGGATAGGCCCATGTCGCGAAGGAATTGACCAAATCCCCAAGTAGCCGAGAAGAGTTCTGGTCCCTCTTCATCTCCACAAGCTAGGCGGAAGCGTACCTGGCGGTCGCGAAGCTCCTCTGAAGCTTGGCGAAGAGTCTCGACGACATCATCGGAGAAACAGCAGCTCAAGCCAGAAACGGAGACATAATCAGCAGGATGCCACGAAGCCAATCTCAGGGCCCAAGCTCCGCCAAGGCTCAAACCTTCAATAGCGCGGCCATCGCCATTGGCGACTACTCTGTATTCGGCTTCTGCGTGCAGTCGTAGGTCATCGTGCAGATAGGCTCCGTAAGCTCCCCAGGCCTCTTCGTGGAACATTGTGTCATCTTTGTCTGGCATCAAGACAATCATCTCTGGAATTGCCTCTTCGCCAACAAGACGGTCCATGACGTCTTCGAGTTCTGTCTGACGGGCCCAAGTCATCTCGTCATCGAGCAGACCTGGTAACAAGACGAGACTCGGATAGTGTTTTGTGTTTTCCACAGAATATGAAGGAGGCAAATATGCCGTATATGCCTTTTCGCGACCAAGGGCGTGGGAGAAGAAAGTTCTGCGCAGCAGATGACCACACATACCACCCACAAAGAGGAAGGAGTGTTCGCCATCAATTGTGCGGCGAATATTGAACTGGTCGAGATGCCATTCGCCATTGGCTACGAATTTGTAAAAAACTGGTCCTTCGAAGTCAGTGTCTAGAGTTACTGTCCACCACCCGTCGGCACCTTCTTCGAGAGGGATAGGATTCCAATTCGAGAAATTACCAGCCACCAATACTTGGTTGGTGTTGAAATAGTTGAACGCAAAGTGGAGCTTGCCATCAGTAGTGACATGGGAGCCGAGCATGGCCCATCCTTTCCCCGTTAAATCCCCCAATTTTAGACCAGCTCCGACGATAGCAGCCCAAAGGCCATCGGCGCAACCAGGAGGAAGATATGAAAAAACATGTAAATAGTTGTCCAGAATACTTTACATACGTATAAGGCTCTGTTACAATCGCCGTCGTTGATCGGGGCGTAGCGCAGTCTGGTAGCGTACTTGAATGGGGTTCAAGTGGTCGGAGGTTCAAATCCTCTCGCCCCGACCATACACCGTTCATAGAGCCCGATGTTTGGTTCCAATGAAGGGATCAAAAGGCCTAGCAGGTGTATCCGGCGAGCCATAGGGCTTGCCGGTTCTTGTTTTACAGGCTTTTTTGAGAAGGCAGCAGGAGGCGTTGTGAAGACTGTAATAGTCGTCGATGATGACAACAATATTCGTGACACTATCGTCGACATTCTCACTCTCGAAGGTTATTCGGCTGAGGGATTCCCTAGCGCCAAAGGTGTGCTCGAGAGATTGGGGAAACTGGATGTCTCCCTCGTAGTTACTGACCTGAACATGCCTGACATAGACGGTATGGAACTGCTCAAATCAATCGTAGAAACAAATGATAAAGCTGTCCACGATGTGCCCGTCATCCTCTTGACAGGTGCTGGATTTGAAGAGCGGGGTGCTGAAGCTCTACAATTGGGTGCTTTTGCTTGTTTTGCCAAACCATTCAACATTGATGAATTCATAGAAAGCGTCGTTTCGGCCATAGGCAAACCCAGCGACGCGACAGGAGGCTGATGAGGAAGGTTCTGGTACTTGCAGCTCTGCTCCTTTGGGCTCTTGCCTCGAGAGTTCAGGCTGCGCCAGGAAACGTTTTCCTCGTAGAGTCCTATTTCAGACAGTCTCGATACGACAAGGCCCTCCAATCAATGGAGGGTCTCTCAGTTCTCAGTCCTCGCCTCTTGATGCTAAAGGCTCGCTGTTTACATGGTCTGGACAAACCAGGTGAGGCCTTGACTGTTCTCAAGACTCTGCTCAAACAGCATGGCCGATCTTCTCACGCTGCTCGTGCTCGTCATCTAATCCTGCAGATATTGGAAGAAAGTCGAGATTGGGAGGCAGAAATTCGAGAGCTGAGAAGTTATCTCCTTTCGGAAAAGGGCAAACAAGCCGCGACTTGGCGAAGACTGCTCGCTTATACACTGTTACGGGTCGGTCGGCCAGATGAAGCGATCAAAGAGCTTGCCGATGCTCAATCTCCAGCTGATTTGCGTACCTTGTTGGACGTTCTCAAAGAGAGCGGTCAGTGGCAAAGTTTCATCGAGGAAGAGGCAAAAGCAACAAAAGACGACAAAAGGCGCCGACGTCTTGCTGATTTGCTCTTTTTCAACGGTGATCACTCGGCAGCTCGCAGCCACTATGAAGCGCTCTTGGCAACGGGCCATTCGAGCGACACGCTTTTGGGACGACTCCTCGACACACTAGAAGCTTTGTCTGATCGTAAAGCAGCCCTCAAAGTATTGCTGCAGCTAGTCAAAAAACATCCCAACGATGTGAGTTATCATCAGCGTCTCGGCGACGTTTATTTCGCTTTGGGCAATCTCGATGGGGCTGTGAAGAGTTGGCGGAAAATCGTTGAACTCAATCGACGAGATCCCCATGCCTACACATCACTTGCTGCTGTTTTATCTGACCATCGTTTGTTGCCCCAGGCTCTACAAGTCTTGCGTGAAGGACAATCTATATTGGGACGTTCCACTCTCTTCATTGAAGAGATGGTGACCATTCTAGGTGATTTGAGCAGCTTTGAAGATGGTG
This sequence comes from uncultured bacterium, assembly GCA_964643655.1. Taxonomy (GTDB): domain Bacteria; phylum Muiribacteriota; class UBA6191; order CAZXTJ01; family CAZXTJ01; genus CAZXTJ01. The sequence continues at coordinate 17,830 of CAZXTJ010000083.1, forward strand.
CAGAGCTCCTCATTCCTTTGGCTGTCACTGAAGGTGAAAGAGCCTCAGAACAGATGGTGACCTTGGCTAGCCGCTCTCCTGCAGCAAGAGAGTCTTGTATCAAAGTTCTGCGGGCAGCCATTGCCTCCTATCCGGCTATCAATGATTATTACCT